>JAISZH010000022.1 GCA_031269345.1 Desulfovibrio sp. | reverse complement strand
TTGGGATGGCGGAGGCGAAGCCTCCGCAGCAAGTTTTTGAAAATCAGGCTTTGCTTATTTTTCAAAAACTCCGGCGTCTTGCATTCAAACTCGTTTGAGCGCAACTTGGCATCAGTCCATACGGTTGATGGCCGCCGGCAAAACTCCGTGCGGCCATCGGAAAGCGGTCGGCTTCGCCGCCAGTGGGGTGTTTTCAACCGCAACGGTACTGCACGCCGAACGAGGGACGCGGATGGTTCCATTCCATGGCGCCGGGAAGGTGCGCTACGGCTACGCGGCAGGTGCCGCACTCAAGGCAGCCGGCGACTTCAAAGATGAGCTGCCCCTTGTCGTTCAGCGTGTAAAGGCCGGCCGGACAGACCACGGTCAGGGCCTTTACGGCCTCCGCATCCATTTTTTCCTGGTGGATTACGATATGGGGGTTGCCCTCGTCCACAACGAATTTGTTTATCGACAGCTTTTGTTCGACGTTCATCACAGTGCCCTTGATCCTTTGAATCCGTCAAGCATGAGGTTGAGCAGCCCGGCCTTGCGGACATAGGGCAGGGCTTTTTTCAGCATCAGTTTGGAGGGCCCGGACACCGTGAACATATCCGCGAAGATGTTCTCCACGAGTTCCGGGTATTCTTTGAACATGCGAGGGGTGTGCTCAATGAAATCGGGGGCGTTTTTATGCGTGCGCATGTCCTGCATGACAAAGCTGTTCTCAAGGCGCGTCTGATAGCCGCAGAGTACGGCGTTACTGAAATCGCCCTTTTCTTTAGCCTCGATCACGGTTTCCGCCGCGAGCGCGCCGGAGCCTATGGCGTAGTCCATGCCGCGCACGGTAAATCCGAGGTTGAGGCAGAACCCGGCGGCGTCGCCTAATACGAGCACGTTGTCCGCGCTCAATGTCGGGGTCATGTTGATGCCGCCTTCGGGGACGAGGTGGGCGCTGTATTCAATGATTTTGCCGCCTTCCAGAAGCGGTTTGAGGGCGGGGCTCTGTCGGAAGGATTCGAGCATATCGGGCAGACGGTTCGGAGACTTTGCCATATGGGCCACAGTCACGACCATGCCGATGCAGAGGCTGCTTTTGTTGGTATATAAAAAGCCGCCGCCCACCATTCCCTGGGAGGGCGAGCCGGCGAAAAGCTGGGCGAGACCTTCTCCCTCGTTCAGGTTGAAGCGGTCGTTGATGACCCCGCCTGAGAGTTCCACCACCTCTTTGGCCCCCACGGCCACATGATGGGGCGAAAGTTCTTTCTTCAACCCGGCCTTCTGGGCCAGAAGGCTGTTAACCCCATCGGCCAGAAGCACGACCTCGGCGGTCAGTTCGTCGTCTCCGGCTTTGATGCCCGTTATTTTGCCGTTTTCCCGCAAAAGTTCGTCGGCGACGGCCGGACAGACGACGTCACAGCCCGCCTCCTCGGCCTTGCCGGCAAGCCAGGGATCAAATTCCGCGCGCAGCACGGTATAGGACGCGCTGGCCGGGTTCTGGAAGCGGGAGGAACTGAAATCCGCGGTGAAACAGCTTTCGTCGGTCATCATGGAGATGCGCTCGCGCACCACCTTGCGTTCGACCGGGGCCTCATCCGCGAATCCCGGAATGATTTTTTCCAAACTATGGGCGTAGAGACGGCCGCCCGTGACATTCTTCGTGCCGGCCGCGTCTCCGCGTTCCACAACGAGAACGCTCAAGCCCGCTTTTGCCATGCAATACGCCGCTGTGCTGCCGGAGAGGCCGGCGCCGACGACTATGGCGTCATAATCAGCCATGTTTTTTCTCCTTGTCGGTGAGAAGAGCGGGGGATTTGCATCCCCCGCTGTTTTCGCGGCCTGGCGTGCCCCTGTTAAGCTTTCGCCGCCTTGATGATGGCCGGAATGGCGTCCTGCCAGGTCCCGACGATATAGTAGTCGGCGTTCTGGTGCATGAGGCATTCCTCATCTTTGTTGATGCTGACGATCACCTTGGCGTCGCGCACGCCGAAAGTGTGTTGCGCCTGCCCGGAAATGCCGACGGCGACATAGAGCTGGGGCTTCAGAACCTGCCCGGAAATGCCAACGTAGCATTCTTCCGGCATCCATTTGAAGAATTCGGCGATAGGACGCGAGCATCCGACTTCCGCGCCGATTGCCGCTGCCAGTTCGCGCGCGGCGGCAAGGTCTTTTTCTTCGGAGAATCCGCGTCCGACCCCGACCACCTTGGTGGCCTCAGGGAGATTGACGGATTGTTTTTCGCGCGGTTTGCGCTCGGTCACCTTGGCTGCGCCGGCGCTGTACGGAAGAGTGGCGACCGCGCCGGAGCGGGAAGCGTCCGCCGCCGCCGGTTCATAGCTTTTTGCCCCTAGTGTGACTATTACCACCGGGGCGCTTGTGGAGGCCGTGCGCACGGCCGTGCCGCCGAACACCGAGGTGCCGCAGCTGAAAGTATCGCCGGACAGGGCGAGCTGCGCGGCGTCGCTGAAGCTGGGGGCGTCGAGCAGGGCGGCCGTTTTTGCGGCCAGATCCCGCCCGCGCCGGGAGGAACTGATCAGGATGAAGGCAGGTTTGTCCGCCTTGGCTTTTTCCGCCAGCGCCGGGGCGTAGTCTTCCCAAAGACCGGCAGCGGGCAGGGGCAGGGCGAAGGCGGAGGCGGCGCCGTATGTTACGGCGTCTTTTGCGGCCGCTTCATCGCCTCTGACGAAGGCGGTTATGGCGCAGTCCTGGTCCAGGCTTTTGGCGGCGCTGACGAGGGTCGCGGCCCAGGCGGCATTTTCGGCGACTATCCATATATCTCGCATGACGATCTCCTTCTACAAGATTCCGGCTTGGGAAAGTTCTTTGACAAGGGCGGCGGCGGCCTGATCCAGGCTTACTCCGTCCGGGTTCATGCGCTGTCTCTTGCGCGAAGTCGCGGGAGCGAGAACGCTGACTGTTGCGATAGCGGGACTGAGGGACTCGGCCGAAAGGCCGGTGTCGCCGAGGGCGAGGGCGTTGGCCGGTTTCTTTTTGGCCCCGAGTATGTCTTTGACCCCCGGAATGGGCGCTTCGCCCACCTCCGGAGAAATCGTGATCACCACAGGCGCCGCGACGCTGACGCACTCAATGCCGTCGTCAAGTTTGCGCTCCAGGGTGAAGGCGTCGCCGCTCACTTCAACCTTGGTCACATAGCTCACCGAAGGCCAGCCCAGGAGGGCCGCGATGCGGGGGCCGGTCTGCTGGGCGAAATCGTCGCTGGAGGCCTCGGAGCAGATCACCACGTCCACTTCGCCGACTTTTTTGATTATGCCGGCCAACGCCTTGGCCGCGCCGATTTTGTCGATATCGGCAAGGGCGGCGTCGTCAAGGTAGAAGACGGAGTCCAGGCCGCGGGAGAGGGCGTCTTTGGCCGAAGAGGCCGTGTCCTTGCCCAGAGTTATCCCCACGAGTTCGCGTCCGGACGCGTTTTTGATTTTTACGCCGCATTCCAGACCGTTGCGGTCATATTCGTTGACCTGGTACTTGCACTTCTCCATGTTCAGACTGCGGGTCTTTTCGTCGACGCGGATGTCGGCGTCTGAAAGCACCCATTTGTAGCAAACAGCGATTTTTTTCATAGCTCCCTCATACTGGTTAAGCTGGTGAGATAAAATTGTCCCGTCGCGCAGGTTGAGCACTTAACGCTTGAAACAGTTCGCTTACGGCGGGCGAGGCCCGCCTGCTCCTGTTCCGCGGCAAGGATTTTCCCGCAAATCCTTGTAGAGCATTTCAAGTGTGAAATGCTCTAGAAAAAGATAAAAGTCAGCAGGATGAATACCGGAATGAGAATTCCCACCGACCAGGCCATGTAGCCGAAAAAGCTGGGCATCTTTACGCCGAGTTCTTCCGCGATGGAACGCACCATAAAATTCGGAGCGTTGCCTATATAAGAGTTCGCCCCCATAAAGACCGCCCCCGCGGAAACGGCCGCAAGAGTGGGTGCCCACGGCCCCATGAGTTGTTGGGCGAACATCTCCGGATTCACTCCGGAAAGCCCACCGGCAGTGTTAAAAAATACCAGATAGGTCGGGGCGTTGTCAAGGAAGCTTGAAAGCGCGCCGGTGAGCCAGAAAAACATGGCGTTGATGGGTTGTCCGTTATCGCTCACCGTATTTATCAGGCTTGCCAGAGCGCCGTTGCTGCCGGCCTTCAGTATGGCCAGAGCCGGGATCATGCTTATGAAGATGCCAAGGAAGAGTTTGGCCACTTCCTTGATCGGTCCCCAGGTGAATTCGTTGAGTTTGCGGCATTCCTGCGAGGTAATTTTCCACGAGACCCAGGCCACGCCCAGAAGCAGGAGGTCTCGCAGGAGGTTTTGCAACTCCACATGTATCTCGTAAACCGTAAATTCCACATGCGGGTTCCACATGCCGCTTATGAGCACCAGCAGCACTATGCAGGCCAGCAGCGGAAAGTTGACCGTTCCGTCCAGGCCGAGTTTTTCTCCGCTTGAGGCGTTCGGGGCCGCGGGGCGTCCCTCTTTGCCGAACAGTACCGTATCAACGGCAAAAAACAGCGCAAGCAGAATGCAGGCGGCGATCAGCGTGGATGGGAAAAGGTGCGTTAAAGTCCAGAAAAAGTCCACGCCCTGGAGAAAACCCAGGAAAAGCGGCGGATCCCCGAGCGGGGTGAGAGAGCCTCCGATGTTGGCCACCAGGAAGATGAAAAAGACCACGCTGTGCACCCGGTATTTGCGGTGGGCGTTGGCCCGCAGCAGGGGGCGGATCAGAAGCATGGCCGCGCCGGTTGTGCCCATCCAGCTCGCCAGGCATGTTCCTATGGCCAGAATGGCGGTGTTCACAGGGGGCGAGCCGGCGAGCGTCCCTTTGAGGCGTATGCCCCCGGCCACGGTAAACAGCGCCAGGAGCAGGATGATGAAGGGGATGTATTCCAGGATCATGGCGTGCAAAAATTCGTAAAGAGCGAGAGACGGGCCGAAGACGAAAGCGAAGGGCACAAGGAAGGCCAGTCCCCAGAACACGGCTATCTTGCCGAAGTGGTGCTCCCAGAAATGGGGCGCGGTCAGGGGAAATATCGCGATGGAGAGCAACATGCAGACGAAGGGGGCAACCCAGATTACCGAGAGCTGAGAGCCGAGTTTTTCGCTGGCTTCGTGCAGGTGCCCTCCTGCGCACAAACCCGTCTCCGGCATGGTAAGCATAAGGATCGCCGTCAGGCACAAAAGCGCGGACAAAAGGGATTTGGTGGGGACAGGGTGTTTGGCGTCGGCTGTTTTCGCAAAAAACATTTTCCTTATCCTTTAATGTTAAAGGTGCCCTTCCATTTTCCGGCGTCAAAACGGCGGGATTTTGCGAAGAGATTCCCCGGCCTTGCCCGCGCGGCACTTTCTGGACAGATTCCGCTTGATACGAAGTTGCAGTCAAACGAGTTTGAATGCAAAACGCAAAAGTTTTTGAAAAACAGGCAAAGCCTGATTTTTCAAAAACTTGCGGGCGGCGGCTTCGCCCCCGCCATCCCAATTCGCTTTCTGTCGAAAGCAAATTGGTATGAGATGTTCCAGCATTCCCCGCATGGCGGGGAGTGGCTTGGCCGCTGATAAATTTCCGCCGTGGCCGTTTACGCGGGGCTCGGACCCGGCGCGAACGGCCACGGAGGGGGAGGAGCCGGTTTACGAGGTGAATCCGAACAGTGTCCAGATAATCACCAGAATGAAGGTAACCACTATGGGCATCACGACCGAGACCATGCCGCAGTCGGGATAGGACTGGCGGTGGGTCATGCCTGTGATGGCCATGAGCGTGATGATGGCGCCGTTGTGCGGCAGGGAGTCCAGACCGCCGGAGGCCATGGCCGCGACGCGGTGCAGCAGATCGGGTCCTATTCCGACCTGGGCGCCCCAGTCGAGGAAGGTTTTGCCCATGGCTTCCAGGGCTATGCTCATGCCGCCCGATGCGGAGCCGGTCACGCCAGCCAGCACGTTAACAGTAATGAACTCGGACATCAAGGGGCTGCCGCCGAAATCGATGCCCATCAGGAACTGCTTGACGGATTCAAAGCCGGGCAGGGAACTGACCACGTTGCCGTAACCGACCTCGGAGGCCGTATTCATGATCGCGAGCAAAGAGCCGATTGCTCCGGCGTTCAAGGTGGCCCCAAGGTTCTTGCGGGTCGCGAACTGCTTCCAGCTTATGGCTATGGCCACCAGGATGGAGGCGACCAGGGAGATCAGCAGGGACCAGTTGGCTATCGGGATTTTGCTCAGGCCGAGGGGCTGCTTGGGCACCGAGGCCATGATGGCGTTATCCCAGGTGTTGATGACGAAGAAGGTCAGGATGACGTTGCCGGCCAGCACCACGAACAGAGGGATCATGGCAAGCCAGGGGTTGGGCAGGGGCACGCCGTCGTCAAAGTCCGTGGTGGAACGCAGGTCCAGTTCTCCGAAGCCTTCGTGCATAAGGGACTTCTGGCGCCAGCCTATCCAGATCATGGACATGCCGGCGAGTATTATGGTGCCGGTGATGCCGAACACCGGGGCCGCGAAGAGCGTGGTGCCGAAGTAGTTGGCCGGGATCATGTTCTGGATTTGCGGGGAACCGGGCATGCAGGTCATGGCGAAGGTAAAGGTGCCTATGCAGATGGAGCCTGGGATGAGGCGACGGGGAATTCCGGCGTCCTTGAACAGGGCGTACGCGAACGGGTACACGGCAAAGGGCGCCACAAACATGCTGATTCCGCCGTAGGTGAGCACGGCGGTGGTCAGGGCCACGGCCACGCAGGCGTGCTTGGAGCCGAGCTTTTCGGCGAAAAGCTTGGCTATGGAACGCGCGCAGCCGCTTTCTTCCATAATCTTGCCGAACACGGCTCCCAGCAGGAATATGGGGAAGAAGTTCTTGACGTAAATAACGCCTCTGGTCATGAAGATTTCCGTGTAGGAAGGCAGCAGCGGCCAGCCCGCCGTTACGCAGGCGAGCAGGGCGCACACTGGCGCGAAAAGTATGACCGAAAGTCCCCTGTAGGCAATGATCGTCAACAGGATAAGAGAGCCTATAATGCCGATAACCATAGTCTCATCTCCGTAAGGGTTACAAGGTTGTCGACCGCGCATGCGGCGGAACGGACACTGCCGTTCCCTCCATCTCCGTGAGAAGCGTGGTCATGCCGGCACACTGCCGGGCACGGCCATATGCCCTTACTGACGCCGCCCTCAATATTCCGGTAATCCAGGCGCAAACAGCATCTCCGGATTCCCTGGCCGTGTTCTGAACAAGACGCCGCTCCTCATCCAGCGTCATGTTCGCATCTGGTCTTTGAGGGGTTAACGATATCCCCGGCTTATGCCGCACATCGCCCTGACCGCGCCGGAGATTCTCCGGCGCGGGGCAAGACAAACCGGCCGTGGCGCTTTAGCGCCGGGCCGGTTAAAATCCACCGCTTTCCGTTCAACTTTTGAACTGCGCGGGGCGTTTTTCCAGGAAGGCTTTCATGCCTTCCTTCTGGTCTTCGTAGGAGAAGCAAAGGGAAATGAGTTCGAGTTCCAGGCCGATGGCTTTGTAGAGATCCGTGTCCATGCCGCGGTTCACGGAGACCTTGCAGTAACGCAGGGAGTGCGCGGGTTTGGAGACGATGGTGGCCATGATCTTCTTGGATTCCGGGATCAGGTCGGCAGGCGCGCAGACCTTGCTTACCAGACCGATCTTCAGGGCTTCGTCCGCTTTCACGTTACGGCCGGACAAAAGCAGTTCTTTTGCGATGCCGGGGTTCACGAGCCGGGGCAGACGCTGGCTGCCGCCGAATCCGGGCATGATGCCGAGGCTGACTTCGGGCTGGCCGAAGACCGCCGTTTCGCTGGCATAGCGGAAATCGCAGGCCATGCACAGCTCGTTGCCGCCGCCAAGGGCATAGCCGTTCACAGCCGCCATGATCGGCTTTTCAATGGCCTCAATACGGTTGAAAATCTGCTGGGCGTAGGCCATGTAGACCCGGCTTTCATCCGGGGTGTACGTGGCCATCTGGCTGATGTCAGCTCCCGCCACGAAGGATTTTTCCCCGGCGCCGGTGATGATGGCGCCTTTGATCTGGTCGTTTCCGGCAATTTCGCTCAAAGCGTTGTTCAGGTCCGCAAGGATGGCGTTGTTCAGGGCGTTGAGGGCTTTCGGCCTGTTCATGGTGATCAGGGCGACCTTGCCTTCAACTTCGAAAAGCAGGTTCTCGTAGGCCATGTTTCTCTCCTTCACTGTATGAGGTTAACGGGAAATTCGTAACCTGCCGCGAGGCAGGACGCCCTCCGTTCCGAGGGAAGGGAGGGCGTCTGAATGGCTTATTTATTACCGAGTCCTATGATGGCGTCTCTGAAAATTCGTGCGTCCATCAGCTTTGGCGTACCTTCGATAACCGGTTTGAACTCCATCTGGTTCAAGATGTCTTTTTCAATGTCGATGCCGGGGGCGACCTCAATGAGGTACAGGCCGTCCTTTTTCAGTTCGAACACGGCGCGTTCGGTTATGTAGCGCACCTGCTGGCCGATTGAGGCGGCGTATTCACCGCTGAAGGTCACATGCCCGACCTTCTTCAGGAATTTTTTCACCTCGCCTTCTTTGACGATGACCAATTTGCCGTCGTCGGCTTTTATCTTCAGGCCTTTGGCGGTAAAGGTGCCGCAGTAGAAGAGGCGTTTGGCGTTCTGGGTGATGTTGATGAATCCGCCGCAGCCGGTGATGCGCGGACCCATTTTGCTGACGTTGATATTTCCCTTTTCGTCGCATTCGGCAAGGCCGAGGTAAGCGAGGTCAAGACCGCCGCCGTCGTAGAAGTCGAACTGGTAGGCCTGATCCAGGATGCATTCCGGATTGACCGCGGCCCCGAAGTGCACGCCGCCGGCGGGCACGCCGCCCACGGGTCCGGCTTCCACGGTCAGGGTCATATAATCGCCGATGCCTTCTTCGTTAGCCACCATGGCCACGGATTCCGGCATGCCTATGCCCAGGTTGACAATGGAATTGGGCTCAAGCTCAAAGGCCGCGCGCCGTCCGATGATTTTCCGTTCGTCCAGCGGCAGGGGAGGGAGCGAACTGGTCGGAATGCGGCGCGAACCCGCATAGACGTCTACCAGACTGGCGGGTATTTCCGTCAGTTGCTCGAAGGGCACCTCAACCACCGCGTCGACGCATATGCCGGGGATGCACACTGCCTTGGCCTTGAGCGTGCCGTTTTTCACAATCTGACCGACCTGAACGATGACCTTGCCGCCGTTTCTCTTCACCGCCTGGGCGATGGAGAGCCCGTTCAGGTTCACGCCTTCCCTTTCCATTGAGATGTTGCCCTTCTCGTCGGAGAGGCTGGCGCGCAGGAAGCAGACATCCAGGGGGATGGCCTTGTACAGGAGCAGTTCGCGTCCGCTGACGTTGACGACTTCCACTATGTCTTTCGTTGTCTTGGAATTGAGCTTGCCCCCGTCCAGGCGCGGATCCACAAAGGTTTTAAGGCCGACATGGGTGATTGTGCCCACCTTGCCCGCCGCCGTATCGCGGTACAACTGGGAGATGGTGCCCTGAGGCAGGTTGTAGGCTTCGACTTTGTTCTCGGCAATCAATTTCCCGAGCGAAGGGCTGAGATTGTAATGGCCGGCTATGATCCGCCCGAGAAGCCCTTCCTGCCCCAGGTGGTCAAGTCCTGTCCCCGCGCCTCTGCCCTGCCCGGCGGCATACACGAGGGTAAGGCCCTTGGGGGAGCCGGTTTTCAGAAACCGCTCCTTAAGGGCGATGGCCAGTTGTTCGGCGAAGGCGTTTCCCACAAATCCTTCCGTCGCCAGGGTGTCGTTATCCTTCACTATGGCCGCGGCTTCCTCAAGACTGATAAATTTTACCATGGTCCACTCCTGATTAAGGATTTAACGGGTTGTCCAGCCACGGACCGAAAGTCGTGAGCCGCGCCATGCCACTCGTCCCTTCAACCGGGCTGTCTGTAAGGAGATTAAGGCGTCCAGGCGTCTGAAATGTAAGACGCCGCCCCAAAACGTCCCGCTACGTCGCCTCTGCGATTCCGTCAGAGTGTGGATGGTATTTTTTGACGGTGACATCGGCTCAAGGCGTTGCTTGACGGTGATACATCCGCCAGGCAACGCGGACGCGGCGTTGTGGCAAAGCGCACGGCGTTAAGAGTTTTTTTGCGGAAAAGATCAGATAGCTCATGCCTGTCCCGTTGCTTTTTCTCAGCTTTTCGTCGACCTTGAGCGTGTTTGTATATAATATACATTTGCCCCCGGCCGAGGTCAAGCAAAAAATTTCGTTACGGTACGGGCCTCGTTTGTTTTTTGTTTATCGCTTTTGTTGCCGCTACCTTGCCATGTGGCCGACATAGCACGCTTTGCGTGGAATGGCAAACTCGCGTCGAAAATTGGCCGGCACTTCCATGTGGACGATTCTCATTGACAATAGCGGCCGTATTGCTGAAGATATCGGGCGTCCGGCATTTTGGCGGGGTCTGCGAGGAGGTTTTGTGATCAGTATTCTGGATATCGGGCTTGGCATTCTGCTGCTTCTGTTTCTTGTGCGTGGAATGTTGCGCGGCCTTATCGGCGAGGTGGCCGGTCTGGCCGGGATATTTCTGGGTTTTTTCCTGGCCGGGCGCTTCTATCCCATGGTTTCACCCCAGTTCGACGGGGTCATAGCCGATCCCGGGTGGGCCGCCGGGCTTTCCTATGTCATTATTTTCGCCGCGGCCATGGTTGTCGTGTTTTTATGTTCGCTTGTGGCCCGTCGGGTATTCAATCCGAATGCCAGGCTGGACAGCCTGTTCGGCGCCGTAGTCGGCCTGTGCAAGGGTTTTTTCGTCTGCGCCGTGGCCATCGCCCTCATGCAGCGGTTTGTACCGGATTCTCCCTTTCTGAAGAAATCCGTCCTGGCCGCCCACCTGGACTTTCTGGTGGTTTTCGCCCGTTCACTTCTGCCGTCTTTTGCCGTATAGAGCTGTTCACGAATGAAACGAGTGAACCGCTCTGCAAGGATTTGCGTGCAAATCCCTGCCGCGAAACAGGAGCAGGCGGGCTTTGCCTGCCGTAAGCGAACTGTTTCAAGCGTTAATGGCTCTATGGCTGTTCACGAATGAAACGAGTGAACCGCTCTGCAGGGATTTACGTGCAAATCCCTGCCGCGAAACAGGAGCAGGCGGGCATTGCCCGCCGTAAGCGAACTGCTTCAAGCGTTAATGGCTCTGGAGCGAACTGGTATGGCGGAGGCGAAGCCGTTGCCGCCCCGCGATCAATCCTGTTTTTTTTCGGATTTGGGGGGGGTGATGTCTATTTCATCCGGTTCGGTTGTGGCCTTGCGGAAATTTTTGATGGCACGGCCCAGGCCGCTGCCGATTTCCGGCAGCTTTTTCGCCCCGAAAAGCACTAAAACCACAACAAGAATAAGGAGGATTTCCTGTGTGCCGATGCCCATGGCGCCTCCGACCTGAATCGCCCGCGGGCAAAATGCCCGTCTGCGGCGTTGCGCGCAACGCCGATTTTCCGGAAGCGGAAATTGCCCGTTGCGCGTTTGTCGTAAAGATAACCCGGTAAAGCGGCGGGGTCAAGGGCCGTTTGCCAACAGGGCCGTTTGCGCCCTCAGCAGCGCACGTCAGCATCCGGCAAGGCCCGGCGGGGCGGGGACAAATTTTCATACTGCACGGCTGTCCCGTAGCAGGTGAAAAATTTGCTGCCGTCCGGATGAAAGGCAATATTTTCCTGGTAACCTATGATGGCGTGGGCGCCCTTGTTTACCGCCCGCGCGGCCATGCCGAAAAAGGTCTGCTCGGAGTCGTAGCCGCGGCAGGCCACCAGCCCCAGCACCTTGCCGACTTTGCGGCTTTCGCCCAGCCCTTGGGTGGTTACCACAGGGAAACGTCCGGACTGGAAGATCTCCTTGATCCTGTCCACATTTTCCGTGCTCCCGTCCGGGGGATTGCTTTTTTTCTTGTCCCCGCCGAGTAAAAAGAACATCTGAACCTCCTTTGCGGCGTCTGACAAAATTTCGCCGTTGCGTCCAAATCTTTGCAATATTCCTGCCAGTTTCCCGATCTGGAAATTCCCGCGTCTTGCGTATATAGAGCGTGTTAACTTTGAGTGTTGACACGCTAATGTTTAGAAACGAGGAGAGGCGATGCTGGACATCAAAATATTGCGGCACGAGCCGGAGAAAGTGCAAAAGGCCCTCAAGGCGCGGGGTTTGCCCGTGGACGTGGCGGAATTTACGACTATAGACGAGCAGCGCCGCTCCTTGATTGCCGAATCCGAAAATCTGCGCCGGGAGCGCAACGCCTTGTCCGCGCAGGTGGCGGAACTCAAACGCCGGGGTGGGGAGGTCGGGGAGCGCATTGAGCGCGCGGCCGCCGTGAACGCCCGGATTAAAAGCCTGGAGGAGGAACTGGCACTTGTTCAGGATCGCCTCAAGGACTGGATGCTGCGCCTGCCGAACATCCCCCATGCCAATGTTCCGCCGGGGAAGGACGAAAACGACAATCCCGAGGTCTCCCGTTTCGGCAAACCGCCCGAGTTCCCCTTTGCCCCGAAGGAGCATTGGGAACTGGGCGAGGCTTTGGGGGGTCTGGATTTTGAGCGCGCCGCCAAGCTTTCCGGCAGCCGTTTTTCGCTTTCCAGAGGCTGGGCCGCCCGCCTGGAACGCGCCCTGGCCAACTTTTTCCTGGACGTCCATACTGGCGAACACGGCTATACGGAAGTCCTGCCGCCTCTTATGGTCAACAGCAAAACCATGACCGGGACCGGCAATCTTCCCAAGTTCGCCGACGATCTTTTCCGCATAGCGGATTCGGATTACTGGCTCATCCCCACGGCTGAAGTTCCCCTGACCAATATCTACGCCGGGGAAATTCTGGACGAAGACATGCTCCCCCTGGCCCTGACCGCCCAGACCCCCTGTTTCCGTTCCGAGGCCGGCAGTTACGGCAAGGACACGCGCGGGCTGATCCGCGTGCATCAGTTCACCAAGGTGGAAATGGTGCGCATAGTCCGCCCGGAGGACTCCGACGCCGCTCTGGAAGCGATGCGCGAAAACGCCGAAAATCTCCTGCGCCGCCTGGAGCTGCCGTACAGGGTCATCGCCCTGTGCACCGGAGACATGGGATTTGCCGCGACCATGACCTATGATCTGGAGGTATGGCTGCCCGGACAGAACAAATACCGGGAGATATCTTCCTGTTCAAATTGCGGGGATTTTCAGGCCAGACGCATGGATTTGCGCTTCCGTCCCAAAGGCGGCGGCAAACCTGAATTCGTCCATACCCTGAACGGGTCCGGCCTGCCTGTGGGGAGAACCCTGGCCGCCGTTCTGGAAAACGGGCAGCGCGCGGACGGAAGCGTTGAACTGCCCAAGGTTCTGCGTCCTTACCTGGGGGGGATCGAAACCGTCACAAAATCACTTTGCGGGTGATTTTGCGCCTTCGCTTCCGCAGGAGCAATTTCAAAGCGAGATTGCTCTAGATGGTGTCGTCATATGGTTGATAATACTGTGAAATTATTTGAAAATTTCTGTCCCGCAACACTATAAAATATTCAAATATTTTCAGCGTGTTATAGACGTAGTGACGACG
>JAISZH010000013.1 GCA_031269345.1 Desulfovibrio sp. | reverse complement strand
ACGAAGGTTTTGCAGGGGAAAGCGTTGTCGGCCTCTATGCGTAGAATGACTTCATCGCCGGAGAAAAGCAGGCTTATGTTTTTCAGGCTATGCGTCCCTTTCTCGGACAGTGTCGCCTGGTTCGCGTCCGGCTGTTTTCCGGAGACCGGGGCAGGCGGGGAAACCAGTTCCGGGGGTCTGACAGCCTCCGCGCTTGCGGGCGTGGCGGCCTGTCCTTGCCGCCTGGCTGCCCCGGCGTCTGTGTGTGTAGCGGTCTGTTCCTGCGGTTGGGAGACATCAGCCTTTGCAGAGCCTGCTGGCGCGACAGTCTGTTTCCGAGCTTCGGCGTCCTCGGCGCTGGCGGTGCTTACGGGCGCTGTCCGACCTTGTGGTCCGGCGGCATCAGCCCTTACTGTGCCCGCGGCTGTCGGATCTTGCGATCCGGCAGAGGCACGCTCTTGCGTCCCGTCCTTTGCAGGCTGGGCGGATTGGAGCGGGGAGGCTGTTCCGATGGCGGTAATCGCGCCCGAAGACCTTGGCGGAGCTTCCCGGAGTGCCTGGCCGGCGGATGGAGTATCCGCGGGAGCTTGTGGTGTTTGTCTGTAACCTTGAGGTGTTTGCTGTGTTTCCTGGCGGTTTTCGGCCCCGGCGGCGCGCTGTGAGGGCGCTTTGTCCGGTTTGGTTCCGGAGTTGGAAGCGGGTTGAGATGCGGCGGATGGAAGGGTTTGTCCCCCGGATGGCGGCTTGGCGGGTTGGGCGTTCGGGGTCAGAACCACTTCCCGCGGAGCGCCCTCCGGTCTTTGTTGGCGGGGATTCAAGGAAGACAGAGGCGGGTCTATCCGGATCAGGTCCGAGACGGAAGTCTCTCTGGAGGGTGCCAAAGGCTTGCCGGCGACGGCTCCTGGGGCGTTGGGCTGGGTGGCGGATGGTTTCGAAGCTGCAACGGACGTTGTTTCGTCTCTGGAGCTGATATGGGAAACCATGACCATGCCCATGGCCCCCAGCACGACCAGGAGGAGCAGAATGGTAATACCCTTGTTCATCCGGAAAACTCTCTTGGGGCACTCGAGGCGGCGCGGCTCAGGTCTCTTCTGGAGAATTCGCCTGCGGGATCATTCGACCGCATGGCTTGAAGCCTTCAGAAAAGAGAGGAAATTCGCCGCCGCGCTGAAGCTTGGGTTGACCAGCAGGGCTTTATTCAGCCTTTCCTCCGCCTTGTCGATTCTGCCGAGTTCATATTCTGTTCTGGCCACGTTGAAAAGCACGTTTTCATCGTTGGGCGCGAAGTTCAGAGCGCGCATGTGGCAAAGCAGAGCCAGTTTGACCTTCTTTTTGCGCCTCAGGGCCATGCCGAATTCCGTGAACAGGAATTTATATTCGCTGCCTGACGGCATGTCTTGCGCAATCAGATTGGCTATGGCCGCATCCAAATCAGGATCGGCAGTGTTTTCCTGAATCGCCGAGATAAGAGCGGATAATTTTTCCCTCAGCTTCAGTTCGGCGTATTGCTGCTGCCGGTTTTCGCTCCCGGAATGGTCGGGTTGTCCCTCCGGGTTCCTTCGCAAGGGCTCCGGCTGGCGCAGCCCGGCTTGTGTCCCGCGAGGTTTCCCCGGCGTTGCCGCTTCCGCCCGCGTTTGCCGCGCAAAGCCCGCGCTGTTGTCAGGGACGGGTTTTTGGACACGGGCGGAGGGGTCCACAATTTCAAAAGCCTTCTCTATATTCGGCGCCTTGAGGTCCATGACAATGCGCTGCGTGTTTTGCTGCATGGACTTCTTTTCTTCCTCCAGCTTGCGTTTTTCGATCTGTTTCTGGCATTGCTCCAACCAGATTTGCAGGAGGTACGGGGAATCTGCCTGAATTTTGCGGTTTTTGCTGGGTAGGGTCTCTTCTTGTGTCTGCAGGACAAAGGCGGTTTCCAGTGAATAGGGGGAGGGCTGATTGTCGGCGTCCGGCGCGAAAAAAGCATCCTGGTAGCGTTGCTCTGCGTCCTGTGGCAACTCGTCCGTATTGGTCGGAGGTAGCGTTGAAAAAATTTCGAAGGCCTTTTCCTCATCCGGCGGCAGCGACTGCGACGGTTGCGGGGGTAAGGGCGGATCTGGCGGCCTCGGCGGCTCACGCGGGATGGAAAAGTCGCTCAACGGTTTGAGAAATTGGGAAAAATCAGTTTCGGAAAGTGTATAAATGTTGCCGCAGGGCGTCTGGTCAACATCTAGAGGTTGGACCATGATGGTGTCGTCAGCCATGTTCCACGCCTGCCATAAGCCGCTGTCATTGCGCACGGGCATGGAGTCAAGCGCCTTTCTGCCGCTTACAACGAAGACACCCAAAGACGAAACACTTCCCACAATACCCTCCTTGCACCCTGGCGTTGCCGCCCCCCTTGATGCGATCATGTTATCTTATCTGTTCCTGATTGCAAGAGGCAGGAGGCAGGGGCGGGCATAAATATTTGGGGCCGCCGGCACGCCTTTGGGGTTCATGGCGGGAAAATTCTCCCGGCTCGATCCTTCTTGATCAAAAATTCATTTATGGTCTGAAATCTCTCCCTTCAGGGAGATTCTCGCTTGACGCCCGGCTATGCCGGGCATACCGTCTGCAAGGATTTGCAGCGCAAACCCTTGCCGCGAGATGCTGACAGGCGGCCTCGCCCGCCGTTAAGCAAGCGTCTCAAGCGTAAATACTATATTCAGCCGCAAACAACGCTTTTCGGCTGTCGATCCTGCGTTGGAGAGTTTACTTTTTAACGCATATGTCAGTAATTCGGGATGGGACATATGTCAGCAAATGGTTTGGATGTGGTGGAACTTGCGCGGGAGCTTGTGCGTCTCAACACCGTGGACGGCCATGGAGAGCGCCAAGCGCTCGCATTCCTGGCCGAAACGCTTGAGGAAGCTGGTTTTTCCTGTTCCTTTGACGGTTATGATGCCGAAGACGCGGACAAGGTCAGTCTGATCGCCCGGCTCTGCCCGGAGGATGACAAGCCCTCCATGTTTTTCGGCGGGCATATTGACACCGTGCCTTTGGGCGACGCGCTCTGGAGGTATGATCCTCTGGAAGGACGCATAGAGGGCGGAAGGCTTTACGGACGCGGTTCCTGTGACATGAAAGCCGGGGTTGCGGCCTTCGTGTGCGCATCTCTGGCCTGCGTGCCCCGCTTGCGGGGGCGGGACCTTGTCCTGCACATTTACGGGGGCGAGGAATTTGGCTGTCGCGGCTCCCTTCACGCTGCACGCTCGGCAGCATTGTTCGGCAGTCCGGGAGCGGCGGTTATAGCCGAACCCACTTCCAATCATCCCTTGTTCGGGCACAAGGGAGTTTTGTGGCTGGCCTTTGAAACGTTCGGCCGCACCGCACATGGGTCCATGCCCGAACAGGGAGACAACGCCCTGGCCAGGATGCTTCCGGCCGCCTGCCGTCTGCTCGACGCATCTCCGCGCGCCTCCCATCCCCTTATGGGTTCCTGCACTATGGCCCTGACCTCCATGCGCGCCGGTCTCAACATTAATTCAATTCCCGACAAGGCCGTGCTGACGGTAGATATGCGCACCGTACCCGGTCAGGATCACGCGGGTCTGCGCGACAGCCTGGCCACCTTGGCGGGAGACGGGGTTTCCGTCAAGGTGATGCAGGATCTGGAGGCGGTTTGGACAGACCCAGGGCATTCCTGGTGCAGGCAGGCACGCAGCCTGCTTGCCTCGCTTTTCGGCGTGGAACCTGAGATCGCCTGCGCACGGTATTTTACGGATGCGGCAGCAGCACGCTCGCTTTTCCCTGATCTGCCCATATTGATTATGGGACCGGGAGACCCGGGCATGGCGCATAAAACCGATGAATTTTGCGCCCTGAACGATATGCGCGCCGCAACGTCCGTTTATGAAGCCCTGATTAGGGCATTTTACCTTTGAGGTGATGCGACCCGCCCTCTCAGCCCGCGCCCACTCCGGCGTTTACTGATATCCGCATTGAAAAGTAAACTTTTCCCGCGGAGGATCGTCAGCCGAAAACGCGGTTTTCGGCTGACTTGCGCCGCTTTGCGGCGACAGCGGCCGCCGGGCCGCTGTTCAGATTTCCATGCGGAAATCTGAACAGCGCAAATAAATTGCGCTTACGCCTTCGCGGCGGGCGTCCGCTCTGGCAGCTGGCACGCCTTGCCCTGAGCGCCGGTCCGGGCTGTGGCAAAATTGCGCCATTGCCGCTTGAAATACTTCGTGTTTATGCGCTGCGTCCTGTCGCGTCGTTTCATTTCTTTGTACCCGCAAACGATGGAATAAGGTCAAGATGCCGCTCCATTACCACTTCCCAGAGATTCCTGCGCTCGTACGGTCACCGGCTTCTCATAGCAGGAGAAGATTTTATCCAGCATTCGCGCTTCCGGGGCACGGGTGAAGAGACTGATCAGAGGCACCAGGATCAGGCCGGCCAGCATGGCAAAGGCTCCGGCGTTGATCGGCGAACGCAGCAGGACCGGAAAACTGTCGCGGAAAAAGATGTTGGCGGTCATAAGCAGGGTGCTGAATAGAAAACAGGTCCAGACCGAGACGGGAGTTGTTCGCCTCCAATACAGTCCGTAAAGAAATGGCGCCAGAAAGGCCCCGGCCAGAGACCCCCAGGAAATGCCCATGAGCTGGGCGATGAGGGATATGCCGCCTTTATACTGGATCACGGCGATAATGGAAGAAATCAGGATGAATACGGCGATCAGCGCCCGGATGACGAACAGCTGGCATCGTTCGTCCATGCTTTTGACAATGCCGCCTTTGAGAAAATCCAGGGTGAATGTGGTGGACGAGGCCATAACCAGGGCCGATAGCGTGGATATGGACGCCGACAATACCAGCATGACCACTATGCCGACCAGCAGGGAGGAAAATCCGGAAAGCATTGCCGGAATGACGGCGTCAAACCCTTCGGTCGCCACATCAATCCGCCCGGAAAACAGCCTGCCGAAGCTGCCGAGAAAATAGCTGCCCCCGGCCACCACCAAGGCGAAAAATGTTGATATTACAGTGCCTTTGCCGATGCTGTCCTCGGATTTTATGGCATAGAACTTTTGCACCATCTGGGGCAGACCCCAGGTGCCTATGGAAGTCAGAAGCACGACACCGAGCAGGTTCAAAGGGTCCGGCCCGAAAAAGGAGGCAAAAATTCCGGGAGTTTCGGACACGGCAGCGTCGGTTACCCGCGCAAGCGCGTCCAGGGATGAGGCAAATCCCCCGTTGGCGCCGAGCACCGCGATCACTGTGGCGATTATGCCGCCGAGCATGATCAGGCCCTGTATGAAATCGTTGACCGCCGTGGCCATATAGCCGCCGGCGATGACATAGACGCCGGTGAGCAGAGCCATGGCCGCGATGCAGAAAGTGAAATCAATGCCGAAAGCCATGGCGAAAAGCCTGGACAGGCCGTTATACAGGGAGGCGGTGTAGGGAACCAGAAAAATGAAGGTGATGGCTGAGGCGCCGATTCTTATGCCCTTTGATTCGAAGCGCGCCCCGAAAAATTCCGGCATGGTGGAACTGCCAAGATGCCGCGTCATGACGCGGGTGCGCCGTCCCAATACCACCCAGGCCAGCAGCGAGCCGATCATGGCGTTGCCGATGCCGATCCATACGGCGGAGATGCCGAATTTCCAGCCGAATTGCCCGGCATAACCCACAAATACCACAGCGGAGAAATAGGAGGTCCCGTAAGCGAACGCCGTAAGCCAGGGGCCTATGGCTCGCCCGCCCAGAACAAACTGGTCCACGTTGGTGTTGTGTTTGCGAAAATACAGGCCGGTGCCGGTCATGACGGCAAAGAAAACGATGAGAAGCAGAATTTTGGTGAACATTTGATCAGGCTTGAGGTGCCGGCGTTTCCGGGGAACGGCCGGGCTCGATTTTCTTTCTTATTGCGGCAAGTCGTTCAGCAGCTTCGGAAAAATCAAAATCGTCCATCAGTTTGGCAAGTTCCTGACATTCGGATTCAAACGGTCCCAGTATCTCCTGGATGGCGCCGATCAGTTCCAGGCAGGACGCGTTGCCGGATTTCAGCAGCGGTTCCAGCTTGTCCAGCAGTTCAAGCGCCCTCTCCCTGTCCGGAACAGTCGCGTCTTCAAAAGCCGCAGCCGTCTGCCGCCCGGTTTGCGCGTCCAGCCTGATCATGTCCTGCCCGATCGCGTTCTGGACAGCGTGGCATTCCGCGGCCAACATATCCAGGTCTTCAGGGATGAGGGCGAAAGGTTGTCCACTCAGGCTCTTTTCCACGGCTTCCGCCGCGATGCTCAGATCCGCGGCCCCGATGATCGCCGCGGTGCTTTTCAGGGTATGAGCTATGCGGTGCGCTGTCGTTTTGTCGCCGGTTTCCACGGCTTCCCGGATTTTTTCCGCATCCTCGGCGTGTCTTGCGACAAAATCCTCCAGAAGGCGCTGATAGAGAATTTCATCCCCGGCCGCGTTTCTGATGCCGGCATTTTTGTCAAGCCGGCTGTCCGATGCGGCGACTGGGTAATCGGGGGCAGGTCCCGGCTGTCGAAGCCCCTCGTTTTCAGGCGCAATCTTTTTTTCCGCGGGCAGCCATTCGGCGAGCACCCTGTTTAGCTCTGCGGCCATTATGGGTTTGGACAGATAATCGTTCAAGCCGTTTTCCTGAAAAAGTCCGCGCGTTCCCGCGACTACGTTGGCGGTCAGAGCGATGATTGGGACTGAGCGGTACCAGTCGTCTAACGCGCGGATCTGGGCGGTTGTCCTAAGCCCGTCCATTTCTGGCATCATGTGATCCATGAGCAGCAGGTCGTATTGTTTTTCCTTGGCTTTTTGTATGGCTTCCTCTCCGCTTTCCACGGAATCCGCCCGGATGTTGTGACGCGCCAGATGGGCGAGGGCCACCTTCAAATTGAGCGGATTGTCGTCCACGACCAGGACCTTGGTCGTGTTGTCCGCCATGATCTGTTCTTTTGCCTCTTCCCGCCTGATCTTGCTTTCGTCGCCTTCGGGAAGCGGCAGAAGAACGGTGAAGCATGAACCCTTGCCATACTCGCTTTCTATTTCGATTTTTCCATCCATCATCCGGACAAGGCGCTGGGTTATGGAGAGTCCGAGGCCGGTCCCCGAGATGTCTCTGTTCTGTTGCCGGTCAAGCTGTTCAAACATGTCAAAGAGCTTTGAGAAATTTTCCCGTTTGATGCCGATTCCGGTGTCTTCCACGACAAAGGCCGTATATTCCCGTCCATCCACCGAAACGCGGCCGACCCGGAAATCCACATACCCCGCCCTGGTATACTTGATTGCATTGCTGATCGTGTTGGTGATGATCTGGCGAATGCGCGTGTCGTCGCCGTAAACGATGCGGGGCACGTCAGCGCCGAAGCTGCTCCTGAATTCCAGGCCCTTGTTTTCCGCCATAAAGCGGTGCAACGAGGTGATATCTGCGTATAATTCCTCAAGATCGAAATTTATCGGGACAAGAGACATCTTGCCCGCTTCTATTTTGGAAAAATCCAGGATATCGTTGATGATCTGCAAAAGCGTCTTGGCCATCTTACGGATGTCGCTGAAAAATTCGCGCTGTTCCCGGTCCATGTTGTCCGTGCGCATCATTTCGCCCAACCCGATGATCACGTTCATGGGCGTGCGTATCTCGTGACTCATGGAGGCGAGAAAGTTTCCCTTGGCCTCGGAGGCCGCTTTGGCTGCCATGGCTTGCACTTCCATGGCGCGCGAGCGCTCGTCGGCCTGCCGGATTTTCTGTTCGTTCGCCTTGGCTTCGCGCAGGTCGCGGGAGTATGCCGCGATACGGTCCGTGCCCCGCCAGGGGACTCGAACCATGATGGTTTCGGTGGGCAGGGGTTCTCCTCTGGAGGTGCGGAACATCCAGTCAAAGCGCTGATGGCCTTCATCCAGAGCCGCCTTGAGCAAAAGCGCCATTTTTTCGGCGGAAATCTGGCCGTCCGGTTGAATTTCCGGACTCAGTCTGTGAAAATGTTCGATAAACGTCTTTTTGTCGCGCAAGCCGAAAAAAGCCAGGGCCGTTTTGTTGCAGTCAAGTATCTTGCCGTTTTTGTCCCAAAGCGAGCAAATCATAGGGGTGGCGTCGATCATCAGCCGGGTGCGCTCGTCCGCCTGCTTTTCCTGCATGGGCGTGATGACGAAGCGGGAGCCGATAACGCTTTGCAGGGTGATTGTCGCAGCGGCCAGCGCGAAGGCGAGTCCCAGAGAGATGTGGGCGGTGCGCCGCAACGTGTTTATATAGGTCATGTTGTAATCCACCCCAAGAACGCCGACCACCTGATCATTAGTGATAATGGGGAGGCTTACAGAGTGATGTTCGCCCCATTCATTGATCGTCGGTTCACTGGTAAAGGCAATTTTCTTTGTCTTATAGGCTTCGTCCACGCAACTTGGAATACTTCTGTAGTCCTTCCACACTGGTTGGCCAAGCCATTCTTCATGCTCGCCTTTCTGAATTCCGGAGGACATCAGGAAAACATACCCGCTCTCGGTTTTTTCCACATAATAAATGTAGGCGAGGCTGAAAGAATTCCTGATATATACCAGTTTGCGGGACTTTTCCCAGAAGGCGTCAGTTCCGGCTTCCCGTTTCAAAGCGGCAACGTCATGCATTTCCGGGTATAATTTCTCGATCAGCGTTGTTACGTTCTCCAGCGTTTCCGTATAGGACTTCGTGATATAGTTTTGATACTGCTCGTGTAGAACCAGGCCGACGCCGAAGGCCACGAAAAAGCCCAGTCCCGTTATGAACAGGTAGAAGCGCATTTGCGGGATTTTCATGGCGTGCCCCGTACCGGAACAGGAGTGATGGTCGACAGGAAAGCGCCTTGAGCGGCGAAGATGGGCCGATGCGCCGCGAAGCGGCGCAAGCCAGCCGAAAACAACGCTTTCCGGCTGACGATCCTGCGTTAAAAAAGTTACTTTACAACGTATTGATCAGTAAAAAGCCAACTTTGTGGCAAGCAGGCCGGTAATGCGCGTCAGTGCCTACCAGGCGGCCTCAAACAGGGTTTTCACGTCTTCCACCGTGGGTTTGCGCGGGGTCGTCTGCGTGGAGAGTTCATCAAGCGCCACCCGGGCCAGCGTCGGGATCAGGTCTTTGGGCACCCCGATGTCGCGTATGCGCGGGATGCGCAGTTCGCCTGCCAGGGTGGAGAGTTCGGCGCTGATTGCCTTGCCTGTTTCCTCATGTGTTTTCCCCGCGACCGCAAGACCCAGGGCTTCCCCGATCCTGGTCAGTTTTTCCGGGGAGATGGCGGGCACATTGTATTCCATGACATAGGGCAGAGCAATGGCGTTGCCCACTCCGTGGGCCACATTACAGTAGGCGCCCATGGGATGGGACATGGAATGCGCGAGGCCCAGACAGGTATTGCTGAAACAGAGCCCGGCAAGCATGCTGCCGAGCAGCATGTCGGAGCGGGCTTCAATATCTTGGCCGTTGCGGTAAGCCCGGCGCAGGCCGCGCATGATGGTGCGCGCGGATTCAAGCGCCAGGGGGTCGGTTACCGGGGAAGCAAGTGTGGAAATGTAGGCTTCCAGGGCATGCGTAAGTGCGTCCATGCCGGTTGACGCCGTTATCTCCGGGGGAAGTCCCATGGTCAGTTCCGGGTCCACCAGGGCGACGGAGGGGGCCACGTTGGCCCCAAAAATTACCATCTTTTTTTTGGCCTTGGGATCGGTGATCACGGAAACGCCCGTCACTTCGCTTCCGGTCCCCGCCGTGGTGGGAATGGCGAAATGCGGCCCGACGGGATTTTTGACGGTGTTCAGCCCGTCATAGGCGTTGATGGTGGAAGGATTGGAAAGGAGGATGTTCACGGCTTTGGCGGTGTCCATGGGGCTGCCGCCGCCTATGGATACAAGCGCGTCACTTTTGAATTCTCTTGCCAGTTCGGTGGCTTCCTGCACCTGGTAGTCAGGTGGGTTGGGGAGCACTTTGTCGTATTCCCGGTATTCTATCCCGGTATCTTTAAGGTTTCCGGCGATCCGATCCACAAGCCCGGCAGCCTTTACTCCCTTGTCACAGATCAGCATGACACGCTTCACCCCGGAGGCTGAGAGCATGTCTCCCAACTGTTTGCTGACTCCACAACCGAACTGCAAAAACGTGGACGCAACGAACATGAATTCCATGACAGCCTCATTATGTTGAAGGGATACGGTTTACGGTGGAGATTCCCCTGCCCGCAAACTCTTTTGCCGGAAACGCACCTGAAGCGCAAGAATTATTTCCACATTCGCCGTGAAAAGCTGTTGTTCCGTCCAGTGCCGTGTATCGCGTATTGATATCCGCATTGAAACGTAAACTTTTCTCTGCGGAGGATCGTCCGCCGAAAACGCGGTTTTTGCGGACTTGCACCGCTTCGCGGCGACAGCGGCCACTGTTCATATTTCCATGCGGAAATCAGTAAAACCACGCGTTCGCTTCGTCAGCGTTGAACCGTAATTACGGATTTTCATCGATCTGAAAATACCGGAGCAGGTCAGAGGCGGCAATTTTTACGCATGGAATGACAAATGCATACTTGTTGTCGGTGGAAAATATTGCCAGAGAGTTTCCCGGGGTATTTGGCAGGCGGGGTATGCGCGCAACAGAACGCGCATGACCGTAAAACAGCAGCAAGGGAGTGTGAAATGGATATCAGCAACATTTATGGTTCCACGGGAACCGCGCTTCTTGAGTCGCTTTACGCCCAAAATTCTAAAACATCCTCGGAAAAAAAGAATGACGACGTTTCCTTTTTCGGGATGGATTCCGTTTCCATTTCCGAGGAGGCGAGGGAAATGTTGGCTGCCATGATAGCAACGCAGCCAGAGGAAGAAAATGTTCAAAGCGAAAATG
>JAISZH010000147.1 GCA_031269345.1 Desulfovibrio sp. | reverse complement strand
GGATAGCCCGACCCCGCCCTGAAGGGCGGGGTATCCTTACGGGCGGAAGCTTGGGCGGGGTCCAAACCCCGCCCAAGCGCAAGACGCATGGGCCTGAAGGCCCATGCTACCTTCTTGGTAAACGGATGCAGAGGGGGAGCGAGGCGACGGCGATATCCCGGCGGACGACCCCGGACAAATGCTCGTCCAGGGGTTCTGTGACATGGGTGGCGAGGACGACCCCGCGCCCGGATGTGGCCTGGGCCGCGATTTCTTCGCACACTACCCGTATCCATGCGGCGTCCAGAAAGGCGAAAGGTTCGTCCAGAAGGAGAATCGGGCGCTCCGCCGCCAGGGTCCGGGCAAGGGAAAGCCGCCGGCGCATCCCCCCGCTCATCGCGCCCGGACGCATCCCCCTTTCAAGCCCAAACTTCTCCAGCCGCGAGGCCGCGATTTTCCCGCCCTCCTTTTCCGGCACCGGCAGTATGTAGGCAACGGCCTGCTCCGCGGTGAGCCAGGGAATCAGCACGTCATCCTGAAACATGAGGGCGGCCGCGCCGCTTCTCCTGACCCTGCCCCCGTCCGGGGAAATCACCCCGGCCATAATCTCCAGCAAGGTCGTTTTGCCCGTGCCCGACGGCCCGGTGAGGCAAATGACCTCTCCGGCCTTGAGGGAGAGCGTCGCGGACCTGATGACCGTCGCGCCGTTGAATGCTTTGCAGACGTTGGCAAGCTCAAGCATCAGCCGCTCCCCGCACGCAGCCAGAGGCCGCTTTCCGGCGCAGGGGCATGATCAGGCCGCACTCGAGGACGACGCCGAGGACGACCAGAGTGAGCGCCCAGGCGTACAGGTCCTCCATGTTCAGCTTGTGATAGCTCCAGAAGATTTTCGCGCCTATGCCCCTGTGGCTGCCGAAAAATTCCGCCACCGCCGCCGCCTTCCAGCCGGTGGCGAGAACCGTGGAAAAGGCCGCCAGCCAGTGCGGGAATATGGCCGGAAACACGAAGCGGCGCAGGACGCGCGTTTTGGGCGCGTCATACAGGCGGCTCATGGCCAGGACGCGCGCGTCAAGGCCCATCACCCCCTGAGCCGTCGCGCTGAATAGCAGGGGCAGGGACGCGGCGAAAACCGTGACCACCGGAACGGTCGCCCCCGTGCCCGCCCAGACCATGACCAGGGAAATCCAGACCACCGGCGGGCAGGACTGCAAGGCCGCCACCAAAGGCGAGACAAGCCGCAGCGCCCCCGGGACGAAGCCCGCCGCAAGACCCAGGGAAACCCCCGCGACGTTGGCGAGACAGATGCCGGCCAGGGCGCGCGCCACGGTCGTGAAAAGCTCGCCGAACACCTCCCCGCTGCGGGTTATCTCCCACAGACTCCCGAGGATCGCGCCGGGCGCGGGCGCGAGTTCCGGCCCCAGAAAAAATCCGGCAAGCCGCGCCGCCCCCGCGAACACCAGAGCGGAGGCGATATAGGGCGCAGCCGCGCGGAAAAAGGAAGTCACGGCTTTTTGCCCTCATCAAGCAGAAAAGGCCCGTCCAGAAGAGCGGGCAGGGCCGCGAGCGCGGCCGCGTCCCCGGACAAGGCCATGCGCAGGAAGGCGGCTATTTCTTCTTTTATCCCGGCGGCGGGCTCGACAAGGATCAGGTCCCCGGCAAGGGAAGCCAGAATGACGTCCATGCCCAGGTTTTCCTTCACAGCCTCCGGCAGGACGTTCGCGGCCGCGGCGAAGTCCCCGGCGAGCCGCGCGGCCCGGTCCTCCATGTCCCGTTCAAGCCGCTTTACGAATTCCGGGTTTTCCTTCGCGAAACGGGTGTTGACGGCAATCCCGGCCAAAGGCAGGCGCTTTGGGCCGCCGTATAAATTGGAAAACTCCTCCTCCAGTCCGGCGACCACCTTAAGGGCCGGCCGCTTCGCCAGAAGGACGCTGACCAGCGGCTCCGGCAGCAGGGCGTAACGGACCGAACCGCGCAGCATATCAAGGATGAGCTGCCTGGGCTGGGAGGAAACCGTGGTAAAGGAGGGACCGCCGCGTTTTCGCGTCTCATCCAGCACGGCGAGCGCGGGACTGCCCTGCGGGGCCGTATGGAGGACTTCGCCTTTTTCCCTCAGCTCCAGAGAGAGGGAGGCCATATCTTTGGCGGGGGAATCCTTCGGGGCTATAAAGCGGAATTTTTTCCACCCGGTTACGGCGAGCAGGGTCACGGGAGCCTTGCGCAAGGCCGCCTGGGCGAAACCTTCAAGGTGCCCCACCCAGATGTCGCCCCGTCCGGCGAGAATGACCCCGCGCAAATCGTCCGGGGTTTTCCAGTATTCGACGGAAACCTTTTCCGGCCCGAGTTCGGCGAGGGCCGCCCACAGGGGGATTTGCGGGGTTGTGGCGGTTATGGCGGTATAGACCAGCAGGGGCCGGTCTTTTTCCGCCGCCGCCCCCGGACCCGTCAGGGCAAACAGCAGGACGGCGCAGAGCGGAAGGCGGAAAAAGCGGCGGATCATGGATACTCCTTGCAGAGCATTTCGAGTGTGAAATTGCTTTAGAATTCCACAGAATAGTTAAGCATGGCCGATATGCCCGGCTCCCATACCGTGCTGCCGCGTTGGTGCGCCAGATAGTTGTAGTAGCGGGTGTCGAGCATATTGTCCAGACTGAGGGATATGTCGTGCTTTAACGCGCCGGTCTTGAAGGTCCAGCCGGCGGCGGCGTTAAGGAGCATTACTCCCTTTGTGCCTTCCACGTCGTTCGGGGTGCTGCGCTGGGCCGCGATCATCTCGCTTTCCAGTCTGGCCCAGAAACCGATCGGGTGCGAGAAGTCCACGCCAAGGCGGCCCGAAACCGGGGCCACGCCCGGCAGGGCGCA
>JAISZH010000154.1 GCA_031269345.1 Desulfovibrio sp. | reverse complement strand
TCAATGTATTCCTGCGTCGCCTCCGCAATAAATCCGGAACGGGTCATACCCTGAAGGTCGGCGGCGGCGTCCATTTCCCGCAGCAGGGATTTAGCCAGGGAAATGTTGATGCGCACCGGAACTTTATCCATACTGGGAGCGGGGATATACTGGTATACCGTATCTTCGGGGCAGGGCAGACCGTCCGCTTCACGTTCAATCCGCACCTTTTCCCGTACTTCGGCCAGAGTCGACGGAGATGGAATTGGGGCTTTCTGTGCAGCCAGGCCACGCATGGCCAAGCACAACCCGGATGCCGCGTTGCGGATGGCCTCCGCGATGGTTTCACCTCCGGCCGCCACATTCGGCAGATCCGCGAAATACACGGAATATCCGCCGCCGGAGGCCGCGCTTTCAGGAACTATTCCGGCAATATAAAAAGTTTCCATGTTTTTTTCTTCCTTGATATCTGCGTTTGGAGAGGTTAGCTCTCCACGGGGCGTGGGCAATATTTTCACCAATCACGCCGCACAGAGCGTTTTAAAAGGCATTCGCTCTAAATCAGCTTTACTCCTGTCAGCCTTTCGATCTTTTTCAGTGTGCCCAAGGGGATATCTTTTGCCGGATGGTTGGAAATAGGTATTCTACAACCGTTCGGGCTCACGGCTTCTATGGCGTGTTCCCTACCCCTGCCTTCCATCCACCCCGCTGCCTTCAGGCGTTGTAAAACTTCACGGGGTTTCATTGTATCTCCTTTGTTAATAGTATGGAATAGATAATACACAATTTTTTATGCAGGTCAACAAGAAAAAACAGCTGTCTGTATAGACCTTCGCCCTGAGTCAGATCATTTGCCCGCGACATTCACTTTCACCGCCTTGACGGAAGCAAGCTCTTTTGGCTAATATACCATTGAATACGGGATTGGTCCGAAAGACGGGATTATGTATATGCAAAGGCACATGGAAGCAACGCTCGCGAAAAGCGAAAAGTTTTTTGGAGCCGTGCTTGTAACCGGAGCGCGGCAGGTGGGTAAAACCACCCTGCTGAAAAAGCTGAAGCCGGATCTCGGCTATTTCAGCCTGGACGATCCGGTGCTCCTGCGTTCCGCCCTTGAGGAGCCCGGAACTTTCTGCAAAATGATGCAGCCGCCCGCGATAATTGATGAAGTGCAATACGCTCCGGGGCTTTTCCCGCATCTGAAGATGCTGCTTGATACGCTGAATAAAAAGGGCCTGTTCTTCCTGAGCGGTTCGCAACAATTCCAGATGATGAAAAACGTCGGCGAATCCCTGGCCGGGCGCCTCGGCATTCTCAATTTACCGGGGCTTTCCCTGCGCGAACTGGGCGGCATTGCCTGTGACCTTCCCTTTCTGCCGGAGCGCGAATATTTTGCCGCCCGGAAAAAAGAGCCGGCCGCTCCGAACTACAGAGGCATCTGGGAAATTATCCAGCGCGGCGACATGCCCGCCCTGTATGAAAACGCGGAAATGGATTGGCAGATGTTTTACGCCGCTTACACCAGAACGTATATTGAACGGGACGTGCGGGATCTGGCCCAGGTGGGAGACGAAGGCAAATTTCTGAAATTTATGACCTCCGTGGCCGCCCGTACCGGACAACTGCTCAATCTGGCCTCTATCTCCAGAGACGCGGGCGTCAGCCAAAGCACCATTGACCGCTGGCTGTCCATCCTGCGCGCGTCCAACCTGATCTATCTGCTGGAGCCTTATCACAACAACGTCACCAAAAGAGCGATCAAAACCCCCAAGCTGTACTTTCTGAATACCGGTCTGGCCGCGTACCTGACCCGCTGGAATACGCCGGAAGTCCTGCGGAACGGCGCCATGGCCGGAGCTTTTTTTGAGACCTTTGTAGTGGCGGAAATCCTTAAAAGTTACGCCAACGCCGGAATTATGGACCCTCCTTTATATTTTTACCGGGACAAAGAGCGAAACGAGATTGACCTAGTAATCCGGCGGGGCATGACCCTGTATCCCCTGGAGATCAAAAAACACGCGGACCCCAGGCCCGATGACGCCGCCGTTTTCGCCGCCCTGGATAAAATACCGGGAGTTACAAGAGCGCCCGGCGGCGTGCTTTGTCTTTATGAAACCCTGGCGCCGCTTCAGGGCGAAGATGTTGTCATTCCGCTACGTTATGTCTGATTCCAATTCCGGGCAATACCAATTCGCGATCAAAACTGATGAAAATGGAGTTTCACCATGATCACTTTTGACGCCTTGAAGAAAAAAGAAAGTTCCGTGGCCGTGATTGACGTGCCCGGCGACACGCATACCAGCCCGGCGCGGTACATGGAGGAGCTTGGTCCCTTGCCGGATGGCGCGCTACTGGAGCGCCCGGCAGCGCCGCCGCCGACTTTGGAACAGGCGCGCGTCGCCAAGATAGAGGCAATCGACGCGGACACGTCCGCCGCGATCCTGTCCGGATTTGACTACACAGTGGACGACCAGATACTGCATTTTTCATACGACGCCCACGATCAACAAAACTTCGCGGACACGGCCAACGCAGCCACTTTGTCTATGATGGGGGTGCCGGGGATACCGGAATCCGTCACCTGGAACGGGTGGGAAATCACGCGGGACGCGGAAGGCAGAGAAACGGGCAAAGCCTTGGTGCGGCTGGTACTGACGCCGGAATCCTTCCTGAAGCTGTACATGGCCGGGGCTCTAGCCCACAAGGCGACACAGATGGAGATCGGCGGCCGCAGCCGAAAGCGCGGAGACACTTGAGGAGCTTGCAGAGGTATGAGCCGGGCAAAGGCGATACTGATCGCCCTGGACCAGTTCATCAATGCGATCTGCGGCGGCTGGCCGGACGAAACCCTGTCTTCCAGGGCTTGGCGGTGGGAGCGGGACGGCGGGCGGGCATGGCCGCGGAAAGCCATTGATGCGCTGTTTCTTTTTGACCCGGACCATTGCAGGGAAAGCTTCGAGAGCGAGCGCACCGGGCGGCAGTTGCCGCCTGAATTGCGGGAATTGAACAGTCCGCAATAACGGCCTCAAACCGCAGGATTGTGCCTCTCTCGACACCTATCGACGGCTCCAGCATCCGGCCCCTACGGGCCATCGCTCAAGGTGGGCCGTGCAGGCCGACCATGACAAGCTGGCGGCATTGGATGCGGAGGCGGCGGAACTGCGGACGGAGCTTGCGGGGTTGGGGCAGGCGGGATAAAAGACCTGTGGGGCATCCTCCGAGTTTCAGGAAAAGGAGGTGCCGCGATTGTGGCGGGCGTCCTGGTGGCTTGGATAGTGAAACGGTTTAACCGCTAAACGTTTCAGGCCGTCCGCATAGCCCTGCTTGGTTCCGCTTGGTTCCGCGTCCCCGCACTTTCCCATTGACAAAACTTTATACACTTGTATATTACGGCATAGCGAGGTCGCTAATTTGAGACTTCGCACTTCAATGCTAGAAACCGGGTTCCAGCATACATGTGGGAAAACTAGATAAAGCCACATGGAAGCTGGAACCAACTCTTTGGAGGCCCCATTGAAAAAAGTTGCGGTTTTTGTCGATGGGAATTACCTGTTCAACCAGTTAAAATATTTTAAATCTTTCTTCCTTAATGGACCTAAACTTTTGAAATACTGCCTGCGACATTTGCGGCAGGGAGAGGAAATATACCGAATCTTCTATTATGACGCGCCCCCCTTAGAAACTGTCGCCCAAAACCCTCTGGGCGAAACAATTGATTTTTCAAAAACCACAGCGGCTATTTCCATGAAGGCCAGGCTGGAATCTCTGCGGGAAACACCGCTTATCGCTCTCCGTTTGGGCAGAGTGTCGTGGTACAATGAATGGGTTTTGCGCCCGGCCACCTTAAAACAACTTCTCGACGGGAAAAAAGCTCTCAGCAAGTTAACTTCAACCGATTTTGTTCCGAACGTAAAACAAAAAGCTGTAGATATGAAAATAGGTCTTGATATCGCATCATTAGCATTCAAAAAGCTGGTATCCCGAATTGTTATCATCGCAGGCGACTCTGATTTCGCCCCTGCGACCAAAACAGCCCGCGTAGAAGGTCTTCAGGTCACCGTTGATTCTGTCGGGGGAAAAGTTTCTTCTGAACTGATTAAGCACGTAGACTGGGTATATTGTCCTCTTGATCCTCAAAATTCTGACGATGTGCCCAAAAACAAGAACAATTTCTGGGTGTCCGCAAAAACTTTCCCCTCCGTTCAATCTTAAGGAAGACAGCAGCCCGCAAGCCCCGGCGTTGGGGGTGTCTTGACGCCCGTCACCGGAAACACTATTGAGGAATTGCAGACCCGTGCGGGTCGCAGGTGAACAGGCCCCGGTCGGATTGGCTGGCCGGGGTCGGGTATTTTAGGGGGTGCGCGGGGTGAAAATCTGTCCGCAAACTGTACGCAAAGGTGCGTACAAAAATGACCACTTTTGACCACTTTTGACCATCAAGAGAAAGTCCCCGCAGGCATTAAAACCTACAGGGACTTTGATTTTTCTGGCTCCCCGGGACGGGATTGAACCGCCGACCTAGTGATTAACAGTCCCGAAAATGCGTCAATTTTATCCATTGCTTGTCAAATATAATCAAATAATATTAATGTGTTAAATGCGCATGCGTATCCATGAAATTCCACCTGTTTTCAGTTTGAGTGGAGCAAAATTGGAGCAAAATTTTTTTCCTGATTACGCACAATCCTCAGCCAATTTCAAAAGCCTGTAAGGCATAGGTGGGGTTCTGAGGGCGACATAAGCGAGGCGTGCAAACATATCCGGCAAACTGAATCTGCGGTTGAA
>JAISZH010000041.1 GCA_031269345.1 Desulfovibrio sp. | reverse complement strand
ATGGGCCTTCAGGCCCATGCGTCTTGCGCCTGGACGGGGTTTGGACCCCGCCCAAGCTTCCGCCCGTACGGATACCCCGCCCTTCAGGGCGGGGTCGGGCTATCCGGCCTGAAGGCCGGGATCTCAAACCGTTAAGGACGCTCAGATGAAACGGCGCGTGGCCATAACCGGCCTGGGAATTGTCTCGGCCATCGGCAACAATGCAGCGGAGGCCGCGCAAGCCCTCTATCACGGCCGTTCCGGCGTGGTCGCCGATCCCGGCCGCAAAACTTTGGGTTTCACCTCCTGTCTTACCGGGGCGATCAAACCTTATGAGGCCGGCGCCTGGCTTTCGCGCAAGCAGCGCAAAACCATGCCCGAGTTCGCCCTTTGGGCCGCCGACGCCTGTTTTCAGGCCGTAGCCCAGTCCGGGATCGACCCCGTCGATCTGCAAAACGAGGCAAGCGGCGTGATCTTCAGCTGCGATTCCAGTTGCCTGTCCGCGGCAGAGCAAGTCGACCTGCTGCGTGAAAGCGCGTCCACCGCCTCTTTGGGGAGCGGTCTTGTCTTTCGCTCCATGACCTCCTGCCTGAGCATGAATCTGAGCGTGATCTTCAGGACAAAAGGCGCGGCCTGGACGATCAGCGCCGCCTGCGCAGGCGGCGGACACGCCTTGGGACAGGCCGCCGATCTCATCGCCCTTGGCAGGCAGGAGAGGATACTTTGCGGGGGGGCGCAGGAGATAAACTGGCAGTCCGTATGCAGCTTCGACGCCCTGGGCGCCTTTTCCCGGAGAGAGGACGAGCCTGAGCGCGCCTGCCGGCCCTTTGACGCCGACCGGGACGGATTGGTGCCGGGCGGGGGCGCGGCCGCGATCCTGCTTGAAAACCGCGATCTGGCCAGAAAGCGCGGGGCGAGGATACTGGGGGAAATCGCCGGCTACGGTTTTTCCTCGGACGGCGAAAGTCTCTTTGTTCCGGGCGAAACCGGGATCGGCCGCGCCATGCGCATGGCGCTTTCCGCCGCCGGGAAAAAAGCCGCCGATATCTCGTACGTCTGCGCCCACGCCACTTCCACACCTCTGGGGGACGCGGTGGAAGCCCGCAACATCGCGGAACTCTTCGGAGACAGGGCGGTGCCGGTGTCGTCCACAAAATCCCTGACCGGGCATGAGCTGTGGATGTCCGGGGCGGCCCAGGCGGTATACGCGACCATTATGGCGCGGGATTCCTTTTTGGCCCCGAACCTGAACTTCAGCGCGCCGGATCAGTGGTCGGCCAGGCTTGACGTGATCGCCAAGGCGCGCGTTGCGGCCCCGCGCGCAACCATTTGCAACTCGGCCGGGTTCGGCGGCACAAACGCCTCCCTGGTCCTCAATTTTCAGGACCTGTGATGGGCGCTGAAAGTATTGCCGTGATCGGGGCCGGGATGTCCGGCGTGGCCGCCGCCCTTGTTCTGGCGCGGCGCGGGCGGCGTGTGGTTTTAGTCGAGAAAAAGGAGCGCATCGGGGCGACCCTGCGCGGCTTCACCCGCGGCGGGGTCTATTTCGACACCGGTCTGCACTATGTCGGGGGACTGCACGGGGAAGGCCCGCTCACCCGCTATTTCCGCCTGCTCGGGCTTGATCGCCTGCCGCTTGAAATGTTCAATGAAGACTGTTTCGATCTTCTGCGTTTCCCCGGGCTGGGGCTTGAGGTCCCGCTGCCCGTCGGGCGCGAGGCGACGGTTCGGGTTCTGAGTTCGATCTTCCCCGGGGATGCGGCTTTTATCAGAAAATATTTCACGCGGATCAGCGAGATATTCAATTCCTCCCCCTTGCTCAGTTTCCGGACGGACGCATCCGAACTGCTCACGGACATGCAAAACACGGTGTCTCTGGCCGACTATCTGGCCGGGGGCACCGCCGACCCGGTTCTGCGCACGGTGCTGTCCATCCATTCCCTGCTCTACGGAGTGTCGCCGGAAGAAACCCCTTTGCATCAGCATGCGCGCATAGCAGCGTCCTATCTTGAAGGAGTCGGGAGCGTCAGGGGAGGAGGCAGGGCGCTGGTTGCGGAACTGGAAAAGGCCCTGTCCCTGTCCGGGGTCAAAATCCTCTGCGGAAAGGCGGCGGAAAAATTGCGGGTCTCTCCGGGCCGGGGAATTAACGCAGTCCTGCTGGAGGACGGGACGGAAATACCCGTCGAAGGGGCGCTGTTCACGGGCCACCCCCATCTTTTGCCGCCCTTGCTGCCGCAAGGATCGGTAAAGCCCGCCTTCCGGAAACGCCTCCTGTCCCTTGAAGACACCTGCTCCGCCTACGCCCTGTTCTGCAAATGCGCGCCCACGCCTTCTTTCCTTCGGGGAGGCAATCTTTTCATCTGCCCGGATGCCGATACGGCATCCGCCTTCCGGCCGGATTGCGACCCCCGGCGAGGCCCGTTCTATCTTTCGGGCGGAAGGGACGGGCAGGCGGATTTGCGCGGTCTGGTCATTGTGGCGCCGGGCAGCGCGCGGGAATGCGCCCCCTATGGCGCATCCGCCCCCGGCAGACGCCCCGCCGCCTACGCCCGCCTCAAGGAGGAGCGTCTCCGGGACATCAGGCAGAAATGCCTGGCCCATTGTCCGGAACTGTCGGGAATGAGCGTGCTGGACGGGGCGACGCCCCTCACTTTCAGAGATTACCTGGACGCTCCCGGCTGCGGCCTCTACGGGACAAAACACTCGCTCCACCAGTTCAACCCCCTGCCGCTTACAGGCATCGCCAATCTCTGGATGGCCGGCCAGTCCGTCATAGCCCCCGGCATTCTGGGGGCCATAGTCTCGGCGATAGCGGCCTGCGTCTTTATACTGGGCAGGGAAGCCGTGCAGGAGGAACTCGCGGCATGCGCCTGAAACGAGTTGTGATCACCGGCATGGGAGCCGTATCGCCTTACGGCAGGGGGCGGGAACTGCTGTTTTCCTCCCTGCTCGCCGGCAAAAGCTGCATAAAACGCATCCCGGCTCTGGAGGATATGGAGGGCGTCTTAACCCGCGTGGGCGGGGTTGTTCCGGAGATCGGCATAAGCGGGATACCGCGCAAAATCAGGCGTTCCATGTCGCCCATGTCGGCTTACGCCTATCTGGCGGCACTGGAGGCCATGGAACAGGCCGGGGCGGGCGAAGAACTCGCGCACAGCGGCAGATTGGGCATAGCTCTGGGTTCGACCCTGGGGAGCCCGGAAACCCTGGAGGAATTTTTCCGTTCCTACCTGTGCGGGGGGGGAATGGGGCAGATGAAATCCATGTTTTTTTTCCGCAGCATGGGCCATTCAGCGGCGGCCAACACCGCCGGCGCCCTCGGACTGCGCGGGCGGGTTATCGCCCCCGCCGCCGCCTGCGCCTCCGGCACCCAGGCCATCGGTCTGGCCTTCGAGGCCGTGGCCTTCGGCAGACAGGACTATATGCTCTGCGGCGGGTGCGATGAATACCATCCTCTGGTTTCCTGCACCTTCGATCTCATGGCGGCTGCGTCTTCGGCCTTCAACGGGGAGCCGGAGCTTTGCCCCCGCCCCTTTGACCGCAGGCGCGACGGGGTAGTGTGCGCGGAAGGGGCGGGCGTCCTTTTCATAGAGAGCGACACGTCCGCGCGGGAACGCGGAGCGCCGGTCCTTGCGGAAATCCTCGGGTTTGCCTGCGCCGGCGACGAGGGCGGCATTGCCGAGCCTACCCCGGAGTCCATAGCCGCCTGCATGCGTTTAGCCCTTGCCGACGCCGGGGTGGGGGCGGAAGACGTCTCCTACGTAAACGCCCACGCCACCGGCACCGAACTGGGGGACATCGCCGAAGCCCGTGCCGTCGCCGCTGTTTTTGGCGGCAAGACCCCGGTGTCAAGCCTCAAAGGGCACCTCGGACATACCATGGCCGCCTGCGGGGCGCTGGAAACTATCGCCGTTGTGGAAATGCTGCGCCGCAAGACGATCTTGCCCACCAGGAACCTGGAGGAGCCGGACGCGCGTTGCGCGGGCGTTTTTTTACCGCAAAAACCCATTGAAAGCAGAGGCGATCTTGCTGTAAAGAATAGTTTCGCCCTCGGAGGCGTCAATTGTTCGCTGGTCTTGCGGAGCGGGGCATGACGGATCTGGAAATTATCGAAAAAGCCAACGCCGCCCTGGCGGAAGAGTTCGAGCTTGACCCGGGACGGATGCGCCCGGAGGCGCTTTTTCGGGAAGACCTCGACCTGGACAGCCTGGACGCCGTGGATATGGTGGTAGTTCTGGAAAAGTCCTTCGGCATCAGGATAGGCAAGGATCCTGCAATCGCCGCCATCCGCAGCCTGGGCGATCTGCACCGGTACATTCTCTCCAAAAAATCCGAAATGCGGCATGAGGGCTGACCCCGGCGGCCCCCGGCCCCGCGCCCGGACACGGCGCCAATGATCGCCGGGGATGCCTCAAAGCCCGCCTGTTTGCGCTTCAACGTCGTTTTTTTCGGCGGGCTTTTCCTCTGGACCCTGGTCTACCTGCCCGTCTCTTTCTGCCTGTGGTTTTTTTTCGCCTGCGCGGGCCGGAGACGGAGGGCGGCTATCCGCAAGCTCGTGCATTTCTACGGGATTGTCGTCTGCCGCATTCTTGGCTCCCAGGCGCCTGTGCGGGTGAAGAACCTGGCCCGGCAATTCTCCGGGCCCTGCATAGTCACCCCGAACCATCAGTCTTTTTTCGATCCTTACTGCATGGGTTTTTTCCACCTGAGGGACATAGCCTTTGCCGTGCGCGCCTGGCCTTTCCGCATTCCGCTTTACGGCCGGGTGATGCGCCGGGCGGGCTATCTGGACACCTCGGTCCTTGATGCGGAGGGCTTCGCGCAAAAGGCGGGAGAGCTTCTCGACGAGGGCGCGGCCCTGATCATCTTTCCGGAAGGAACGCGTTCCGAGCGGGGGCGGATGGGGCGTTTCCATTCCGGGGCCTTCAGGATGGCCATGCGTTTCGGAGTCCCTGTTGTACCTATGTGCATCGACGGGAGCTGGCGTATTTTTCCCAAGGGCTCGCGCCTGGGGCGCCCGGCCTCCATGCGCGTCAGCCTGCTTGAGCCGGTATGGCCCGGAAACTTCGCGCGTTACGGGAACGAGGCGCCCCTGCGTTTGCGGAGGCACGTGAAATGTGTTATTGAAAAGGAGCTTGCCGCTCAATAACGGAGATCCCCACGTCGAAGCAAAGTTGTCCCGCAAAAATAATTCACGATAGAGTAATTAAGGATTTGCACGCAAATCCTTGCAGAGCAGTTCACTCGTTTCATTAGTGAACTGCTCCAGGCGGACTGCTTTATCTATATTTGAGCGAACACTCTCCTATTTTACAGTTCGCGTTGTTTGGGCAGTGTTGCCCAATCTCGTCATTTCCAGACCGATAGCTTTTTGGAGATTTCGTACCCAGCGGTTATATGACCTGTGAATTTCTCCCGTGCCGGGGTCAGCTTTCATGTTGCCGCTGCTTTTGTAGATGATGGAATAGCTGTTTGCGGTAAAAGGAATGGTAACAACAACAGTATGTTGCCGCTGAAGGAGCGTTCCTTCAATCGTATTGTCATTTAGCCGGACCATACTCCATCCCTGAGCGGCTCCGCCCTGAGTAATTGCTCTGGCAACAGCCTCTTTCGAAAGATTATTTCCCACAGGGACGTTGGAAATTGTTTCTATCGGCCTGGTTGTTACGCACGCGGATGCGCCAAAGGCTACTGCCACTACGATAAACAAGAGAACTTTCTTCATTTTCTATTCTCCTTTTTCTCCCCTCCTATCCGATTGCCCGGTTTTTCGCAACGCGGACAGGAGTTGGAGGATGGCCGTTGAAAACACGCTGTCTTCCACATATCCGAGGTTCACGGGTTTGACAATAATGTACGCTTCTGGCAAGGAATATCAGAGCAATTTCACTTTGAAACTGCTCTGGCGGCAGCGAGAGCGGACGCCCGCCGCGAAGGCGTAAGCGCAATTTATTGGTGCTGTTAAACGCCGGTGTGGGCGTTGGCCGGAGAGTGTCAGGTGCATAATCTCAAAGTTAAAATGCAATAGATGACCGAAGAACCGGGACAAAGAGGGTTTTTCGAAAAAGCGGCCGCTTTTCCGATGCCCGCCGGGCCTTTCCTGCCCCACGCCCCGCCCATGCTCTGCCTGGACAGGCTGATTTGCGTCTCCGAAACCGCTGCCGAAGCGGAGGTCGTCCTTGCGCCCGGACATATCCTGCTCCATGAGGGTCTGCTTTGCGATGCGGGCCATGTTGAACTCGCGGCCCAGACCGCCGGGGCCATGAAAGGCTACATGAAGAGTTGTGCGGAAGGCGATGCGGCAGGCTCTGCGAAAACGTCCCCCGGCCTGGGTTTTTTGGCCGCCGCGCAGGATTTTTCCGTCATGGGCAAAGCCCGCGCCGGCGATACCCTGCGCGTTCGGGTGAGCCTGCGCGCTGAAGTGGCGGGGGTGCGCCTGCTGGAAGCGGAAATCCGCCGCCTGCCGGCCGGAGCGCCGCCGGAAATACTGGCACGCGGCAAACTCAAGGTCGTCGTGCCGGAAGATATTCCCGGCATATCCGCCGGATAAAGGCCGGGCATGCGACTCCTCCTCTTTTTCGTCTTTCTTCTCCTTTTCGCCGGTCCCTGCCGGGCCGGTGAAGCCGGAGACCTGGACAAGGCCCTTGCCCGGCTCAAGAATATGACGGAAAACATCCGCACCCTGTCATGTTCTTTCCGACAGAGCACGGATATCCCGCTCTTCTCCGAACCGGCGGTTTCCGAAGGCTCGTTGCGCTTCAGAAAACCGGACGCCGTCGCCTGGGAGTATTCCTCCCCGATGCGCGAAGGTTTCGTGTTGAACGGCGGAAGGGGGTTCCGCTGGGAGGACGACAAGAGCAGGCGCAAGCCCTTTGTGACGGGCGAAGATCCCATGGCCGGGCTGATCGCCGGGCAGTTGCTCGCCTGGATGGACTTTGACCGCGCCCGGATCGAAAGCCGTTATGACATTTTTCTGGAAAACGAATCCCCCATCACCCTGACCCTGCTGCCGCGCGGCCCGGATTTGCGCTCCGTGCTCGGTTCCCTGCAAATCAGCTTTGACGGGCAGGGAGCGGCGCGCCGGGTGATCCTCAACGAGAGCGGGGGCGGCAGAACCACGCTGGATTTCAGCGCGGTAATCCTGAACAGGCCTGTTCCCGACGCGGAGTTTGACTGATTGGCCGGTTTGGCTGTCCATGCGTACAGGCGGTTTAAGGCGCGGCGCAAGCGGCTGCTCGCCGTCTGTGCCGCCGTGGTGCTTTTCTGCGGCCTGTCCGGGACGCGCGTCTCTCTGGACGAAGACATCCGCGCCCTTGTCCCCTCCGGCTCACCTGTCCTGGATAAGATGCTCGACTACGCCGGCAATGCCCCTTACCTGCGCACACTGCTCATCGCCCTTGGCGGGGAGGGGCGTGATGCCGGGGCGGAGACGCTTGTCCGCGCCCTGAAAAGTCCGGAAATACCTGAGGCGGTATTCGGACCCGGGTTTTCCCCCGGCGCGGCCGCCGGGCTTTGCTCTCTGGCCCCGTCACTGCTCGGGGCCGGGCGAGTGGAAGACGTCGCTTCGCTTGACGCGCGAGGCGTCCGGAAGGCTTTGCGTGAGGACAAAAAGCTGCTTCTGGGGCCGTCCGGCCCGGCCCTGCGCGAGCTTATCGCCGTGGACCCCCTGGGTCTGTGCCGGAAGCTGTTCGCCGACCTCGACCTCTCCCAAGCCGTAAAGCCGGGGGCGCTCACGGTCAGGGAAGGGCGTTTTACGGACAAAAGCGGCAAATACGCGCTAATCGTCGCCCGCCCCGCCGCAACCATGACCGACACCGCGGCCTCTGCCAGGGTCATGGCAAGGCTGCGCGCGGCCTTTGCCCTTCTTCCCGCCGGCCTGGAACACTGCCTGAGCGGAAGCTATGCGCACAGCGAAGACAACGCCCGACGCATCAAGGCCGACCTCGGCATCGTCCTGCCCCTGTCCCTGGCGCTGGTGGCCGGGCTTTTCCTGTTATTTCTGCGCGATCGCAAAGCCTGGGTCCTTTTTCTCGTCCCTTTTTCCTCCGTGGCCGTGGCCGGCTTCGTCCTCTATTCCGTATCCGGCGCGGCTTCGGGCATAGTCTTCGGCTTCGGGAGCGTACTGCTCGGCATTACGGCGGATTACGCGATACATACTTTCTACGCGTTGCGCGGAGCGGAAGATTTTGAAGACGGCCTGGAAAAGATCGGCAGACCCCTCTCGGCCGGAGTTCTGACCACCTCCGCCGCTTTCGCCGCGCTTTTTTTCTCCTCCATTCCCGCCATTCGCCAAGTGGCGCTTTTCGGTCTCTCCGGCGTGGCCGCCGCTTATGCCGCTGCCCTTTTCGCCCTCCCGCACATGCTTTATAGCAAGTCGCATTCAAACGAGTTTGAGTGCAAGACTCCAAAGTTTTTGAAAAACAGGCGAAACCTGATTTTTCAAAAATTTGCGGGCGGACGCTTCGCCTCCGCCATGCCAATTCGCTTTCTATTGAATGCAAATTGGCATTATGCGCGAAAAGACACTCCCGAAGGGGCAAAGCCGGAACCCGTCCCTCCCGCGCGCGCCGGCGCGGCAAAGGTCCGCGCCCCCGCTCCCTTTGCGACCTTTGCCCTGTCCTTTCTCCTTGTCCTGGCGATTGTCCTTTGCTTTCGCTCCCTGCGCTTTGACGGCGACCTGCGCAATATTTCCTATACGTCTCCGGAAAGGGCCGCCGAGGAACGGAAGATGCGTTCCATTCTCGGCAGGGAGGACGGAGAACCCGGAGGAGCCTTTATCGTGGCCGCCGGAACCGGGTCGAGAGACGAATCCGGGGCTGGAAACGGATTGGAGGCGGCGTTGCGGATAAACGAGGCGGTTTGGGAGACATTGAAAAAGCGCGGCGTGCGGGTCGCGACCATCGCCCCCCTGCTTCCTTCCGGGGCGAAACAGGAGGAAAGCCGCAAAGCTTGGCGGAGTTTCCGGGAAAAGCGCGCCCGGGATGTTTCGCTCTTTCTCGACGAGGCGGCCAGAGCGGAAGGTTTCGCCCCGGACGCTTTCGCCCCGTTCAAAAAGTTGATTGAGGCGGAAAGCGCGCCTGTTGATCCGCAAAGTCTGAAAAGCCTGGGACTGGGTTTTGTCCTGGACCTTTTCCTGTACCGCGACGCCCGGCGCAGCCTGATCTATACCCCGCTTCCGGCCGGGTTCGTTCCCGAACCGGACCTCGTGGCCGAACTTGAAAAAAGCGGCGCGACCCTTGTTTCACCGGCGCTTTTCCGCGCGGACATAGCGGCGGCCGTGGGCGACGACATCTTCCGTTTCTGCCTGATCACACTGGGCGCCATCCTGCCTGTGGTTTTTTTCCTCTACCGTTCTCCCGTCCGCGCGCTCGCGGTGCTTTTGCCCGTGTTCAGCGGTCTGGCCTTTACCCTGCTGGTTTTCAGGGCCACAGGGACGGCGGTGAACATTTTTCACGCCGCCGCCCTGCCTTTGGTCACGGCCTTGAGCGTGGATTACGGCATCTTCATGCAAGCCGTGCTGGAAGGGGAACTGGACGCCGCCGGCGCAAGAGGCGTGCTGCTTTCGGCCCTGACCACCCTGGCCGGTTTCGGGGTTCTGCTCACGGCCGGGCATCCGGCCCTTTTTTCCCTGGGGCTTGCCGTATGCGGCGGGATCGTCGCGGCTCTCCTCGCCGCCTTTGGCCTGCAACCCCTGCTGATGCGGGAAAGATGACGCGGCGCACCATCCCCGCGGCCGGTGTACGCCGAATTCCAAGCTGGTCCGGCAATGATTTTCTACCGTTTACCTTGCTTGTCGATTCGGCCGACAATTCCACAGTGATCAGGATATTCAATCCTTCCGGCGTGGCCGGATGCGCCAGACGTATAGTTGCGGGATTACGGCATACGGGATAAAAAAGCTGTGGGCAAGTCCCCCGAAAGGAGGATACGCCTATGGCGAAGTTCCTTGCGAACGTGGCCGCCGCAGTGCTGGCGGCCGTTATCGCGGCGCTGGTTATACGTTTTCTTAACGTCTAAACAGTTTTGCCCCTGAAGGAACGCCATCCGTCAGGGGCAAGAAGCTTGGATTGTCAAATCCGGGGGGCTTGCCAGGGCCGGGGTGTTAACGCACTTCGGCCCACCTGACAAATACCATACGCACTTTCCGCCGCGTGTCAATCCCCCGCAAGCAGGCTGTTGACAACACACGAGGCGGTTGTGACTTGACATGCGGCAGGGGAATATATTTACGGGAACCTCTAAAAACTCTTTTTCAGACGAGATTGAGTGCTGCAAATCCAGTATCCGCCAAGGCGACACTTGACATAAATTTAATTTTTAGAGGTCCCTTACACAACAAGCGGTCCGGAAGTGCGCAAACACCCCCGGCACTGGGGCACATAAGAAGGAAAGTATTATGGCAGATTTTAAGATGTATAACCAAGAGATTCAGGATAGAACTGGAAGACGAATAGGCAAAATTTACAACAATGAGATTCAGGATA
>JAISZH010000001.1 GCA_031269345.1 Desulfovibrio sp. | reverse complement strand
CTGGTCCTGATGGATATCCACATGCCCCGTGTGGACGGATACGAGGCAACGCGGCGCATCCGCGCCTCAAAGACGCCCCGGGCCGGAACATTGCCCATCATCGCCATGACGGCCAATGTTTTTCGCGAGGACGTGGAGCGCTGCTTTGCCGCCGGCATGAACGGGCACCTTGGGAAACCAGTGGAAATCGCCGAGGTTATGGCAACGCTCAAGGAATATCTGGTCTAGAGCAATTAACGCTTGAAACAGTTCGCTTACGGCGGGCAAAGCCCGCCTGCTCCTGTTTCGCGGCAACCCCGCAAGGGGGTGCGCGTTCGGAACCGGAATCTTGCGCGTTTCCGGCATTTTTTTCTTGCATTTTACGAAAACCATGCGTAATAAGGCTGTTCCATCGCCGGCGTAGCTCAACTGGCAGAGCAGCTGATTTGTAATCAGCAGGTTGCGGGTTCGAGTCCCATCGCCGGCTCCAGTCTTGTGGTGGGGTTCCCGAGTGGCCAAAGGGAACAGACTGTAAATCTGTCGTCAGTGACTTCGGTGGTTCGACTCCACCCCCCACCACCAGAGCGCAACGGGGAAAGACGCAAGACTTTCATCCGGGACGATATTTCGGCATTACATGCTGAAACGGTTGGTTTATCAACCGCTTTGAAACGGCAAGGGCTGTAGGAGACGGGATGACCTGTCGGGGAACTACGGCGGATGTGCGGGAATAGCTCAATGGCCAGAGCATCAGCCTTCCAAGCTGAGGGTTGCGAGTTCGAGTCTCGTTTCCCGCTCCAAATATGCGCTTTTCACCATCCCCACACAGTTTGTTCCGTTGCCGGATAAAACCCGCCTCATCCGGCGGCGGGATTGCCCACGTAGCTCAGTCGGCAGAGCGCGTCCTTGGTAAGGACGAGGTCAGCAGTTCAATTCTGCTCGTGGGCTCCATTTATCTTTTCGGTAAAATTTTCATTGCAAGACAGTCAGGGAGACTAACATGGGCAAGGAAAAATTTCAGCGCACGAAGCCTCACGTAAACATTGGAACCGTCGGACACATCGACCACGGAAAAACCACTCTGACCGCGGCCATCACCAAGATCGCCGCGATGAAAGGCCAGGGTAAATTCGTGGCCTTCGACGAAATAGACAAGGCCCCGGAAGAAAAGGAACGCGGCATCACCATCGCCACGGCCCATGTGGAATACGAAACGGCCAAGCGCCACTACGCGCATGTGGACTGCCCCGGCCACGCCGACTACATCAAGAACATGATCACCGGCGCGGCCCAGATGGACGGCGCGATCATCGTGGTCGCGGCCACCGACGGACCCATGCCCCAGACCCGCGAGCACATCCTGCTGGCCCGTCAGGTCGGAGTGCCCAGTCTGGTTGTGTTCATGAACAAGTGCGACATGGTGGATGACGAGGAACTGCTGGATCTCGTCGAGATGGAAATGCGCGAGCTTCTCACCACCTACAAGTTCCCCGGCAACGAGGTGCCGGTGATTCGCGGCTCCGCCCTGAAGGCTCTGGAGACGGACAGCGCGGATTCGGAAGAGGCCAAATGCGTTCTGGAACTGCTTGACGCCTGCGACAACTACATCCCCGAGCCGGTGCGCGAGATAGACAAGCCTTTCCTTATGCCCATCGAAGACGTCTTCTCCATCTCCGGACGCGGCACCGTCGTGACCGGCAAGGTTGATCGCGGCATCATCAAGGTTGGGGACGCGGTTGAGATTGTCGGCATCAGACCTACCGCCAAATCAACCTGCACCGGTGTGGAGATGTTCCGCAAGCTGCTTGATCAGGGTCAGGCAGGTGACAACATCGGCGCTTTGCTGCGCGGCATAGGACGCGACGAGGTGGAACGCGGGCAGGTGCTGGCCGCGCCCAAATCCATCAATCCGCACAAGAAATTCAAGGGCGAAGTCTATGTGCTTTCCAAGGAGGAAGGAGGACGCCACACCCCCTTCTTCTCCGGGTATCGCCCGCAATTCTATTTCCGCACCACGGACGTCACCGGCGTGATCGCTCTTGAGGAAGGCGTGGAAATGGTAATCCCCGGCGACAACGCCACATTCATCGTGGAACTCATCGCCCCCATCGCCATGGAACAGGGACTGCGCTTCGCCATCCGCGAAGGCGGCCGCACAGTGGGTGCCGGAGTGGTTTCCGAAATTCTGGAGTAAAAAGATGAGCGCCGATAATCGCATCAATATTCTGCTCGCCTGCACGGAGTGCAAGAGACGCAACTACTCCACCTGCAAGAACAAGAAAACCACGAAGGGACGGCTGGAACTAAAAAAATATTGTCCATGGGACAAGAAAATGACGCTTCACCGCGAGACGCGATGAGCAAAACCCGGCACACGCGCGCAAAAAAGCGGCCTCCAGCGCCTGATCGCAAAAGCGGCAACCGCGTTGCGCCGGATTTTGCAGGCGGACGCCAAGCGTCGGCTTTCGAAAGATCGCGGGTAAGACGTAGCGCACAGGGCAGTAGCTCCAACGGTAGAGCGGCGGTCTCCAAAACCGTAGGCTGGGGGTTCGAATCCCTCCTGCCCTGCCAGACATTGATACCCGCATTGAAAAGTAAACTTTCCCCTGCGGGGGATCGTCGGCCGTAAACGCGGTTTTCGGCCGACCTGCGCCGCTTCGCGGCGACAGCGGCCTCCGGGCCGCTGTTCAGAACTCGATGCGGGAATCTGTAATACCGAATTCCGTCTCTTGCCCGGAGGCGGCGCGGCAGGCGCATCCTGCCGCCTCCCAAGGGCAGAAGGTGAAAAATGGCAGGCAAACACAAAAAATCGGATAAAGCCGAAGCCACGGGTTCAAGTCTCAAAACCGCGGCCCCGGCGGCCGCGCCGGGCACAGGACCCGCGGCCAAAGTCAGGCAACTGACGCGTTACTTTGAAGACGCCCGCACCGAACTGGACAAGGTTTCCTGGCCCGTGCGCAAAGAAGTTCAGGCCACCTCTCTGGCCGTCCTGGCTCTTGTCGTGGTTATGTCGATCTTTCTGGGCCTCGCGGATCTCCTGTTGTCCAAAAGCATGGAAGCCATACTTTCCAGAATGGGATAAAAAGCCATGACAGAAACGCGCGAACCCGCGCCCCTGGAAGATGTGACGCCGGGGCCCAAAATGCGCTGGTATATCGTCCACACCTATTCCGGCTTCGAAAACCGGGTGGAACAGACCCTGCGAGAAATGATCCGCACGGAGCAGTCCAAGGGTCTGATCGATGAGGTGATCATCCCCACCGAAAAGGTCATGGAACTGGTGCGCGGAGAAAAAAAGACCTTCACCCGCAAGTTCTATCCCGGATATGTGATGATCCGCATGGTGATGAACGATTTCTCCTGGCACCTCGTGCAGAGCATCCCGAAAGTCACGGGGTTCGTGGGAGGGAAAAACCGCCCCACGCCCATGCTGGATTCGGAGGCCAAACGCATTCTGGAGCTCATGGAAAAGCGCCGGGAACAGCCCAGGCCAAAATTCAACTTCGAGCGCGGCGACGAGGTGCGGGTCATAGACGGACCCTTCGGCGGTTTCAACGGCGTTGTGGAAGACGTGAACTACGACAAGGGGAAACTGCGCGTTTCCGTTTCCATCTTCGGACGGCAGACCCCGGTGGAGTTGGATTTCGTCCAGGTTTCCAAGAGTTAGAACAGTTCACGAATGAAACGAGTGAACTGTTCTGCAAGGATTTGCGGCGCAAATCCTTGCCGCGAAACAGGAGCAGGCGGGCTTTGCCCGCCGTAAGCGAACTGTTTCAAGCGTTAAATAAGCATCTCAAGCGTGAACGCTATAGTGTCGCGTCACGCGACGCTAGTCGCGACCGCGTTTTTTGCTTTGCGGTCTTCACGCCTGTGGCGACAGTACAGGCATGACATCTCACCTGGAAAATGCGGCTGCGCGGCGTAAACCGCGCGCTCTACAAGGAACAGCAAAATGGCCAAAAAAGAGATTGCCAAGATAAAACTCCAGATCCCCGGCGGCGTCGCCAATCCCTCCCCGCCGGTCGGACCCGCTCTCGGCCAGCACGGCCTGAACATCATGGAATTCTGCAAGGCCTTCAACGCCAAAACCGGCGATCAGAAAGGCATGATCATACCGGTTGTGATCACCGTTTATCATGACCGCTCATTTTCTTTTGTAACCAAAACCCCACCGGCCGCTGTACTGCTGATGAAAGCGGCGAAAATCGAAAAAGGCTCGGGAGCACCCAACAGAAACAAGGTCGGCGTTGTATCCCTGCAACAGGTGGACGAGATTGCCGCGTTGAAAATGCCGGACCTTACGGCCCGGGACCTGGAGGCCGCCCGGCGCTCCATCATAGGCACGGCTCAGAGTATGGGCCTTGAGGTGAAATGAGCCAGCAGGCAGCCCTTTCACCGGGACGCGCTTTGCGCCGGCGCGGCGGAAGGGCCAAAATATAGGATCAAGGTGGATCATGGCCAAACATGGAAAAAAATTTCGCAAGGCATTAGACGGCAAAGACCTGCAGCACAAACTCTCCATTGAGGAGGCGGTCGCCGAATCCATTTCCGCCGCCTTTGCCAAATTTGACGAAAGCGTTGACGTGGCCCTCGGACTCGGCGTCGAGCCCAAGTACTCCGATCAGATGGTGCGCGGCGCCTGCCCTCTGCCGCACGGTCTGGGCAAGACCGTGCGCGTGGCCGTTTTCTGCAAGGGCGAAAAAGAGGCCGAAGCCAAGGCCGCCGGGGCCGACATTACCGGGGCCGAGGAACTGGTGGCCAGGATCAAGGAGGGTTTTCTGGAATTCGACGCGGCTATCGCCACCCCGGACGTTATGGCTCTGGTGGGGCAGGTCGGCCGGGTGCTCGGACCGCGCGGGCTCATGCCCAACGCCAAGACCGGCACCGTGACCTTTGACGTGGCCTCCGCAGTCAGGGAAATCAAGGCGGGACGCGTTGAATTCAAGGTGGACAAGGCCGGGGTGCTCCATGCCCCCCTGGGCAAGGTATCCTTCGGCCCGGAAAAAATTCTGGACAACCTGCGCGCCCTGCTGGCCGAGGTCAACCGTCTCAAACCCTCGGCGGCCAAAGGCGCCTATATGAAAAGCATGGCCGTGTCTACCACTATGGGACCGGGCTTTAAAGTAGACCCGTCCACGATACGCAGATTTATCGAAGGAACCGCCTGACGGCATCCTTCGCGGCGGGCGCGCCCGCCTTGGCTATGGACAAGGAAATCTGAGTCAGAGACGGCCGGCCACCGGCAGCCGCCGGATAAGCCCGGCCCAGACTCGCGGCTCAATTTCCACCGCACCCACCACAAAGGAGAAACGCGTGAACAGAACTGAAAAAGCCGCGGTAATCGAAAAGATTAAAGCGGCGGCAGGGAAGTCCTCGATCGCGGTCGTCGCCGATTTCAAGGGAATGACGGTGGAAGAGATGACCCGCCTGCGCGTGAAACTGCGCGAGGCGGGAGGCGAACTGCTGGTGGTGAAAAACACCCTGGCTCGCATCGCCTTCAAAGGTGGCCCGCATGAGGTCATCAAGGACAACTTCCGCGAAAACTGCGCAATAGCCCTTGGCTCGACGGAACCGGTGGCGCTCGCCAAAACAATGGCCGACTTCGCCAGGACCAGCAAAACCCTGGCCTTGCGCCACGCAAGCCTGGACGGAAAATTCCTGGATTCCGGGCAGATTGAAGCCCTGGCCAGGCTTCCTGGCCGCCGGGAACTGCTTGCCCGGACGCTCGGCACCATGAATGCCGTGCCGACCAATTTCGTCTCGCTTTTTGCCAACATCGTCCGTGGAATGTTGTACGCCCTCAAGGCTATTGAGGAAAAGAAGGCTGCTTAGCCTCAAGCGATTTTTACTTTGAAATCGCTCTAAAGAAACCGCCAAGGAGAACTCCCATGTCCGTTACCAAAGAACAGGTCGTTGATTTTATTTCCAATATGACGGTCCTTGAACTGTCTGTGTTTATCAAGGAGCTTGAGGAAAAATTCGGCGTTTCCGCCGCCGCCCCGGCCGTGGCTGTGGCCGCCGCGCCCGCCGGAGGACCTGCCGCCCCGGTCGAAGAGGAGAAGACTGAATTCGACGTCGTCCTCAAAGCTGCCGGAGCCAAAAAAATAGAGGTGATCAAGGTGGTTCGCGCCCTGACCAGCCTCGGACTGAAAGAAGCCAAGGACAAGGTGGACGGAGCCCCGTCCACCATCCTTGAAGCCGTCGCCAAGGACAAGGCCGAAGACGCCAAGAAACTGCTCCTTGAAGCAGGCGCGGAAGTCGAAGTCAAATAGAGCGCGTCACATGTTTCAATCCGTACCTGACTCCGTCCGCCGGTGACTCCGCCCCGGCGGATTGGAGCCGGGTGCAGCATCTGAGCTTCCTTTACGGTTTGAGACCCCGGCCTTCAGGCCGGATAGCCCGACCCCGTCCTGAAGGGCGGGGTATCCGTACGGGCGGAAGCCAAGCGGGGTCCAAACCCCGCCCAAGCGCAAGACGCATGGGCCTTCAGGCCCATGCTACCTTCTTGGTAGTAGGTTGGCCAGGATAGGTATTTTGGAAATATCGCTAATGCAATCATACAGAAATTTCTTTAAATATTCTGCGTCTAGAGAGTTTATCTCACTCAAAGGTATCCGTTTAAATAGCACACGCCAACGATTAGGGGTTATTTGTCCATCTGTGTTTTCCTCAAAGCCTTTACTAATAAGCTTTTTGAAAGCATCTTTGATTTCATCAGGCAATTGTCTTGCCGCGACAGGGTACATATCGAAGAAGAAAGCCAGTTCTGGCACCCCCTTCTCCTTGAATGGGATTCTATGATCTTTGGTGTCATAGTAAATGCCACAGGCTAACCACTGCCCATAATCATTCTGTCTTGAGTATGGAAATTCTATTTTGATAGTGTTTCTTCCCCATGCGTTCTGCGTAGCAAGTTCCGCTTTTTTTATAGGAAAATTATCCTCATCTGTAATCAACTGGATAGTTTCGTTCAGGACTAAAGTTATTTTTCGCTCCCACTTAGATTGAACATACGCCGTAAAAACATCTATATCGTGCTTTGTTACGTCCATTGGTTCTTCAAACTCCCCTTGCTCTTCACCGTAAAGAACAAAATCTCTGGTGATACGGTCATCACTATGCTTTAAAATAAACCCGGCTATTTCTTCCCACGATCTGAAACGAATTCTGGCATCACAAAGCGATTTTATTAAATGCTTATCGCGCTTATCAGAGGTTATTACCAACAAACGAGTATCGCCTTTCCCTTCGCAATGGCAGATGAGATGACGCTTTAGCTGTTCAAGGTCAAGCTTCCTGCGGAACGTCTTGATTTCCAAAAATACACGTATATTCTCATTCCCGGAAGTTATTTCAAACATCCCGTCAGGATTAGCCTCACCACCACCGAAAACTGCTTCAAAATTCTGAATTTCTGCCTTTTCAGCCAGTTTTTCATCAACAAGAAGATATTCTATAAACTCTTTTGGCTGGTAATGACTCAAAAGACATAAAAAGTTGTATGTTAGCTTATTCTCAGGCTGCTGATATGGATTAAGAAAAACATTAGGCCACACAAAAACCTCCCCATCAAAACCACTTCAATGCGGTTCAATTAAAGTCATCTGCACTTCTCGGTTATACGCACAGCTTGCATCTAACATTTTTATTGACCTGGGAAAATAATTCTGTAGTGATCTGAAAAATCAAACCACTGAATGCCGGAGGATAAACCATGTCCAAAGAAACTCAAAATGACCCTTAATCCGTAAAACGTTACAGTATGCATTACATTTCCGATACAGTTTTATGTTGCATTTTTTTAATGAATCCAGTATGTTGATTTTGAAGAAAACAAAATCAACCTTTCACCCGT
>JAISZH010000119.1 GCA_031269345.1 Desulfovibrio sp. | reverse complement strand
CGCTGTTGTCCACCACAAAATCGCAGGCCGCCATTTTTTTGTCTTCCGGCCACTGCCAGGACTCCATCCCGGCGATGACCTCCTCCGTCCAGCCGCGCAGGCGCACAAGACGCGCGTGTCGTATGGGGAAAGAGCAGCGCACGCCCACGGTCAGGGGCGGGTGCTTCCAGGTATGCGCCGTTTCAAAATAAAGCGGTATCTCCGCGGTCGCAAAGAGGCGCCCCGCGGCCTCGCAGTCCGCCCAGAAACCTTGCATGGCCTGAAAGACCAGGGGGTGAACCAGGGCTTCCACTTCCCGGCGCAGGGCCTGGTCTTCGCGCATGGCGCGGCCCAATGCCGCTTTGTCCACGCCTGATCCGGCGTCGGTCACAAAGCGGTCCCCAAAACGCCCCTGAAGCCGGCGCGAACCCTCGCCGCCGGGGGCGTACAGGGCTGCTACCGCCTTGTCGGCGCTGAATACCGGCAGCCCGGCCTCGGCCAGAGCCGAGAGCAGAGCGGATTTGCCGCAGCCCGGAGCGCCGGTGACCACAACACGAAGGGCGCGGTGGGAGAGTTTAATGGCGCAGGCGCAAAAATCCGGCGGGGGAGGTCGGAAGAAAGACAAGACCTTGCCGGGATCCAAACCTGTTTTGTCCGGCAGGGGATGGGCGAAGCGCAGGGCGCTGGCGTGCAGCATCTGCCGCGCGGCCGGCGCTTCGGGGAAAGCCCGTGATTTGTATAGGGCGTCTCCGAGCAGGGGGTGCCCGATGCTTTGCATATGCACCCGCACCTGATGGGTGCGCCCGCTGAATATGCGGATGGCGGCCAGGGAAAAGCGTCCCCCCGGATCGGAATAGATGACCCGGTAAGCGGTTTTGGCCTCTTTGCCGCGTTCGTTTACGGCCATTCTGGTTTTGTGGGACGCATCCCGCCCTATCGGGGTCTCGATCGTCCCCTGCCCGTTTTTCGGCGTTCCGTGCAGGAGAGCCAGATATTCCTTGTGGATTTCACGTCTTGCGAACATTCCGGCCAGAAGCAAGCGGCACTGTTCGGTAAGCGCCGCAAGCAGGAGGCCGCTTGTGTCCTTGTCCAGGCGGTGGACTATGCCGGGCCGGAATCCGCCCATGGCCGCGAGTTCGGGGAATTCGGCCGCCAGCCGGTGCGCCAGGGTTTCCTTTTCCGCGCCCGCGCCGGGATGCACGGCGAGTCCCGCGGGTTTGTCGAGAACAGCCAGGGCGGCATCGCGGTATAATACCTTGATTTCGCCTTTTTTCGGCACAAGGGAGGAGAGCTCGCCACGCGGGGAAACCTCGATCCGGTCCCCCGGCGCGAGCGCCGTTCTTGGCAGACGGACGGTTTGGCCGTTGACCGTGACCAAACCGTTTTTTATCAGGTTCTTTATTTTCTCGCGCGAGAGGCCCTTATCCCGCAAATGCGGAGCGAGGCAGGCGTCCAGACGGTTTGGGCGGGGTACGCCGTCGCGGATATCCAGGACAAAGGTTTCTTCCATGTTTTTGCGCGGTTATTCAAACTCGTCAGAATGCAGTCCGGCACCAAGACGGTAGCATGGCCTTCAAGCCCATGCGTCTAGCGCCCATGCGTCTTGCGCGTGGGCGGGGTTTGGACCCCGCCAGGCTTCCGCCCGTACGGATACCCCGCCCTTCAGGGCGGGGCCTTCAGGGCGGGGTCGGGCTATCCGGCCTGAGGGCCGGGGTCTCAAACCGTAAAGGAAGCTCAGATGAAAATTGCCATTCCCCCATTGGGATCTCCCGGCCTCTCGCGCCGGCTTGAGGCCGGGAAACCGTACGGGGGGGGATCGTGTGCGTGCCGGATTGGTTACCTTCTGCGCACAGGTTTACGCGGCTAATTGCGCGTAAAGTTCTTTGGCGCCGGTATTGGCCGGGTTCTCGCCAAGCAAAATTTCCAGATGCCGCCGGGCGGCGTCCTTTCTGCCCGTGGACATGAGGCAGGCCGCCAGGGTATAGCGCACCGCTTCCGTATCGCCGGGTCCGAGGGCCGCCTCAAGATAGGGCAGCACGTCTGTCAGGCGGTTCAGCACGTAGCCGAGCTGGACCAGACTGTTCACGGCCAGCATATTCCCCGGATTGAAGGAAAGAGTGGCCGCGAAGTGTTCAAAGGCCTTGGCGTAGTTGCCCTGCTCGATCTCGATCATGCCCATGCCGGTGAGCGGCTTTTCGCCCGGACTGACCTGGTTGGCCTTTGTGTAAAAGGTCAGGGCGTCTTTGTAATTGCCCTCATGCACGGCTATGGCGGCCAGTCCCAGGTAGGGGTCGGAGCAGCTCGTATCGCATTCCGCGGCCTTGGTGTAATAGTCCCGGGCCTTGCCGTATTCGCCCATAAACAGGTAGCATTCTCCAAGTTCCTTGTTGATTTCGTAATCCAGGTGACTCATATTCCCCTCCCGGTTCTTTGCACTCATTTGTTGGCGCCGCTGTTTTGGCCAGGCGCGATGCGGCGTTTGCGTTGGCTAAAGCAAAGAGCGTGCCAAGTGCGTACAGGCTGGACTTTTCATATTTTTATACATTATTTTAGTATGTTATAGAATAAAGTCTATGTTTCGGCCATTGGGAAAAATTTTCCTTTTCGCCTGCGCATCCCAATTCGCCTGCTCGTCCCAATTCGCCTGCGCATCCCAATTTGCTTTCTATCGAAAGTAAATTGGGATCAAACCATCCTGTCAGGCGGCTTGCCGGAGCTTCAAAAAACCGACGCCGTGCCGCTGCCATTTAAGTTTTATCTTGTTATTACAGGATATTATATCTATGGAACATTTATTGCTATCAAGGCTTGCGCCTGCCCGGGAAATTTTTCCCCGTCCCGCCAGGGCGGCAAATACTGTCCTGTTTCATTTGCGGATACAGCTTTTCCGCATATCTGAAAACGGAACCGGAGAGGCGCCGCATTTGCGGGGAAAACTGGAGGATTGCCTGTGAAAAGCCTTTTTGACCCGACCGTTGGATTGATGAGCAAGGTGCTGGACATGCAGCTTGAGCGTCAGAACGTCGTCAGCAGCAATATGGCGAACATCAAGACGCCCGGATACAAGGCGCGCAAGCTGATGTTCGAAGACGAGCTGCAGGCGGCGCTCGGCCTTGACATGAAAGGCAGGCTGAACCGCACCGACCCCAGGCACATGCCCGCCGTTTTTTCTCCGGAGACCTTCGGCGCGGAATGGGAAAAAGCTTTCAAGCCGCGCATAATACACGGAGAGGACCGGGTGGACCTGGACAAGGAAATGGCCGTGATGGCCAAGACCAACCTCCACTATACGGCCGTCGCCACGGTCATCCGCAGCAAATTTGAAGGTCTCAAACAAATAATCATGGAAGGACAGAAATAATGGACTTCATCACCGCCCTGGATATGGGCGCTTCCGCCCTGAGCGCCGAGCGCACCCATATCAACATTATTTCCATGAATCTGGCCAACGTCAAAACAACCCGCACGGCCAACGGCGGCCCCTATCGCCGGCGCAGCGTGGTGCTGGAAGCCACACCTCTGGACGCGGATTTCAAGGCCCAGATGCGCGGCGCCCTGGACAAGGAACTTCGCGGGGTGCGCGTCCAGGCCATTCCCGTCGACCAGCGGCCTCACAAGATGGTCTATGAGCCCGGCCATCCCGATGCCGACCCCAACGGCTACGTGGCATATCCGGACATCAACGTGGTGGAGGAAATGGCGGCGCTCATGACGGCCCAGCGCGGCTACGAGGCCAATGTGACCAGCGTGGACACCATCAAGCAGATGTACACCAAAGCCCTTGAGATCAACAGGTAACGGAGAGCGCCCATGAGCATTCAAACCGTGGGTCTTAAAGCCTACAACGCGGCGTTGAAGAATTTCTCCGCGGCGCAAAAGCAGGTGAATAGCCTGGCCCTGCCGGCCGAGGCGCCCAAAGTCAACGAATTTTCCGACGTTTTGCGCGATTCACTGAAAAAAGTGAATGATCTGCAAGCGGAACGCTCGCGTATGATCACCTCCTTTGCCGCGGGAGAAAACCAGAACGTGCATGAACTGATGATTTCCCTGCAAAAGGCGAGTCTGGCCGTAAACATGACGGCCGCGGTGCGTAACAAAGTCATTGAGGCCTACAGGGAACTGACCAGGATGCAGTTCTAGTACGCTGTAACACTTAAAAATGCAGATTGAACAGCGTACCAGCCGCCGGGCGTAAAGCCCGGCACGGCGGCGAAGCCGCCGGAGCAAAGCAAAAACCGCGTTTTCTGCTTTGCGATCTTATCGCTTAAAACGAAGCGAACGCGTAGTTTTAAGCGATACATGACACTGGAACAATTTCACTTTGAAATTGCCCTGGCGGCCGCGAGAGCGGACGCCGCCGCGAAGGCGTAAGCACAATTTATTTGCGCTGTTAAACGCCGGAGCGGGCGTAGGCTGGATAGAGCCGGGCGCAAGAAACCTCATGGACGCGGTTTCTTGTGTGAATTCGAATAAGGAGCAGCCATGCCGCCCATTTTTTCCACTGCCAAAAACCGCGTTGTTTCTTTCTGGTCCGGAATAAACCTGACGCAGCGCGTCTTTATCGGCGGTCTGTCCGCCGTGTCCGTCGCCATTTTTTTAGTCATGCTGTTCTGGGTCAGCCGTTCCGACTACAGCACCCTGTATTCCAACCTCACCCCCCAGGACGCGGCGGCTGTGGTCAAGGTGCTGGAAGGCAAGAAGATAAGCTACAAGATTGACCAGGACGGCGCGGCCATCCTGGTGCCCGGGGAGAACGTCCATTCCCTGCGCATCGAGATTGCCGGAGAGAAGCTTTTAACCGGGCAGGGCGTGGGCTTTGAGATATTTGACGATGTCAAGGTCGGCCAGACGGATTTCGTGCAGAAGCTCTCCTACCGCCGCGCCCTTGAGGGTGAACTGGCGCGCACCATAAGCGAATTTCCCGGAGTGGAGAGCGCGCGGGTGCATCTGGTCATCCCCAACCGCAGCCTGTTCATTGAAGAACAGCAGCCTCCCTCGGCAGCTGTGCTCCTCAAGCTTTCCGGCGGGAAGAAGATCGAGCCCAGGGACATTGAGGCCCTGGTGAACCTTGTGACCATGTCGGTGCAGGGTCTGGACAAAAGCAGGGTTTCCATAGCCGACACCAACGGCAAGGTCCTGCACCAGCCGGACGAGGACGGTCCGTTGAACGGGCTGACCCGCACCCAGCACGACCACAAGATAATCACCCAGCAGAACCTGGAACGGCGCATAGAAGAAATGCTCATGCCCGTGGTGGGGGCCGGGCATGTCGTGGCGCGGGTCAACGCGGAACTGGACTTCAGCCAGAAAACCATCCGCCGCGAACTCTATGACCCGGAAAAAACCGTGGTCATCTCGGAGGTACGTCAGGAGACCAGCACCCAAGGCCGGGCGGCCATCGAAGGCGGAGTGCCGGACCCGAACTTCAGGGGCGACGGGCCCTCGGGAACGGTATCCAACCAGAACTCCAGCAGCGAAAACCGGACGACCAACTACAGCGTCAACAAGGAAGAGCAGAACATAGTCACCAGCGTGGGCGGGATAGAACGCCTGAGCGTGGCGGTGATAGTGGACGGGACATATGAGAAGAAAGAAGACGGGAAAAGCGTCTTCGTGCCCAGAAGCGACGAGGAACTGGAACGCATCCGCCAGCTTGTGGCCAATGCCGTAGGCTACAGCGCGGCCAGGGGAGACACGATCGAAGTCAGCAACATAGCCTTTCAGGGGGTTGACATAGACGTCCCCCAAGGGGCGGCCGCGCTTGTCGCCGATTACGCAGTGCGCTTCGGCAAACCCCTGCTCAACGCCTTGCTGGCTTTTCTCTTCCTGGTGCTGGTCGTGCGTCCGATCATCCTGGCCCTGATCCGGCCCAAGGTGGAAGGCAAGATGATCGAAGGTCTGGAAGGGCTGCCGGCCCCGGAAGAGCGTTTCGCGCTCATGGACGAGGACGACGAGGCCGTGGCCGCCACCGCAATGCTGGAGAAGCTGGAGGACATCAAAGTCCATGCCTTGCAGCTCAGCGAGCAGAATATGGATCAGGCCATAGGCATCATCAGGAGCTGGCTCAAGGACGGCGGCCGCCCCGCCCAGAGCCTCGTGCCGGCGAAAGCCGCCTGACCGCACGCCGTCCGGCCTTGCGCCGGCCCGGCCCGAAGGGCGGTCTTGCCATGATAGGGCCTTTGGAATAAGGTGAAGGCGGTGGATTGAAGCACAATTCAACTTTGCGGGGCCGGCAGGGATAGTCCAGCGGGACACCGGCCCTGAAGCGGGCGTGCCGGGTCCGGCAAGCTTTCGGGAACGCTGAATATGGCCGCAGACACGCAAGTTTCCGCTGAAGGCGCGAAAAAGACCGCCGTACTGCTCCTCACTCTGGGCGAACAGTTCGCGGCCGAGATATTCAAGCGCATGGGGCGCGACGAGTTGGCCGCCGTTTCCAAGGCCATGCTCCAGATGGAAACGGTGCCCAAGGAACTGGTCGAGGACGTGCTGCGTGAATATTACCATTCCCTGGTGACCGGGCGGGAAATGATCCGGGGCGGACAGGACGCGGTCAAGCGCCTGCTCCTGCCCAACGTGGACAGCGAAACGGCCAAGTATGTCACCGATATTCTTGAACTGGACACCGGCCCTGTTCCCTTCAAGGGCATCGGGCGGGTGTCCACGAAGATTCTCGCCCAGATCCTGCGCAACGAGCATCCGCAGACCCTGGCCCTGATCCTCGGAAATCTGCCCTCGGATCAGGCGGCCGACCTTCTTACCAAGCTGCCGATGGGCGTGCGCTCGGAAATTCTCATGCGTCTGGCCAACCTGGAGTCCGTGCCGGAAGAAATGCTGCTGGCCGTGGACAGGGTTCTGGAGAGCCAGCTTATCGCCATGGGCGGCAAGGAAGGCAAAAAGGTGGGCGGCATCAATTCTGTGGCGGAGATTCTCAATGCCGTGGACCGGGCGACGGAAGAAGAGGTGCTGGCGGAGATCGAAGAGCAGTCTTCCTCCATGGCCGAGGAAATCCGCAATCTCATGTTCGTGTTTGAAGACGTCAAAACCTTGGAAGACCGCGCCATCCGCGAGATACTCAAGGAAATCTCCAACGAGGATCTGACCATGGCCCTGCGCGGGGCGAGCGAGGACATGAAGAAACTCTTCTTCAAGAACATGTCCGAGCGCGCCGGCAACATGATCCGCGAAGACCTGGAGATTATGGGGCCGACCAGACTCTCCGACGTGGAAGCCGCCCAGCAGAACATAGTGCGGGTGGTGCGCAAGCTGGAGGGCGAGGGCCGCATCATGATCAGCCGGGGCGGAGGCGATGTTTTTGTCTGAGCAGGATAAAAATCCGGCCGCCTGGGGCACGATTTTCTTAAACGGCTCGGAACGCAGCCTGGCCGGGCTTGAGGGGTCGCGCAAAACCTCCTGGAACGAGAAGGACGAAGCCGTTTATCTGGAGCGCGTGCGGACCAGGGCCGAAAACATGGCCGCAGGGCTTGTGGCCAAAGCCAGGGACGACGCCCGCGAGATCCGGGAACAGGCGCGGCGGGAAGGCTACGCGAAGGGACTTGATGAAGCCGGGGCGGAACTGGAGAGCTTTCGCGCCGGCATGGCGGAATCCGTCGCCGCGCTTTTAAGCGCCATTGAAGGCCAGTGTTCGCACATCTTCGCCCGCTGGCGGGAAGACCTGGCCGAGATGGCGAAACTTGCGGTTGAGCGCGTCACCGCTGTCGAGCTTTCGGAAAAGCGCGCCCAAAGCCTGAAATCCTTGCTTGGGGAAGCCGTGGCGGTCCTGGAAAACCGCCGTGAACTAGTTATCCGCGTCAACGCTGAAGATGAACCCGCCCTCTCCGACATCCTGAACCTGACCAGGGAGCTTTTCCCGGACGTCAAATCCTGGCGCGTGCGCTCCGACGCCTCCATATCCCCCGGCGGGCTTCTTGTGGAAAGCGAATCTTCACTGGCCGACGGGAGGATGGAAAAACGCCTCGCGGCGGTTGATGAGGTTCTGAAACATCTCTCTCTTGCAGACGATCCGGATGAGCCTTAATCCCAAAAGCGCCCGGCGCGTTTTGTCCGATCTGCGGCCTGTGACCACCTACGGCAAGGTTACGGGCATAGTGGGGCTGGTGGCTGAGGGCAGGGGCATCAGGGCGCCTCTCGGGTCTTTGTGCCATATTTTGCCCAGGTCTTCCGGAGCCGGGGAATGCGGGGGAGGCGGGAAAGATGAGTACGTCCCCGTGGAGGTGGTGGGCTTCAGAAACGAGGCCACTCTTTTTATGCCCTATGGAGATTTGCGCGGGGTGGAGCCGGGAAGTCTGGTGCGCAATTCCAGCCGTCCGCCCATCATGCCGGCAGGCCCGGAGATGCTCGGCCATGCCTTTGACGCCTTCGGCAGACCTCTCAAAGAGGATGCCGAAGTCAGCCTGCCGGACCTGATCCCCCTGTTTGCCGATCCCCCTGCGCCCCTGACCCGCCCGCGCATTGAATCCGCCCTGGATGTGGGGGTGAGGGCGGTCAACGCCCTGCTCACTCTGGGCAAGGGGCAGCGGGTGGGGATCATGTCCGGGTCCGGGGTGGGCAAATCTACGCTCATGGGCATGATGGCGCGCTATACCAGGGCGGACGTGAACGTCATCGGCCTGGTGGGGGAGCGCGGACGTGAAGTGCGTGAATTTATTGAAAAAGATCTGGGTCCGGAGGGTATATCCCGCTCCGTCCTGATCGTCGCCACCTCCGACCAGTCTCCGCTGATCCGCATGCGCGCGGCCTATGCGGCCACGGCCGTTGCGGAATATTTCCGGGACCGGGGGAAGGACGTGCTCTTCATGATGGATTCCGTGACCCGCTTTGCCATGGCCTCCAGGGAAATAGGCCTGGCCGTCGGCGAACCCCCGACCACCAAGGGCTATACCCCTTCGGTTTTCGCCCAGCTTCCCAAGTTGCTGGAACGCGCGGGACGCAGCGATCGCGGAACGATCACCGGCATTTACACCGTGCTGGTGGACGGGGACGACTTCACCGAACCGATCGCGGACGCGGTCCGCTCCATTCTGGACGGCCACCTGGTGCTCACGCGGGAGTTGGCGGACCAGGGGCATTTCCCGGCCATAGACGTATTGCGCAGCATAAGCCGGCTGCGCACGGACATCGTCTCCAGGGAAGCCACGGAGCAAGGGCGCATTGTCATTTCCCGCCTTGCGGCATATAAGCGCGTGGAGGACATGATCAACATCGGAGCTTACGCCCCCGGCTCCAACCCGGAAATCGACAAGGCCATAGCCGCGCTGGCCCCGACCAACGCCTTTCTGCGCCAGGACGTGGGGGAATCCTGCTCTCTGGAGGACAGTTTCAGGCTGCTCGGCAATCTGGCCGCGTTGTGATGGCATGCCTTACGAGCAGTGGATAAACCGTGATAAGCGTTTCAGGCTGCTCGGCAATCTGGCCGCGTTGTGAGCCGATTCGCTTTAGATGGCGTCGTCACTACGTCTATAACACGCTGAAAATATTTGAATATTTTATAGTGTTGCGGGACAGAAATTTTCAAATAATTTCACAGTATTATCAACCATATGACGACACCAT
>JAISZH010000186.1 GCA_031269345.1 Desulfovibrio sp. | reverse complement strand
AAGGAGAAGGCCATGTATTTTCAGGATGCGGTCCTGACCCTGCAAAATTTCTGGGCCGGGCGCGGTTGCGTCATACAGCAGCCCTATGACGTGGAATGTGGCGCCGGCACTTTCAATCCGGCCACCTTTCTGCGCGTCATAGGCCCGGAATCCTGGAAGGCCGCCTATGTGGAACCTTCGCGGCGGCCGACGGACGGGCGCTACGGCGACAATCCCAACCGGCTCCAGCACTATTTCCAGTTTCAGGTTGTGCTGAAGCCTTCTCCGGACAACGCGCAGGAGCTTTATCTCGACAGCCTGCGCGCCCTGGGCATTGATCAGTCCAGCCACGACATCCGCTTTGTGGAGGATGACTGGGAATCGCCCACCCTGGGAGCCTGGGGACTGGGCTGGGAAGTCTGGCTGAACGGCATGGAAGTGACGCAGTTTACCTATTTCCAGCAGGTCGGAGGCATAGATCTGTCCCCGGTGAGCGTGGAACTGACCTATGGCCTGGAGCGTCTGTGCATGTATCTTCAGGAGAAGGACTCCGTCTACGATCTGGCGTGGAACTCCGATCTTTCCTATGGCGATATTTACCACCAAAATGAAGTGGAGCAATCCCGTTTCAATTTCGAGGCCGGCGATTCGGATATGCTTTTGCGCCATTTCAACGATTTTGAGCGGGAATGTCTCGCTCTGGCGGAGCGGGGGCTGCTTTTGCCGGCCTATGAACAGGTTATGAAATCCTCCCATGTTTTCAATCTGCTGGACGCGCGCGGCGCGATATCCATCACGGAGCGCACCGGCTACATAGCGAGAATCAGGCGTCTTGCCGGGGTTTGCGCCCGTATGTACGCGCAGCAGCGCAAGGATATGGGCTGGCCTATGTTGCGCGGGGCAAAGAAAACTTCCTGAAAGGACACGTTATGCCTGCCTTTGTTCTTGAAATCGGCACGGAGGAAATTCCTGCCCGCTTTCTCGCCGCGACGGAAAAGGAACTGGCGGCGCGGTTTCACGCGGCCCTTGAGGAAGCCGGGCTGGCTTTTTCCGGGCTGACAGTCTGCTCCACGCCGCGCAGACTGGCGCTTTGCGTCAGGGAAATGGCGGAATGCTCCACCTTGCGCGAAGAGCTTGTGACCGGTCCGCCGAGCCGGGCCGCTTTTGACGTTGGGGGGCGGCCCACGTTGGCGGCGGCTGGTTTTGCCAAAACGCACGGGGCGCGGCTTGAGGATCTTTTCACAGTGGAAACGGCCAAAGGCCCCTATCTCGCCCTGCGCAAGACGGAGGGCGGAAGTTTGAGCGTGCCTCTGCTTGCGGAGATCTGCCCGCGCGTGATAGGCGCGCTGCCTTTCCCCAAGCGCATGCGCTGGGGCGAAGGGGAATTCAGCTTCGCGCGGCCGGTGCGCTGGATTTTGGCCCTCTACGGCGCAACGCCCGTCCCTTTTACGATCAACGGGCTTTCTTCGGGGCGGGAGAGTTACGGCCACCGCGTACATGGTCCTGGCCCCTTTCCCCTGGATGACGCGGCCTGGTATTTTGCCCTGATGCGGGACAAATGCGGCATTGTGTCCGGCGCGGAAGAGCGCGCGGAGATTATAAAAGAACGCGGAGACAGCCTGGCGGCCGGGAAAAAAGGGCGCGTGCTCTGGAAAAGTTCCCTGCTGGAGGAGGTCCGGTATCTGTGCGAGCGCCCCGAGCCCATTCTGGGGTCTTTTGAACAGATTTACCTTGAGGTGCCGAGGGAAGTTCTGCTCACGAGCATGGAAAAACATCAGAAGAGCTTTGGCGTAGAAGGAGAAAACGGGAGGCTGCTGCCTTATTTTCTGACCGTGCTCAATATGGTCCCACGGGATTCGGATATGGTCCGCAAGGGCTGGGAGCGGGTGCTGCGCGCGAGGCTTGAGGACGCGCGTTTTTTCTGGAAGACGGACCTTGCCCGCGCCGGGTTTGAGCACTGGCTCAAATCCCTGGACTCGGTGATTTTCATGACCAACCTGGGCAACATGGGCGAGAGGGCGCGCCGGCTGGAAAAACTGTGCGCCTATCTTTCCGGGCAGGTGCGCTGCAATTCCGGGGAAACCCCGCCGCCGCGCGCCGATGCGATGCGGGCCGGTTTCCTGGCCAAGGCGGATCTGGTTTCGGAAATGGTTAAAGAGTTCGATACGCTTCAGGGGGTTATGGGGGGGATCTACGCCGCGCGTTTTGGGGAAAAGCCGGAGGTGGCCGCGGCCATTGCCGAGCAGTACTTGCCGGCGGGCCCGGACAGCCCGGTACCCCCAAGCCTTTGCGGGGCGCTGGTTTCCCTGGCGGATAAGGCGGATGCCCTGGCCGGATGTTTTGGTATGGGCCTTATCCCTACAGGCGCGGCCGATCCCTACGCTTTGCGGCGCGCGGCTCTCGGCATCGCGCGCATCGCGCTTGAAAAGGGATTGCGCTTCGATGTCTCCGCCTTTTTCGCCGAAGCCCTGCGCGGCTACGGAGAACGTGAATGGAAGCTGCCGCCGGAGCAGGCCCTTTTAAGGCTCATGGACTTTTTCCTTTTGCGTTTGAAAAACATGTTCATTTCTGAAGGCGCGGAGACTTTGGCCGTGGAGGCCGTGATCCAGGCCGGAGCGGACGACGTCTTCGCGGCGCGCGAGCGGGTTTCCGCCCTGGCGGCGTTTGGCGCAAGCCCGGATTACGCCGCCGGGGTGCTGACCTTCAAACGCGCGGCGAACATTATCCACAAGATTGACGAAGACGAGGCATTGTCCATAGACGGGGAGTATGACAGCGGCCTTTTGGCGGAGGAAGCGGAAAAGGCCCTGGTAGCCGAACTTGAGCGCATCGCTCCGCTTTTTGACGGGTTCTGGGCGGCGGACAGGTATCCGGAGATTTTCGCCCTGCTCGGCGAACTGCGTCCCGTGGTGGACGCCTTTTTCGACAAGGTCATGGTGATGTGCGAAGACGCGGACTTGCGCCGCAACAGACTTAATATTCTTAAAAGCTTGGTGAACCGGCTCGGGCGTCTGGCGGATTTTTCCGCTCTGCAGATGTAATTGCCCTTTCGCCAAAATGGTGGCGACACCAAGAAGGTAGCATGGGCCTTCAGGCCCATGCGTCTTGCGCTTGGGCGGGGTTTGGACCCCGCTTGGCTTCCGCCCGTCCGGATACCCCGCCCTTCAGGGCGGGGTATCCGGCCTGAAGGCCGGGGTCTCAAACCATAAAGGAAGCTCAGATGAGTACGATAGTACGTCAGTCGGAGTTGGTCCGCAGGGCTTTTGCGCATCTTTGCGGTCTGCTGCGCGATAATCCGGAAAAAAAAGCCGCCGCGCTTATAGATGAAACGGCCATGCGCTTCAACCTCTCGCCTTTGGACAGCGACGCGCTGTGCAGGATGTTCAGCGAAGAGGCGGGGGGACGGCGCGCGGGTCCCACGGAGGAAACGGGGGGGCGATGAGATTGAGACTCCCCGGTTTTACGCTTTTGCACCTTTCCATCCTGCGCGAGCTGACGCTGACCTTTCTGGTATGCGCCGCCTCCCTGGTGTCCTTGATTCTGCTCAGCCGCGGCGTGCACATGCGCAACCTTTTCCTGGGCCTTGATCTGACGGCCTCGGACATAGCCCTGATTTTCCTTTTCCTGATGCCTCCCTTCCTTGTCCTGGTACTCCCCATCTCCTGTATGGTCAGCGTATTCCTGACCTTTTTGCGCATGAGCACGGATCGTGAACTGACGGCGGTAAAGGCGGGAGGGATAGGCATATATCAGATGGCGCGTTCCCCCGCCTTTTTTTCTTTTGTCTGCATGTGCCTCGCCAGTTTCATCTCGGTGTACGGGATTGCCTGGGGCATGGGCAATTTCCGGAGTATAGTCCTGAACATAGCCAACAGCAGGATCAAGGTCGTGGTTCAGCCTGGAGTTTTCAACAAGGATGTCTTGGGACTAACTCTGTTCGCCAGACAGGTGGACCCGGCAAGCGGCAGACTGAAACAGGTGATATTCGAGGACAAGACCGGAGAGGATAAAACCAGTCTGACCATCCTGGCCCCGGAAGGGGAAATCACAACCGAGCCCGAGCATGGGGACATTGTCCTGAATCTCCGGGACGGCCGCATTTATCGCGCCGGCGAGGACAACAACATCAGCGTTATGACTTTTGGGGAATACAAGGTGCGTTTGTCTTTGAGCAAGCTTTTTTCCGGCATCGATCTGGGGGATGTGACGCCGAACGAGATGTCCTGGAAAACGCTCCTGGAAATGCAGGCCAACTCCAGCGCTCCGGATGCGCGTTTTCAGCGCAGGGTGGAAGTGGAACTGCACAAGCGTGCTACGCTTCCGGTGGCCTGTATGGTGCTCGGAGTTTTCGCCATGCCTCTGGCCTGCGCTTTTCAGGGCGTGCATCGGCAGATGGGCGCGGCGCTCGCCCTGCTTCTTTTTCTGATATATTACAGCGTGTATTCCTTTGGGCTGACCCTGGGAGAATCCGGGCGTCTGCCGCCGGCCCTGGGGCTTTGGCTCCCCAATATCCTTTTTGCCCTGGCGGGTGGCTTCGGCCTGCATCTTACGAACAGTGAAGGTTTCCCGTCCGTTGCGCGCTTTGCCGGGAACCTGCGTCAGAATCTGCGCGCTTGTTTCAACAAGGACAAAAAGGCGTGAGGATACTCAGCCTCTATCTGCTCCGCCAGAACCTTTTTTTGCTTTTCGCCTTTATTTGCGTGGGCGCGGGACTTTTTGCGATCACGGATCTTTTCGAGCGCCTGGATGAATTTTTGCGGAGCGGCCTGGGGGCGGGGCGTGTGGCTTATTATTTTCTGCTGCGGCTGCCGCTGATCATTTATACAATCTTCCCCGCGGTTTATTTGATAAGCGTGGTGGCGCAACTGATCATGCTGGAGAACAGCCGGGAGCGCATGGCCCTTGCGTCGGGGGGAGTATCGCCGTTTGCGGTGGTGCGTTTTGTGATTGTCTACGGGGCCGCGCTGGCGGCGGTCCAGTTTGTTTTCGGCCAAATGGTGGGGGTAGCCGCCGACAGGGAGGCGGCGCTCATCTGGCAGGTCGAGGTGCGCGGAAGGATTCTGGAGGAAGCCACGGTCAAAGGTCTGTGGTTCAAAGAAGGGAGAAACATCATCCACCTGTCCCTCGCTTATCCGGCCGCCCGGACGGGACGGGGGGTGATCGTCTATGTGCTGGACGAACAGGGCGTGGAGATTGACGAGATAATAAAGGCCGAGAGATTTCGCGCGCTGACGGACAGCGTCTGGAGCCTGGAAAACGGGGTAAGGCTGAAGCCGCGCGCCTATTCCGCCGAGTCTTTCCGGGAAACCACGCTGCCGGTCAAGCAGGATCTACGCGCCTTCCAGGTTGTGGAACGAAGTATGGGCATGGACCCGGAGCGTTTTTCTCTGCCGGAGCTCTACGAGATCATCCGTCGCCTGGAAGAGGCCGGCTCCAATGTGGAAGCGCTGAGAACCGCCATGTTCTCCAAGGCCGCCTACGCTTTTTCCATAATCGTCATGGGGGCGCTTGCCCTTCTGATCAGCGGCGCCACCGGGAGTTTGTACAAAGCTGTGACCTTGGCGGTTATCGCCATTTTTTTCTATCACGGGGTCAATTCCCTTTTTGTGAGCATGGGGGAAAAGAGCATCGTATCCCCGCTGACCGGGGCCTGGGCGGCCAACGTTATCTTTCTCGCGGCCGAACTTTTGTGGGCGGGGCGCGCCTTTGTCGCCGGCGTTCCGGTAGCGCGCGCGACCTGACACCCTGCTTGGAGCGCGCTGAGGAAACGCTGATTTAATCGGGGCTCCGCCCCGAACCCCGCCGGGGGAAATGATTTCCCCCGGACCCCCACAGCGTAACCATCGGCGAATCCCATATTGCCGAAGCCGCCAATATCCTGAACAACCTGTAATTGATTTTTATCCCAAAATGGGTATATTCACATCATCTGAGCTTCCTTTATGGTTTGAGACCCCGGCCTTCAGGCCGGATAGCCCGACCCCGCCCTGAAGGGCGGGGTATCCGTACGGGCGGAAGCTTGGGCGGGGTCCAAACCCCGCCCA
>JAISZH010000144.1 GCA_031269345.1 Desulfovibrio sp. | reverse complement strand
CATGGCGCTCAATTCGATTTCTGCTATGTTGAGCCAACTTCCGTGTTTCGGTGTAAAGTGTATTTCCAATCGTTTAGCCAACTTCAGCGCAATTTCGGGGGTAAATGTTTCATAAAGGGGCGTACCTGCAAAAAATCTGGATTGAAAAAAATTTCTTGGGATATATTGGGACAATCTACCGCGAATAAAGCGGAGTCACCGGAGGGCTTGTCACTTCCAAAGTGCTGGCGAATTGTGACGCTGCCGGGATAGGCGTAGGCGAGAAAATTTATGTCGGCAAGCAGGTGGGTTATTTCAAGGAGCAGTTCATAGACTTCATCGTAAGGCGGATGCGCTTCAGTTCAGCATTATGAAATTCAAGAGTAAGCAGAACGCCAGATAAGAACTGCCTGCCGTTCATCCACATAAGCTTGCCGGGTAACGCTGTAAATTGATTGTCATTACAGGCTGCCTGGGGTATATACAAACGGACAGAAGGAGGTAAATCGTGACTGACCCCTATGCGCTTCCCAAGCATTTCAATATAGCAGGCCCTTGCATTCAGGGAGAACACTATATGCTGGACGCCATTGCCCGGCTTCCCGAAGCGCGAAAACTCGCCGAGAACAAGCATTATTTCGTTATTCATGCTCCCCGTCAATCAGGCAAAACCACATTACTCCGCGCCTTGACCAGAGAAATCCACACTGAGGGAAAATTTTACGCCCTGTACTGCTCTTTGGAAGCTTTACAGGGCGTGTCTGATGCCGAAGAGGGCGCAAAAGGCATTTCAGCGGTTCTGCGTTTGTCGGTGCAACGGGCAAAATCCTCTGTCCCTGCTCTCAGTGCCGCTTGGCCGGATTCTGTATTTCTGTCCGCAAGTACCCTGATTGGCGAAACTCTCCTACGCCTGTGCGCTGCTCTGGATAAACCGCTTATTATTTTTTTCGATGAAGCTGATTGTCTTTCTGGTCAAGTGCTTATCAGCTTCCTGCGTCAACTGCGTGATGGTTATGTCAATAGGGATGCCTCCCCCTTTCCCTGGTCCGTTTCCCTCATCGGGATGCGCGACATTCGGGACTTCAAAGCTCAAGCGCGTCCTGACAGGGATACCTTGGGATCGGCCAGCCCATTTAACATCGTCACGGATGCGCTGACGCTCAGCAATTTCACTCAGGAACAGACAACCGCTTTGTATCAGCAGCATACAAAAACCACAGGACAGATTTTTAAGGAAAGTGCTGTGGAACGCGCTTTTTATTGGTCAGAGGGGCAGCCCTGGTTGGTGAATGCCCTGGCTCGTCAGGTGGTGGAAAAAGACTTGGCAGGCGACCACAGCAAAACAGTGACGGCTGAACACATGGACACGGCGGCGGAGAGCTTAATGCTCCGCCGTGATACGCACATTGATTCCCTGCTGGAGCGCCTGAAGGAACCCCGTGTGCGAAAAGTTGTAGAACCTGTGCTTTACGGAGGGAAGGCCGAAGTCGATCCCTTGGCCGACGACACCAAATTTTGCCTTGATTTGGGCCTTGTGGTCAGGGAGGCATCCGGCGCTCTGCGTCCCGCCAATCCCATTTACCGGGATGTCATGGTGCGTACCCTCAACTACAAAACACAGATCGATCTGCCGGAATCCCTTCAACATCGCTGGATGGACGGCCAAAGTCTGGATATGTCCGCCCTGCTGAAAGAGTTTCAGCAATTTTGGCGGGAAAACGCTGCAATATGGGCGGAACGCTACGAATACAAAGAAGCCGCCCCGCATTTGATCTTGCAGGCGTTTTTGCAGCGGGTGCTTAACGGCGGTGCTGAAATCGTCCGTGAATTCGCCCTGGGAAGAGGCAGAGTGGATATATGTGTTCGTTATGCGGGTAAAGCATATCCTCTGGAATTGAAGCTGGCCTCCTCCATGTCTCGCGCCAAAAGTCTGGAACAACTGGACGGGTACATGAGTTCCTGCGGCGCTTCAGAAGGCTGGCTGGTGATTTTCGACCGGGACCAGAGCAAAACTTGGGAAGCGAAGATTAGCTGGGCCACGGAAAAGCTGCCCGATGACAAAATGGCGCATATTGTTGGTTGTTGAGGCGGACGGCATGGAGCACAACGGTACGCACTTCATATCGGTGAGCGGGCAGTCAGGTTTCAGATCGTATTGCTTCACCAAATAAACATTGCCAAACGGGGAATATATCTTTTACGCGAGGTACTCCATTTACGTCGTGCAACTGCGGCAAAGTTTAATCGGGGGAGCCATAAAACGCTGTAGCGATTCGGTAAGCCTTGGAGTCAGGAACCGCGCCCGAGCGAATTGGCGTCAACCGGGATCACCGGGGAGTCGTGGCGTTTGTCGCGTCAGGCCGTTGATCCCGGTTTGGTGTCTGGGTATCGTCCGGAGCGGGAGCGGCCTGCGCGGGAGGGATGGCGGCCTGCGCGGGCGCGCTTGCCGGGCTGGTCGGGGCGTCAAGCCGCGGCAGCGCGGGAACGGAAGAGGGCAGTGTGGCGTTGCCTGCCGGGGCGGTCGTTTTCGGCGCGGCCGAGGGGTCGTTGACCTCTATGTCGATAATGCTGGATTCCTTGCTCATTTTCGAGGATGTGAGCATATTGTAGCTCAGGGAGGTGACGAGAAAGATCAGCGCCGCTACGGCGGTCAGCTTCACCAGCAGCCCGCCGGCGCCGGTGCTGCCGAAAAGGGAGGAAGAGCCGCCGCCGAAGATCACCCCCATGCCTTCCTTGCCGGACTGAAGCAGCACCAGCAGGATGAGCAGGACGCAAATAACGATATGTATGGTCAGAACAGTGGTTTCCAAGATTCACCCTCCTCAAGCGGATGGGGTTTCGCCGCCCGGTCACGCGTTCCCGGCAAGAACTATGCGGGAAAAACCGTCAATCTGCAGGGAAGCTCCGCCTACCAGAACTCCGTTGACGTTGTCAAGGGCTATAATTTCAGCGGCGTTTTCCGGTTTGACGCTGCCGCCGTACAAAATGCGCATCTTTTTGCCCAGGGCCGGGAAGCGCCGCTCAAGAAAGGCGCGGATCACGGCGTGGGCCTCCAGAATATCCGCGGCCTTCGCCACCCGGCCGGTGCCGATGGCCCATACAGGCTCATAGGCTATGGCCAGGTCCCCATCGGACACGGTGTCCGGCACGGCGGACAAATCCCCGCTCAACTGGCGCTCGAGCACTGTCTTCAACAGACCCTTGTCTCTTTCTTCCAGTCGCTCCCCTATGCAGAGCAGGACTTTCAATCCTGAAGACAGGGCGAAGGCGCATTTTTTCCCGATGAACGCGTCGTCTTCCCCAAAAATGGAGCGGCGTTCCGAGTGTCCCGCGAGGACGTGGGAACATCCGCAGTCCAGAAGCATATCCGGGGAAATCTCTCCGGTAAAGGCCCCTTGCGCTGCGGGGTAGCAGTTTTGCCCTCCCAGGGCGACCGAAGCGCCAAGGTTGTCCGCGCAAACGCGCAGGGCGGTGAAAGGGGCGAAGAGCGCCACTTCCCGGTCCGGCGGCAGGTTTTGGGCCAGCTTTGCCAGCTCTTTGGCGTACAGCGCCGCCTCGTCGAGTTTTTTGAACATCTTCCAGTTCGCGGCCATCAGCAGTTTCATCTGAGATTCCTTTACGGTTTGAGACCCCGGCCTTCAGGCCGGATAGCCCGACCCCGTCCAAGCGCAAGACGCATGGGACTGAAGGCCCATGCTACCTTCCTGGTCTAAACTTCCTTTGCGGTCCGATGCGAATTTGCGCAGGACACCGCATCCATGCGGTTTCCTGTACTCGGCTGCGGGTTGAAACGTGCCGAGGTTGCCCGTTCAGGGCAAAGGCCGCAAAGCGCGCGCTCAAGCAGCAGCGCGTCCTCTCCGCTTTGGGCGTAATATCCCTTTCTTCTCCCTGTGAGCGTAAACCCCAGGGCTTTATAGAGGGCCAGAGCGGGGGCGTTTCCGGAGCGGACTTCCAGAAGAGCCTTTTTCAGGTTCAGGGCTGCGGCCGCTGACAGAACCAGCTTAAGCAGCTCTTCCGCGCAGCCCCTGCGCCGGTGGCCCGCGCGCGTCGCGATATTGTATATTTCAACCTCCCCGGCCGCCGGATGCAGGGCAAAGCTCACATAGGCGACAAGGCTTTTTCCGCCCCCATCCGGGCCAAAAAGCCCGAACGCGCGCAAAGGCGCGTTTTCCCCCGCGTCCAGGATGACGGCGTACTGCTCCGGGCTGAAGCATGTGGAAAAGCATTCCGCCTCAAGGGACGACAGGGCTTCGGCATCTTTCCTTGTCAGCCTTTCTATGCTATGTTCATCCGGCAGGCGCATGGCGTGCCAGTATAGCGGGTTGAATATTTTTTGCAAACAGGGAATCATGGACGCGAAATCCGGGTCGGGCAAAAAGGCCAGGGAAGATAAAGGGCGCTCCCGCATCGCGCAGGCCGCGCGCAAACTGCGGGCTGAGGCTTTGCGCGCCCTGCCCGAAGCGCCGGCGCGGCGTTCGCGCGCGGGCGCGGCGCAGGCGCAAGCCGCGTTTCCGGATATGAGCGAGGCGGAGCGCGCCGGGCTTTGCGAGGTCGCGGACGGCGCGGGCCGGCTGCTGATGTGCATGCCCTTCGAGGCGGCCCGGCGCAAATCCCTTGGGGTCAGAATTTGCGCTTTGGCCCTGCGCTCCGGCGAGGGCAAGCTCATCCTGCGCAAAAAGACGCGCGCCGGAGCGCAGCGGCGTGGTCTTTGGGACATATATTCCTGCCACCTGCGGGTGGGGGAGGCGCGCGAGGATGCCGCCCTGCGCCTGCTGGCCGTGGAAGGCGGACTCTCCGGCCTTAAGGCGGAGAGGATCGCCGACGTCTCCGACGGCACGAATGGGGCGCACGTCAGCTTTTTTGCCGTTGATCTGCCGCCCGGACTGTACCCGGCGCACGCGCCCGGAGGGATGCTGGAAGTGGACAGGGACGAGTTGGACGGGCTTGTGGAAAATACCCCGGAACTGCTGACGAAAGAATTGATCCGCGCGGCCGGGCTCCAGGATTTGCTGCGCTGAAGGATTGGGCGGGAAACGCGAAACTTTGTGGAGGATTGCGAACCGGGAAGACGGCGCGGGCCGGGGTATCGGGCCGCAAAGGAGGCGTAAATGAAATTGTCCGCCAAGACGAAGTTCGCGGGAAAAATCCTGTGCGAGCTTGCCCGCGCCGGATGTGACAGTTCTCTGTCGGCCGGCGCCCTGGCCAGACTTGCCGGCGTTTCCGTAAAGTTCGCGGAGACGGTACTGGTGAGGTTGCGTCAGGCCGGGATGGTGGAAAGTCTGCGCGGCGCGGGCGGTGGCTACAGGCTGATCAGGCCTTTGGACGGCATTTCCCTTGGCGATGTTCTGCGCATCATGGAAGGGGGGGTAATTTTGGACGTGTGCTGCGGGAAAAAGGCCAATGATTGCCCGCGTCAGGCGGACAAGTGCGAGACCAGGCGCATCCTGCGGGTCTTGTCCGGAAAATTGATGGACAAACTGAACCGCGTCAGCATGGAGGATTTTTTGCGCGGGGAACGGCGATGTTCCGGCGCTTAATGCCGCTTGACGCGGCGCCAGAGCATTTTACCTTTGGGATGATGCGCCCGGCCCTCTCCAGCCTACGCCCGCTCCGGCGTTAACAGCGCAAATAAATTGCGCTTACGCCTTCGGGCGTCCGCTCTCGCGGCCGCCGGAGCAATTTCAAAGTGAAATTGCTCCGGATTTCCGAAACTCCCTGAAGTGAGGTTGCCGTGCAGCACCGCTCCATGCATGGAATTTTGTTCGATCACGCCCGCAGCGCCCGCATCGGCCTGCCCGAGGCCGTGTTCTGCGAGCACAAGAGTCTGGGGACCGTGCTGGCCCTGCTGGAAGGACCGGGGCTTGACCCGGAAAACCCTTTGCTTTTCACGCGCCTTGCCCCGGAAGTGTTCCAATCCTTACCGGAAACGCTCCGGAAACGCTACGTTTATCACGAGCTTTCTCGCACTGCCTATTCAGGGGTGATGCCGAAGAAGGAAAAGGGCAGGGTGGCGGTCATTTCCGCGGGCACGGCGGACGGGCGCACGGCCTGGGAGGCCGCGAACACTCTGGAATATCTGGGCATAAGCCGCGAAGTTTACGAAGACAACGGAGTGGCCGGGCTTTGGCGGCTGGCTTCCAACTTGAACGAGCTGAATTCCTTTGACGCGCTCATTGTAGTGGCCGGTCTGGACGCCGCCCTGGCCTCGGTAGTGGGAGGCCTGAGCGGCAAGCCCCTTTTCGCCGTGCCGACCTCGGTGGGCTACGGCATGGCAAGGGGAGGGGAGACGGCGCTTTCCAGCATGCTGGTGAGCTGCGCCCCCGGCGTTTCCGTTCTGAACATAGACAACGGCTACGGGGCGGCCTGCGCAGCGGCCAGGGTGATCAACCTCATATCGGCCTGATTCCCTGTTTTGAACATGGAACATGGAGGAGACGCTGGTGTCCGGGAGAAAGAAAAGCGTGCTCACGGTACGCGCCGTTTCCGGTCTGTCCGGGGACATGATGCTGGGCGGCCTTGCCTTTCTGTCCGGAATGGAGGAGGGGCTTGGCGCTCTGACGGCGGAGCTGGGACTTCCTGCCATGAACGACTGCCTGCGTCTTGAGCGGCGCTCGGTAAACGGGGTGGAGGGAGTGGGCTGCCGCATAGCCTTCAGCGGGGATGACGGGCCTTCTCATGCCTGCGGATGCGCCCAACCGCCTTACGAAAGGCGGGATCATCCGCCTCACGCGCACGGTCCGGGCGAAGCCCCCGATCATCACGGACACGCGGACGGGGAAAATCCCGGAGTTGACGCGGGAGGCGCGCATCGTTCTTTTGCGGACATTGCGGGGATTATCAGAGGGTCGGCCATGCCGGACGCGGCCCAAAAGCTCGCCCTCAAGGCCTTTTCCCTGCTGGCCGAGGCCGAGGGGGCGGTACACGGGGTGGAGGCCGCGCGCGTGACTTTTCACGAGGTGGGGGCTTTGGACAGCATTCTTGACGTCTGCCTGTGCTGCCGCCTTTTCGCCTTGCTCGACCCCGATGTTTTTGTGTGCAGCCCCCTGCCTCTTGCGGACGGGGCGATAAACTGCGCCCACGGTGTTTTGCCCGCGCCCGCGCCCGCCGTTCTGCGCCTTCTTGAAGGGGTGCCGGTGCGCGGATTTTCCGGAAGCGGAGAAACGGTCACGCCCACGGCCGTTTCCCTGCTCAAGGCTCTGGGGGCGCGCTTCGGGCCCTGGCCGGAGATGTCCGTGAAACGCACGGTGATCAGCTATGGGAACAAGGTGTTCCCCGGCGTTGCGAACGGGGCGGTATGGGCCTTGGGAACGGTTTGACGCCGATCTGATTTCCATCGAAAGCGACTTGGGTGAACCGTGCCGGGTTCCTTCATACTCGCGTGAGCGAACACGGGTTGTCGTAACTCAGACATATTTATCGCATAATTTATTGATATAATATAATAAAATATCAAGGCTATGGATTTTGGTACCTTCGACGCGCGGGTCCGGCAATTCCCGAAAAACCATCAAGGCTATTTTTTGTGGTGTGTTCATCTGAGCTTCCTTTACGGTTTGAGACCCCGGCCTTCAGGCCGGATAGCCCGACCCCGCCCTGAAGGGCGGGGTATCCGTACGGGCGGAAGCTTGGGCGGGGTTTGGACCCCGCCCAAGCGCAAGACGCATGGGCCTGAAGGCCCATGCTACCGCCTTGGTAGATTTTTTTAGATGCGTCAGCCCTGCTAAAACAATTGTGGATCGTTGGCATGCAGGGCGAATTCGGCCATGATGCTTTTTACCGTTATGTTGTGATGCTGCACGGTCATCTGTTTGACAAGATTGTTCCGGCTTTGCCGCTCACGGCGGTTTTTGACGCGGCGTTCCACGGCAAAATCCGGGTCGGCCATGGCCCAGTGCGCGCCCTGCAAGCACAAGGGCGAGACAGCCAGCGGTTTCCCGTGCGACACATATTCATGGCAGCCGGGGCCCCAACTCATATCCAGCCCGCTTCGCGCCAGAATGGGCTTGTTGTACAGGGCGTTAATGCCCCCGGTGATGTTTGGATCACCGTGCCGCCGTTGCGGCACGGCCGGAAGGGAAGGGTCCACCGTCTGATCCGACCGGTGCCGGTAGATCTGGTAGAGGGTGACGACAAACAGGTCATGGCCCGGATTTTCGGCCAAAAACGGCCGCAGATCGTAACAAAACTCATCGCCCTGTTTGTAAAAAGCGAACTCGTCGGCATCCACGCTGAGCACCCAGTCACAGTTGGAGCGGCGGTATTGTTTGTTAATCAAATCGGCTTTCAGTTCGTCGTCCATCATGTCGGGAAAGCGAAAAGGCGTTACTTTGACATTGGCATACGCCTTGGCGATGTCCCGGCTTGCATCCGTGCTGTCCTCATCGAAAAGCAGGGTGATCCTGTCCGCCCAGGCGTAGTGCGCCAGGAAGAACGGAGCCAAAAAGGCCTCGTTGTACCACATGGTGATAATTTCAACCGATGCCATGGCATGTTCCGCCTTTTTACAAAAGTTCTCCGGGGAAGCCGCGCCCTTCGCCAGCCAGTTCGTCTACCGTCAGATCTTCCCGGTAGTTGCCGGGGCACCAGGTTTTGCAGTTTTCGCGAAGTTCTTCCTTGGAGAAGCTGTGCGCGTAAACCTCGACGTCCTTGTCGCGAAGCCGTTTGAGATTGCTGGAGCGGAAGCGTTCCAGAAGTTGCGGGGTGATTTTTTCGCTCTCTTTGATCAAGAGCTCTCGCTCCATGGGTATGGCCATGCCGCAATCCGGGCAGAGGGTATCCCTTTGCCTCCTGAAGGCCGCGGACTCCGGCGGGCGCTTCCACCAGCCCGGCTCAATGGGCCAGGCATTGGCTCCGTCGTTAAGGAGCAGATCCTGTGCCGCCGCCACTTCACAGAAATATGCGCCTTTGTGCGTGATGCTGGCGCACCATGTGCGCTGTACCCAGCATTCGTCAATGAGCTGCCACATGACGCTGGAGTCGGCAACAACTTCGCGAATGGCCACGGTCAAAGGCTGGTGGCGGCATTTTTTTACCTGCTCGGCGTCGTGCGGGTTGTAAGCCACAAAGCCATAGGTGGCCAATATGTCCGGGTCGCGGCGCGGATCCTCAAGGGCCGTACGGGGCAGGCCCGATGTCCACAATCCCAATTTTTCTTTGGAGAAGAATTTGCGCAGTAATGCGTTAATGGCCTTGAACTCCGGGTGCAGCAGTGGCTCGCCGCCGATAATGCCTATTTTTGTTGGCCAGTCGCGCAGACTATCCAATGCCTTATAAAGTGTTTCCAGAGGCATGTGCACCCGTTGATCATGACGCAGGTGCCTGTTATACCTGGAGCAGTACAGGCACTTGTGAATGCAATAGCTGGTAACGTCAATCTGTATACACCAAGCATTGCTTATTGGTTGCATTGTAATCTCCTTCTTATCGCAATGAATAGGGAGGTTGTCAATACTGCCAATGTCTTCTTGTAGGGCGATGATTTTTAGAACATCATCGCTATCCACTGCTGTCCAGTTGAGGCTAATGGAAAAAGTCCAGAATCTTTGATGCCTGTGTTATGGTATTTCAGTGAAAAAACTCACCGCACAAGGAGATTTTGGACATGGCTCACCATAACACAATCTGTTCGCAACTGCTATCTTGGATACCGGGACATGTTTTTCAAAAACTCGAACGCAAGTACTCATGTGGACGGACTCCGAGAAAGCCTGGCTTCAAACAGCATTTTTTTATCATGACCTCCATCCGTCTGGCGGCGCGGCGGTCTCTGCGAGATGGTGTGCGCAGCCTGGTTGCAGCGGGAAAGCGTTTGTATCATTTCGGCCTGAAGACGGTCGCCAAGTCCACAGTTGCCGATGCCGATGCTTCCAACCCGTGGGCTATTTTCAGGGCATATTCGCCGAAATGTACAGCCGTTGTGTGCCGATGGCGCCCAAGCACAAATTCCGATTCAAGCTCAAACTCTACAGCATGGATTCCACCGTCATCAAACTCTGCCTGACTCTTTTCCCATGGGCGAAATACCGCAGCCGGGCTTTGCCCGCCGTAAGCGAACTGTTTTCAAGCGTTAAAGGTAAAATGCTGTAGCTTGAGGAGCTTGAGCAGTATGGGAGTCTGTAAGCAAGCACTCTCAAAATGCTATAGACCGCCTGCGGCGATATGGGCGTCCAGGATTTTTTTCGCCCCGGCCATCTCCCGCTCATCCAAAACAAGGTCCAAGGGCCAGGGCGCAGGCGTACAAAATTCGTATCCCGCCTCTTGCGCGGGTTTATCTCCGCTGACCGCAAGGCGACCTTCGGACGGGTCCGCCTGCGCGCCGCGCGCCGGTATCCTCAGGGAATGCGCATGCAGGAGCAGAATTGGAAAATCCGGGCCGCCACGCAGACCGTCTCCAATCAGGGGAAAACCGCGCGCGGCGAGTTGAGCCCGCAGCTGGTGTTTGCGCCCGCTCAACAGGCGCAGAAGAAGCAGAGAAGCCGGGACGGGGAGGCTTCCGGATTCCTGGCGCCGCAACACAAGGGCGGCGCAGAGGGCTTTCTGCCCCTCAAGCCCCGCGCCGGAGCACTCCACACTTGAAACGCTCCGCGGGGATTTGCCAGTGAACCCTTGCCGCCGGACAGCCCCCGGCGCGTTTAGCCCGCCGTAAGGACCGGTTGAAGCGTCGATTGCTTTAATGATCTCCCGGCCGCCGAAAACGCGTTTCACCAGCCTGTCCTCCAGCAGAAGCGGCCCCTCCCAGGGCACGAACCCAGCGCTCCAGGCCAGATAGTATTTGCATATCTCCCCGTTTTTGAACTGGATTTGCAGACGCGCCGCCGCCGCCCGGCTCAACCCCGCCAGGAGCAGACCGGAACTGCGCCGGTCCAGACGGTGGGCCGGGGCGGGGATATAGGGCGAGGAGGCAAAAGCCCCGGCCAGTATCTCCGCTACAGACAAATTTTCCGACGTGCTTCCGGAACGGCCCGCGCCCGTTTTACGCCGCGACCCTCCACCCGGATGGCAGGATACGCCCGAAGCCTTGTCTAGAATGAGCACGTCATCACAAATGCAGATCACCCGCACGCCGGGACCGAGAAGCGCGCCGGGGGCAGCCGGGCTTGCGCCGCCTCCCTCCGTGTCCGGCCGGGAACTTTGCCCGGTCTCCCGCGCGCGGGCGAAGGGAGGCAGACGCACCAGATCATTTGCCGCAAGACGGGCAAAAGCGGTGCTGCGTCCTCCGTTCACCCGCACCTGACCGCTGCGGACCCATTTGTGCAAAAGGCTTTTCGGCTCCCCATCCCGCAGCCTGCGCTGCAGAAAACGTAAAAGCCTCATGCCCGCTTCAGCCTGCGAAACCTCAAGGAGAGTCGGGAATATGCCGGAGGGCGCGGCATCAGCGCTTGGATGCGGCATCAGTAATGAGATAGCTGGTGACGCTGCGGACTTTTTCAACCCGTTTGGCGGCCTGGACCGCCAGATCTATATCCGACTGGCGGCGCACCATACCGGTAAGCACCACATGTCCACCCCAGACGTCGGCATCCACGCGTCCGCCCGCGTCTTTGGCGGATGCCGGCAAAACTTCGGACAGTTTCGCCTCTATGGCCGCGTCCTCGTGCGTGGCGGCGCTGCCGGAGGGGAACCAGTGGGTGGTCACACGGGTGACGCCGCTGATTTTTTCGGCGGCGTCAACGGCCTCGCGGCGGAATTCCCTGTCCGCTTCCCCGATCAGAAAGACGTTTCCGAAAAAGCAGTGCACGTTTATGTCGTTGGCCTTGGAGGGGTCAAGGGCCAGCAAGGCTCCGGCCACCTCGGTCTTTATTCCGGCGTCGTCGTAACGGCTTTCCAGCCTGGGAACATGGGCGGGTATGCCGGAAACAACGGCGCAACCCGCGGGAAAGAAGCCGCAAATCAGGAGGATGCAGCACAAAAGGTTTTGTCGGCACATGGCTTGCCTCTTATATAATGGCCCTGCCCTTTACTGGCACGCGATCATTTTCGCCTTGACGCCAAGTCGCGTTCAAACGAGTTTGAATGCAAGACGCCAAAATTTTTGAAAAACACAGGCGGAGCCGGATTTTTCAAAAACTTGCGGGCTACTGCTTCGCCTGTGCCATACCAATGCGCTTTTGATCGAAAGCGAATTGGCATGAGACCGTCGCAGGCGCGTCAGCCCGCGGCCGATGTCCCGATTTCCATGGGAAGCCTGTGACGCAATAAAGGCAGGATACCCTATTTTACGGTTATAAGGTCGTATATTCCGCTGCCCAGGCCGATTTTTTCCGCGTGTTCAATCTGCCCGCGCCAGTCTGTGGAGGGGTGGATGCAGTGGAAATGATCCCCTCCGCCCACGCCGCCGCGATCCTCAAGCAGCGTTCCTCCTACGACCGGGGCCGCGTTCACGGCGTCTATGCAGGCCTTGTCCAGGGCCACAGGGTCAAAGGAGGCGAAAATGCCGATATCGGGCACAACGGCAGCGTCGTTTTCACTGTGGCAGTCGCAATAGGGGGAGACCTGATTGACGACGTTAATGTGGAAATTAGGCCGTCCGTGCAGCACCGCCCTGGCGTATTCGGCCATTTTGCGGTTGACTTCGTCATTGGAGGACGCGTTGCGGTTAAAGATGGCGTTGTAATTGCAAACCCCTATGCAGCGCCCGCAGCCCACGCAGCGATTGTGGTCTATTACCGCCTTTCTGTCTTCGTTGAAGCTGATGGCGGACTGCGCGCAATAGCGGGAGCAGGTGCGGCAGCCCGTACACCTTTTTGCGCTTGCCTCCGGTTTTCCGGAGTTGTGCATAATCATTTTTCCGGCCCGGCTGCCGCTGCCCATGCCCGTGTTTTTGATCGCGCCGCCGAAGCCGGTGAGTTCATGCCCTTTGAAATGATTGAGAGAAATAAAAATATCCGCGTCCATGATCGCCCGTCCGATCTTGGCGCTTTGCAGCAGGATGCCTCCAGGCACCGGCACGTCCACTTCGTCCAGCCCTTTGAGACCGTCGGCGATGAGAATCTGGCAACCGACGGACAGGGGCGAATAGCCGTTTTCATAGGCCGCGTCCAGGTGTGCCGGGGCGTTGTTGCGCCTGCCCACATACAGGGTGTTGCAGTCGGTCAGGAAAGGGATGCCGCCCAAGGCCCTGACGCGCTTCACCACGGTAAAGGCGAAATTGGGCCGCAGAAAGGAAAGGTTGCCGGGTTCTCCGAAATGTATTTTTACTGCCGTGAACTTGTTCGCGAACTCAATCTGCTCAATGCCGGCCTTGCCGATCAGGCGGTTCAGCTTGTCCTGCAGGCTCACGCCCGTGGTACAGCGCATATCGGTAAAATAAACGGGGGATGCGGACATGTTGTCTCCTTTGCGCAAGCGCGAGCAGCCGGCTCATTCCTGACGCGAGTTGATCCAGGCCTCCGCTTCCTCTAAGTTCAGATCGCCCTCGTAGAGGGCGCGGCCGCTTATGACCCCTTCGAGCATGCTTCCCCGGCTTAAATCGTACAGTTCTCTTATGTCGTCCATGCCGGACACGCCTCCGGAGGCTATCACCGGCATCAGGGCGGAATCAACGAGTTCCCGCAAGGCTTCAATGTTCAGGCCGGAGCGCATTCCGTCCCGGCTTATGTCCGTATGCACGATGAAGGCGGTTCCCTGAGCGTAGAGCCTGGGCATGATCTCCTCGACGCTCATCCCGGAATCGTCTATCCAGCCTCTGGTTTTCAGGCGTCCCTCCTCGGTGTCCAGGGATACCCCGACCTTGCCGTGCAGGTTGGTACAGATATCCGCGTAAACGTCGGGTTTTTCGACCGCCATGGTGCCGATGATGATGCGGGCCGCCCCGGCCTGGACGTAAGACCGGGCGGTCTCCAGGTCCCTTATGCCGCCGCCGACCTGCACGGGAATGTCCAACTCCCGGCAGACGGAACTGATCAGGGGCATATTGACGGCCGAACCGGCAAAGGCGCCGTCCAAATCAATGACGTGCAACCCCCGCGCCCCTCGTTTCTGCCAGGAGACGGCGACTTTGAGGGGATCGGTCTCGTAGATTATTTCGCGGTCGGCTTTCCCCTGAAGCAGGCGCACACATTTGCCGCCTCTGATGTCCACGGCGGGAAAGATAATCACAGGCCCAGTTCCTTCACGGCTTTTTCCATGCCTTCGCGGGCCAGTTCCCCGGCGCTGATCCACTGTCCGCCGCGTTTTAAGAATTTGCCCGTGTCCAGGAGGTTGCTGGTCAGGTTGGACTGGGTTTCATCAAAGTGCGAGCGGGAAATGAGCGTCTCGTTGCGCACGTCTATCACAAAGATGTCCATGACCACCCGCGCCGGGCTGACCACTCCGAAAGAGCCGCCGTCGCGCTGGCGCAATTCCAGGATCTGCGGGAGCACCAGCAGGTCGACGTTCATGCAGCGGCCCACGGCGGACCATGTGCGCAGGGCGGCCTGGGTGTTGGTGGCGCCGCTTTGCGCCCCCACGGTCCGGCGGCAGTGTTCCGGGCCTTCCCTGCCCGTGAACTGGTGCTTCGACCGGTTGCTCAATACCTGGGCGAGAATGGAGTCCAACTCGTGCAGGTGTTTGGCGTCAATTTTGGGCACGTCTTCCGGCTGGTATCCGGCCAGCATTTCGGAGGCGAGGATCGGCTGATTGAAGGCGGCCAGGCCGAGTTTCAGGCTGCCCACGGGCAGGGGGGGCTGGGAAGGGGCGGCGCAGGCGGCGCCAAGCAGCGCGCAGCCAAAAACGAGAAGAAGCGCCACATGCGCGCGTGTCGATAATTGTATGCTCATAGGTCCAGACTTCCTTTTGTGCTCAAAACCCCGGAGCGGGATATGTTTACGGCGTCCTTCAAGCAGAGACCCAGACCCTTGCAGGCGGATTCCAGCAGATGGTGGCCGTTTAGTCCGTATTCGAAACAGACGTGCAGGTTCATTTTTCCCCCTCCCGCCAAGGCCTTGAAAAATTCCCGCCAGAGATCGCTTTCTTCCCCGGCGATTTGGGGAGGGAGCAGTTCCTGTCCCATGAAAACCAAGCTGGAGCGCCCGGAAAGATCCAGACTCACCGTGGCCATTGCCTCGTCCATGGGCACGCGGGCCGAGGCGCTCCGGGCTATGCCGGCCCTGTCGCCCAGAGCCTGGTCTATGGCCCTGCCCAGGCAAAGGGCCGCGTCCTCCACGCTGTGGTGGGCGTCCACATGCATATCCCCCCGGCACTTCAGGCGCAGATCAAAACCGGCCCAGACGGCGATCAGGGTAATCATGTGGTCGGCCATGCCGTATCCCGTATCCGTTTGTACCTCACCTTGCCCGTCAATGCAAAGGGTAAGGTCAATCGCGGTTTCCCTTGTCTCGCGAACAATCCTGGCCGAGCGTTTTTCGTTTTCCGGCATGGCGTTTCTCCCGTAGCGCATATGATAAGCTATTTATTTTCTCCTGTTAACCATTTCAACAGGGATGCGCCGATTCGTCCGGGGACCATGGCATTAACGCTTGAGATGCTAATCGGCGCTTTCTTGATCATCTTCGTCCGGCGCCTCGTCCGTATCGGCCACGGCGCTTTTTTTCCCGAAAACCGCGGCGATGATGATGCCCGCCTCGTAAAGCAGGATCAGGGGGCCGGCCATGAGCAGTTGCGAGACCACGTCCGGAGGCGTCAGCACGGCGGCGACGATCACCATGATCAGGACGGCGTAGCGCCGGAAGCGGCGCAGGGTATCCGCGCTGATGAGGCCTATGCGGGCCAGCAGAAAGGCGAAAAGGGGCAGTTCGAAAACCACCCCGAAGGCCAGCAGGAACTGCAACACGAAGCTTAAGGTCACATCCAGGGAGGGCATGGCCTGAATGTTCCCCTTGTTGTAGCTCATGAAAAATTTGAAGGCCACCTCAAAGACCACGAAATAGCAGAAGAGCCCCCCGCTGATGAAAAAAAAGGCGGAAAAAAAGGCAGCCGGCAGAATGCGCATTTTTTCCTCCCGGTAAAGTCCGGGGGCTATAAAGGCCCAGAGATGGTAGAAAACCATGGGACTGGACAGGAAAAGTCCGGCCACCATGGTGATTTTCAAATAGGTGAAAAAGGCTTCGGGCGGACTCAGATAGACCAGTTTGGCGCCCTCCGGCAGAACCGCGGTCAGCGGAGCGAAAAGCAGGGCGAAAAGCTCCTCGTGGAACGGGTAGCATAGGCAGAAGCCGGCTATGAGCCACAAAAAAGACTTGAAAAGGCAGGAACGCAGATCCCGTAAATGATCGCGCAGGGTCATGACCCCTTCTTCTGCGTCCTCAGTGTCTTCTGTGTCCTCAGTCTCTACGGCGTCTTCAGTATCTTCCGTGTCCTTAGTCTTTGCGGCGTCTTCAGTGCCTTCTGTGTCCTTAGTCTCTGAGGCGTCTTCAGTGCCTCCTGTGTTCTCCGCGTCCTCTGTGTGCTCAGTCTCTGCGGCGTCCTCAGTATCTTCCGTGTCCTTAGTCTCTGAGGCGTCTTCAGTGCCTTCTGTGTTATCCGCGTCCTCTGTGTGCTCAGTCTCCGCAGCGTCTTCAGTGCCTTCTGTGTCCTTAGTCTCTGCGGCGTTTTCGGTGCCTTCTGCGGCCTCAGTCTCTGCGGCGTCCGTCTCCCTTCCGGTTTCTCCGGCGCGCTCTTCAGCCGGGGTTTCAGGGGGATGGGACGGTTGTTGCGCGGGGTTTCCCGAGAGATCGGCCTCGGGCTCCGCACCCGCCGCGTGAGCGGTCTCGTCTGCGGCGGCTTCAGCCTTTGTGTCCCCGGAGGCTGTTTCTGTATTTTCGTCCCCACGGGCAAGGTTGAGGTCCCCGTCCTCTTTTGATCTCACGCTTCGGCTCCCGGAACAGCGGCCGTGGGGGGCGCGTTTTCCCGTGCGACCAAAACACTGTCCCCGGCCGGGGGCGAGCCCGTCTCCGACGCCGTGGGGGGAGTTTCTTCCCGTTCGGCGTATGCCGTGTCCTCGGCCATTCGGTTATCCGCCGTCTCTTCTTTTGACGGGTCTTCCCGCCCGTCCGCGGAGGAGGAAGACGACGCGGCGGGGGGCGGGGCTTCCGCGCCGGGTTGCTCCTTGTTCCCGCTGGACGCGCTTTGTCCAGGCGCGGATGTTTCGCCGGGCGAACCGGCTCCGGCCTTCGCTTTTCGCGTCCGCCGGCGTTTTTGCTCTTCGGTTTCCTGGCGATCGGCCTCGACGTGCAGAGCGCGCTGAAATTCCGTACTGACCCGGCGGAAGTCGGACATCACCTTGGAGACGGTACGCACGATGCGCGGCAGATGCTCCGGCCCGAGAACCAGGATCGCCACCACCATGATCACCAGGAACTCGCTGCCGCCTATCCCGAACATGGGCCACCGTGCCTGTTCATAGCATTTTAGCTTTGAGATTGCGCATCTGGCTTTCTCCGACCTGCGCCCGCTCTGCGGCCGCCGGGGCAATGGCAAAGTGAAATTGCTCCTGATTCCAATCGGGTGGGCGGAGTTCGACCGGGTTTATTCCCATTCGATGGTTCCGGGGGGTTTGGAGGAGATATCGTAGACCACCCGGTTGACGCCTTTGACCTCGCTGATGATCCGTCCGGAAACGGAGGCCAGAACCTGGAAGGGCAGGCGCGTCCAGTCGGCGGTCATGGCGTCCACGCTGTCCACGACCCGCAGGGCGACCACATGCTCGTAGGTACGGGCGTCGCCCATAACTCCCACGGTGCGCAGGGGCAGAAGCACGGCGAACCCCTGCCAGACCTTGCGCATGAGCCCTGCGGCGGTAAGTTCCTGAGTGACTATGTGATCCGCCGCCCGCAGGATATCAAGGCGCTCCCGCGTCACTTCCCCCAGGATGCGCACGGCAAGTCCGGGACCGGGGAAGGGGTGCCGCCAGATGATCTCCGCCGGCAGTCCGAGCTGCGCCCCCACCTCGCGGACCTCATCCTTGAACAGTTCGCGCAGGGGTTCCAAAAGTTTCAGGTTCATCCGCTCCGGCAGGCCGCCCACATTGTGGTGGGTTTTTATGACCATGCCCTTGGCGGAGTACGATTCTATGACGTCCGGATAGAGTGTGCCCTGAGCCAGCCAGCGCGCGCTGGCTATCTTTTTCGCCTCTTCCTCGAAGACTTCCACAAAGGTCCGGCCGATGACGCGGCGTTTCTCCTCCGGGTCCTCCACCCCGGCCAGCCTGTCCAGAAAAAATTTCCCGGCTTGCACGGCGTGCAGGTTGAGGCCGGGCAGGTGCCTGTTCAGGGTTTTTATCACCTCTTTCCCTTCTCCCAGGCGCAAAAGCCCGTGATCCACGAAGATGCAGTGCAGGTTTTGCCCGATCGCCCTGTGCAGCAGGGCCGCGACCACCGTGGAATCAATGCCTCCGGACAGGCCGAGCACCACCTTGTCCGCGCCCGTCCGCTCCCGGCATTCGGCCGTTGCTTTTTCGACAAAGGAGCTCATGCTCCAGTTGGGAGCAAGATTTGCGACCGCGAAGAGGAAATTGCGCAGGATGCGCGCGCCGTGGCGCGTGTGGTGCACTTCGGGGTGGAACTGCACCGCGTAAATGCGCCGGGATTCGTCGGCCATGGCCGCGAGGTCCAGATTGGGAGTGGACGCGCATACCTCAAATCCGGGCGGCGCGCTTAGAACCCGGTTGCCGTGCGACATCCAGACGGTAAATGGCTTGTTGCGGGGCAGGCCCTTCCAGAGCGGGGAGTTTCCGCTCGGGCTGAGTTCGGCCGGGCCATATTCACGGTCCCGGGAATTGACCAGGGTCCCGCCCAGGGTCAGGGCCAGAATTTGCATCCCGTAGCAGATGCCGAGCACGGGCAGGCCGCTTTCCAGCACAGCCGGACTTAAGGTCGGAGCTCCGGGTTCGCCGGCGTCGTCCGGGCCGCCGGAAAGGATTATGGCCGAGGCTTTGGCCGCGCGGATCGCTTCGTCCGGGGCCGAGCAGGGCAGGATTTCCGAATAGACGCCGGCTTCGCGCACTCTTCTGGCGATCAGGCGGGTGTACTGGGCGCCGTAATCTATGATCAGAACCTTGGAAAATTCGGACATGCGGGGGGTCCTTGCGTTAGTGTTTACTTGCAAAAGCAAACACTACAAAACCCGAAGGGTTTTGCGCCGCCACAGGCGGCGTAAGTCGCCGGAAAACCACGTTTTTCCGCCGACGGTCCTGCAAAAATAACCATAAAAAATATGTTCGCTATTTTTGCAATCAGGCATTAGTTCGGCTCCACCTGGTAATTGGGCGCTTCCTTGGTGATGATCACATCGTGCACGTGGCTTTCGCGCAGCCCCGCCGGGGATATGCGCACCAGTTTGGCCAATTCCCGCAGGGCAGTCAGGTTGGCCGCGCCCACATAGCCCATGCCGGAGCGCAATCCGCCCACGAGCTGGTAGAGGCTGTCTCCGACCGGACCCTTGTAGGGAACGCGGCCCACGATGCCCTCAGGCACCAGTTTCTGGGATTTTTTCTGGAAATAGCGGTCCGAACTGCCCGCCTTCATGGCGTCAATGGATCCCATGCCGCGATAAATCTTGTAGCGCCGGCCCTGGTAGAGGATTGTTTCGCCGGGGCTTTCCTCGGATCCCGCGAACAGGCCGCCGATCATCACGCTGTGCGCGCCCGTGGCCAGGGCCTTGACTATGTCTCCGGAGTACTTGACGCCCCCGTCGGCAATCATGCAACGGTCCATCTCCCGCGCCGCGCGCGCCGCTTCCAAGACGGCGGTGATCTGCGGCACGCCGACCCCGGCCACGATGCGCGTAGTGCAGATGGACCCGGGCCCGATCCCGACCTTGACCGTATCCGCTCCGGCCTCCAGAACCGCTCTGGCTCCCTCGTAGGTGCCGATGTTCCCGGCCACCAGCCGGCAGTCCGGCCAGGCCGCGCGCACCTCGCGGACGCCTTCAAGCACGTTGCGGGAATGGCCGTGCGCGGAGTCCAGCACCAGGAAATCGGCTCCGGCCTCCAGCATGGCTTCCGCTCTGGGCAGGCAGTCCGCGCCTATGCCGATGGCCGCCCCCACGCGCAAACGCCCCATATTGTCCTTGCAGGCGTCGGGATATTTGCGGATTTTCTCGATGTCCTTCATGGTGATCAGGCCGCGCAGCTCCTTGTTCCCGTCCACCACCAGCAGTTTTTCGATACGGTTTTCGTGCAGGAGATCCTTGGCTTTTTCAAGAGTGGTGCCCACGGGTACGGTGATCAGATTCTTGCTGGTCATACGTTCGCTGACCAGTGTGGTTTCCGGGTCTTTTACAAAACGCACGTCGCGGTTGGTCAGGATGCCGACCAGCTTGCGTCCCCGCACCACAGGCAGGCCGGAAACACGGTATCCGGCCATCAGCCCCAGGGCCACGGCCACGGTATCCGTGGGTTTCACAGTGATCGGAGAGGTGATCATGCCGCTTTCGGACTTTTTGACTTTTTCCACTTCCAGCTTTTGCTCTTCAATGGAGCAGTTCTTGTGCACCACGCCGACACCTCCGTGGCGGGCCATGGATATGGCCATTTCGGATTCGGTCACCGTGTCCATGGCGGCGGAAATGAGGGGGATATTCAGACGGATGTCCGGAGTGAGGAAGGAGGACACGTCCACCAGATCCGGAGTAATTTCGGAATAGCCCGGCAGAAGCAGCACATCGTCAAAAGTGAGGGCTTCGCCCGTGATTAAACCCATAAACACCCCTTTGCTGGCAGGTGCGTTTGAAGAAAGGAAGATAACAGCTTCCGTCCGGCATGGCAAGGAGCGGGCGCGGCGCCTGTCGAACTCCGCTATGCCACCAGCCGTTCCAGCGCCCGGAGCAGGGCTTGCGGCTCGACGCTGAAAGGTGCCTGCATGGAATCACCTGCCGGCATTTCTCCCAGGAGCAGATGGTAGGGTACGCCGAGACTTTGGCACACGCAAACGCTTGAAGCATCAAGCGCCCTGGGTGACATGATTTCCATGAAGCGAATACCCGGTGGACTGAAGACAAGATTAACCCCCGCCGCTCCATGAGGAAAGATCAGGTGATCGGCGTTCCGCGCCGCGCGTATTTGGTCTTCAAGAGACAAATTGGAAAAGATCATGCGCCGGAAGCCATATTTTTTGAAAATCGGCAACAATTCCTGCTCATTGACTATGGAGCGGCGTCCCGATACATCACCTCGGCTTATGTAGACGCGTTTGGGCAAGGACCGTTCCCGCGCATCCGGCTTGACGCGCCGGGCCATTTCTTTCAGAGCGGCGTAACTGTGCGGGTCTGGGCAACTGCGCGGGTAGCTGACCACAGACAGCGTTTTGAAGCGGTAGAGCGTATAATCGTCCAGACTGAAAATGCGTTCCGGGGCGACACCGAGCAGGGCCAGGGTCTCTTTTTGGTAGGGATAGCGGGTGTCGGCGCAGATAACCTTGTCGTCCCAGTCGGGCAGCAGCAGCATGCGTCCCACGAGATCCACGAACCAGTGATAGAAGTTGTCGGTGTAGGATGTGTTCAGGGCGACAGCGTCTTCGGTAATGGAGATCGGGCGCAGGGCGCGGATATTTTTATTGGCGCGGTATATATCGGACGAGAAATGGTTTTTCTCCGACGGCATGGCAAGAAAGCGGCGTTCCCGGTCCATGACGACAGTCCGGAAGACGTAGCCGCTTGCAAGCAGGTATTCTGCCGGGGCAGGGGCGGTATATTCGCCGAGGCAAAGCTGCGCCGGGGCGGGACCTCCCTCCCGGTAAACCGTTGCCGGCGGTATACGCACAGGGTCACGCAGAATTTTTTCAGCGCTGTGCCGCTTTGCACGGCTTCGTCCGGAGTGATGCGGACATCCTCAAGCAGGACGGGAAACAGGATGCGCCGCAGGGCTTCAATGACTTTGCGCTGGTTGCCTTTTCCGGGAACAATGTTCCGGACGGTTTTATGCATGACGCTATACAACGACACAATGTTCATCACTGAAATATAACATGTTTTCCAGGAGACAGCAAGAATATCTTTGCCTCGACAGAATATCTTTGCCTCGTTTCAGTGCGGAGCGGGCGGCCTCGATCTGCGATCTATAGCTCCATCAAAAACAAGAGGTTCTGTTGAGCCATCGAAACGAATCGAAAAAATCATTGTGGTTGTCGTCCAAGATCCTGGAGCACTACCGTAGCATCTTTCGCCGTGCAGGGAGCGCCCATATAATTTGCACATATCTGATGCTGATTTCGGATAGTGCCGTTATGAGGTGCCCTTTGTCTGCCCTCTGCCAATGTTGCGCCGGAACCGTCCAAAGGTCATGCGCGTCTGTGCGCGCTCTCTCCAGATGAATCTGGCGCGCCTTGGCGGAGAACAAAAGTAATTCTTGAGACGACACTATTCCCCTCCGTACTATGGGAACCGCCTCCGTATTTTTTGCCGTACACAAAACAACAGAGCCGCATTCCGGATTCTGAAACTCGGTTGTGGCAATCTCTATTCGTATATTGGCGTGGCGCGCTTATCCCGAATAGGGAAGAAATTTCTTCTTGCACTGTCCCAGCGTACCACTTGGAATCACGGGGAAATGCCATGTCGAAAAAACTGGCCGATGCCACCGCGACGCACAGAACCCTGTTGCTGTTCACGTAGCTTCTCTTTTCAGGCAGACGACTCTGGCTTGTGGATCTGGCGGAACAGTACCACTGCTCGAAAGCCACCATCATACGAATGGTGGAAACCATTGAAGTTTCCGGCGTTGCGGAGATCATATCCGGCATTGAGGAAACAGGGCGCAGAAAGGGCAGCCGCTGGTATCAGTTGAAAAACCTGCCGGGCACGCCGCATATCGGTCTGACGCAAAACGAGGTGGAAAAGCTGGCTCAGTGCCGGGACCTGTTGGAACACCTGTTGCCGGAAGGTATTGAACGCGTCATTTCCGAGGGAATCGCCAAGGTCGCCACCCTGATGGAGAAGGCCGAAAAGCGCGGCGAAACCATAGCATCCAAAGCAAAGCGCGTCGTCTGGGGCCGTATCGACTACACGCCGTTTCAGAAGCACATTGAATGCCTGCTGCGCGCCATTCCCGCGCATACGGCCTGCGCTGTGGAATACCGCATTCCCGGCCATGAGGCGAAGGCCCATGATTTTGTGCCGGTTCGGTTTACCGCCGAAAATGATGCTTTGAACATTGACGGCTGGAATGTCAACGGCAAAGGAACGCCGGAAATCCGCTTTCCCATGACTCTCGCTGTGCATCGCATCCTTGCCTGCTCTTCGACCCGCAGAATGTTGACGGAATGTCCGGTATTACCATCGCGTGGCGGCGTGTCCGGCCTGCCCGGAAGAGAGGGCTTTCCCGTGCGGATAGCCTTCATCGCGGACTACAGCGGCTTCATCAGGGAACGCGTCTGGAGCGAAGGGCAGGAAGTTGTGGAACTGGCGGACGGTGTAGTGGAATTGCGGTTTCAGGCTGGTGATGAAGAAGAGCTCTTACGCTGGGCGCTCAGTTTCGGCAGCGGCGCGGAATTGTTGGAACCGGAACATTTACGCTATCTGATGCGGGAAGAAGTGCTGGAGATGATGAGGTATTACGCCTCGAATGAAGAAAGCGTGGAGTAAGGGTGATGTCCAGTAATGCCGCATGCCGGGCAGATCATAATCAGCCGGATATTGCGCGGGATTGAGCCAATTTAGGTGTTTTTTGTGCTAGGCGAGAAGACAATGTCGGTGATAAAGTGTAGCACCCGCCGCGTTTTTATAGAAACCGCAAGGAGATATGAATGCAACGACTACCGGACATATCGGAATGGTCACAGTTTTTTTCTGATTTTTCAGCGCTATGGCAACAACAGGAACTTCAAACCGCGTCTTGCGTGAAACCACGGGTCTGCGCGGACTTCTTTGAAAAATTTTCCGCCCTTTATCTTCCCTTCAAAGAACAAGGACGAGGGGTTGACCTCATTGAACGGGCTGGAATAGGGCGTGATGAGGCGCGCAACAGCGACCTTCTCGCCTGGCTGCTGGACTGTTTCGGCGACCACGGCCAAGGCGCGGCCTTTCTGCGCTGTGTTATGGAGCGCATGGGAGAAGACGGCCGTGCCTTCCCCGCTGGTGCGGAGAGCTTGGGACGATATCGAACCCGCCGGGAAATCTCCTATGAGGAATCCGATCAAAGCGCCAACCAACGTAGCCGCGTGGACGTTGAAGTGGACGGCCCTGGTTTTCTCCTGTTCATTGAAGTGAAAATTGATTATCGGGAAACCGGCGATCAACTGCAACGCTATCTGGATATTGTTCGAGCACGGGCGGGAAAGCGTCCCTGGCGTCTGGCCTTTCTCACTCCTGATGGGCGCAAACCAAACGATGTCGCTTTGCACGGAAAAGTTGTCTGCCTGCGCTGGGCCGATCTGGCTGGCGACTTTCTCCGCCATGCGGACGTCATGCCTTCCGATTCCCACGGAACCGTCCTGATCCGTCAATTCTGCAACCATATAAGCCAATTGTGAGGTATTGCCATGAACTACCCCGATGAACTCTGCCAACTGATTATCCGGAATGTGGAAATTTTGGAAACAGCGCCCTCTGTTCGCGATAAAATTGAAAGGCAGCTTTTTGCCACCATCAACACCCGCATCAAGGAACGCGTGGAAGCGCAAAAAGGCAAATGGAAAGGCTACTATAAAAAATTGATGGTGGGAGACAAGAAAGACGACGACGACACTTCTTTCGCCTTGGACGAATGGCCTGAAGATAATGATGTATATTTGGTCTATTTTCAACTGGGCTGCACAGAAGATGCCTGCCCAGACGATGAGGAGCATTCCTGGCTGGCCTTTGCCGCAGGATACAACGGCATGGCCCTGTGTTTAGAGTTTTCTGTCGACCTTGCCCTTAAAGACCTCGGACAGCGTTTGCGTGAGTTTTACAAATCCACCCCGGCTCTTCACGAGGCGAAATTTCTCTGTACCAAGGACGGTAGTATTTATCGACCCTTTTCTTTTGACGCCGAAAAACTGGCGGAAGAATATCCGGTTTTTGATGTATCTCTGGCGCCCCTAGACGCGGCGTTGGACGACATTTTCAAAACGCACAAGGAATTTGACGCCTTTGTGAAAAAGCTCAAAACCGCAAGGCGAAAGAAGTGACGTCTCAAGCGGTATTGAAAGTCGTCGGTGTCGGAGGCGGCGGAGAGAGGTGGTCCCCATCGTTCGGACAGGTAGTAGTGGTTTCTTAGCTTGCGTTTTCCCTTATCAGGCTGCCTTTATAATGTTCTGTTCATAGCACAGTCCGGGGTTATACCGCCCACACTGCTGTGGGGCCGAAAGCGGTTATAAAAGTCGATCCATTTGCCGATACTCGCACGGGCGTCAGAGTCGGTCTCAAACGCATGCAAGTATACGCATTCGTATTTCAACGAGCGCCTGAGGCGTTCGATAACAGATATGGATACCGATTGTGTTCCGGGTGGATACTGCTGGTGCGTGGTTTCTGGTAGATCGCCTCAAGTCCCATCAGGCGCATAAGACGCCGGATGCGCTTTTTTCCGACTCCATAACCGAGCAGAGTCAAATGGCTTTTCCTCTGCCGCACACCAAAAGAAAGGCCAGTCGGTGAAAGCTCGGTCAATTTTCTGCATCAAAACCAGATTGAACTCCGACGCCCCCTTTGGCTCATAGTACAGGCCCGAGCGGGAAATATTGAGCAACGCACATTGGCGCACGACACTGAGCCGCGCATGCTCCGGGCGGACCATGCTTTGCCTGCGGGACAAGCTCATCGCTTCCCCCAGGCTTCGGCTAAAAAATCGCGCTCCACGGTGAGCTGACCGATCTTGGCGTGCAGGGTGGTAAGCTCCTTTGCTCGTGTGGCCTCTTCTGTCTTGATTTCCCCGGCGAAAATCCCCGCTGCCGAGTCCTTGAGTTGTTTAATCCAGCGGTGGATTTGCGTTTGGTGAACATGGTACTCGGAACTCAATGCGGCAATGGTCTTTTCACCGGAAAGTGCCGCCAAGGCTACCTTGGCCTTGAACCCCGGAGCATGGTTTTTTCGCTTGGACAGGGGTCTCTCCTTTCGTTGACGTGTAGCTTACACCCCTGTCCGAATTTTGGGGAGTACCTCTCTGCGTCGCAAAACTACTAAACGGCGTGGGAAGCAAAATTTCCCGATTTACCCTTGACATTTCGTCAGTTAATTGACAGTAACAGATCCAGCGTTCCGCGAAGCGGATCGGGCGGGTTCCACCCGGTTTGAGATGGGCGGCGCGCCGACTCCGCGCGGAGGAGGACGGCATGGGTTTCGCGCACAGTGGCATAATAGGGCAGAGTACGTCTCTCGCGGAGCTTTTTCGCACTCTGGCCAAGGTCGCGCCTACGGATTCCACGGTATTGGTTACAGGGGAATCCGGAACCGGCAAGGAACTGCTCGTGCGAGCGCTGCACAGCATGAGTCTGCGCGGTGACAAACCTTTCGTGCCCATCAACTGCGGGGCCATTCCCAAAGAACTGCTGGAATCCGAACTCTTCGGGCACGAAAAAGGGGCTTTTACCCACGCCATCCGCACCCGGCCGGGGCGATTCGAACTGGCCGAAGGCGGCACCGTTTTCCTGGATGAAATAGGGGAGATGGACCTGCTTTTGCAGGTAAAGATCCTGCGCGTGCTCCAGGAACGGGAGATAGAGCGCGTTGGCGGACAAGGGGCGAAAAAGGTGGACGTGCGCGTAATTGCGGCCACCAACCGGGATCTGGAGGAAGAGGTGGCGGCGGGGCGTTTTCGCGAAGACCTCTATTACCGCCTGAACGTCATCCCCTTGCATCTGCCCGCCCTGCGCGACCGGGGCGAGGACGTGCTTCTGCTTACGGAATTTTTCCTGAAGCGCTTCTGCACCCAGAAAAAACGCCTCGTGCTGAGCCTTTGCCCGGACGTGCAGCGCATCTTCGAGGCCTACCCCTGGCCGGGGAACGTGCGTGAACTGGAAAATTTGGCGGAACGCCTGTCCATTCTCTGCGAGGGCGATACCGTGCGGCCGGAGGATTTGCCGCGCAAGATACTGAGCCAGGTGGGAGAGGTGGCGGAACTGCCGCCGCCGCGTCCGAGGGTCGGCGCCGCGCCGCGTGCGGGGTTTACCTGGCCGACAGTGGCCGATTTGCGCGAGATGAACCTCGGACTGAAGGAATTTTTCGACACGGCAGAGGAAAAACTGCTGATTGAAGCTTTGAGTCTGGCCGAAGGAGTGAAGAACCAGGCGGCGGAGATACTGGGAATCAAGCGAACGACCCTGATCGAAAAACTGAAGAAGCGCAATATGGAATAGTCGGAGATGTATGCCGGGGTGAGTCTGATGGGGAAACGCGCGAATTTGCCGGGCAGAATCGGGGCGGGGGTAGCCGGTTTCTGTCTTGCGCTCTGCGCGGCCGGGGCCGGCGCGGGCACTCTTGAATGGCGCGCCCTGCCTGACCGGGAACGCGTGACCATCCGCCTTGACCCCTCCGAGGGCATGGCCGCCAGGATAGGCCGCATCGCCCCGGACGGGGTGGTCGTTCCTTTTACTCACATGCCTTCGGGTCTTCTGATCAATGAAACGCCCCAGGGAGCCGCCATCTTCAAAAATACGCAGCCCATGGGACGGGCTCTGGTGCTGGTGACCCAGACCCCGGAATTCGGGTTTATGGTGGCCGGCCAGAGCAAGCAGGAAATAATCGTGGATTTTTTCCACAACCCGCTGGGGGCGCGCTGGAAACCCAGTGACAGGGCGCCGGCCACGGAGCTTGCCCCGGACAGGAACGTCCGCCCCGAACAGGCGCCGGATGCGGTGAACGAGGCTCTGCTGGCGGATCCGCGCGGTGAGACCGCGCAGTCCCGTTTTCTCGCCTCCCGGCCCGATTCCGCCCCCGCGAACCCGGAGCAAGCGACGCGGGAACGCGCGGAAAATCCGGCCCAGCCCGGGGCTTCGGTGAATTCTCCCGCAGTCCCGGAGGAACGGCCGACGGCCGATCCTTCCGCCGGCGCGCGACCGCCCCGCGTTTCTCCTGAAGGGATCGCCTCCCCTGCCGCCGTTGCTCCGGTTCCGGCGGGACAGGAAGGCGGCCCGGTGGTGGTGGCCCTGCCCGGCACACCTCAACACGCCCTGCAAGCCACACGCATGGGCGAGGCCCCGCCCGCGCGGGTCGCGCCTACCGCCACCATCGCGTCCCAGGGCGCCGCCTCCCGGACCGGCGGCCCATCTACCGGGAACAGCGGCGCCTCCGGGCAACCCTCCTCTTACGGAGCCGGCTCTACAGACGGACGGCGCAGGGCGGACCTGCCGGAACCTTCCCTGCCGGCTTTCAGCGCTATGGCCCTGCCCTCACCGCCTTCGCCGCCGGGGCTCGCGCAGACGGAGGAAGCTCCGGGCAGGCCGGAAGAATTTTCCGTAGCGCCCGGGCAAGGCGCGCGGGGCGCTTTCGTTGGCGGTTCCGCGGCATCCGTGCCTGCGGCCCGGTCTTTTGTCTCTTCCTCTTCGCCGTCCGGTCAAGCCGCCCCCCCGTCTGAGGACGCTTTTACACGGCAAACCTCCGTCGCGCCCGGTCAGTCCGCCGCGCCTCCGGTCCAGGCCACTGCGCCTCCGGTCCAGGCCGCTACGCCCGGTCAGGCCGCCGCGCCTCCGGTCCAGGCCGCCGCCGCGCAACAGACGCCCGCTTTTACACCGCCGGCCGGACAGGGAGATCCCCCGGCCGGGGACAGGGCCGCGCATGATACTGCCGGGCGGCAGTCCACAGGTCAGGGCGCGGCGGAACATACGCAAGAGGCCCGGAGTCTTTCCCCCGCGTCCATCCCGGCCGGGGTCGGAGCGCCTGCCGGGAACAATGCCTACCGGGGCAGCGTCAACACGGGAGGTCTGGAAAATATTCTTTTTCCGGCCGAAACGGCCCCGGCGCCCGCCCGCCCGCGCGCCCCGGGGATCCCCAGCGCAACCCCCGAAGCGCGCGCCGTTCCTTCCGGCGGAGGCGCGTCCGCACCGTCCGGGCAGGAGCAAACCGCAAGGAAGCCCGCGGGCGGGTTTGAAAAAGCTCAGCCCCAGGCCGGGGAAACGGGTCAAGCGCGTCAGCCTCAACCCCAGCCACAGGCCCAGCCCCAACCCCAGCCTCCGACCCAGGCACAGGATCAGCCACAGGCCCAGCCACAGCCACAGCCTCAGCCACAGGCACAGCCCCAGGTCCAGCCCCAGGTCCAGCCACAGCCCCAGTCCCAGGTCCAGCCCCAGCCACAGCCCCAGCCCCAGGCCCAGCCACAGGCCCAGCCCCAGGCCCAGCCCCAGGCCAACGCCACAGTCATAGTGTATACGGACGAGCAGGGCAATCCCGTGACCCCGCCGCCGACCTACGCCGATCTGCACCCGAAAATCCTTGAGCACATGAAGGCCGAGGAGTTCGCACAGTCTCTGGAACTTGCGGATCTGCTGCTGGAAAAAGCGGATCTTACCCCGGATCAGCACGAGGATTTGCTGCACGTCCGTTCGGAGTCCCTTTTTGCCATGTACAAGGATGATATCCCCGGACATTTTACGGAAATAGCCGACGCGGCGCAGAAAGCCCTGAGCTATAACCCGGGATCGAGGCGCAATTCCGCGGAATTGCTGCGCCTGGGCTACATGAATCTGCGCCTGAACAACTTTCCGGAGGCGGAGGCCAATTTCCGGCTGCTGCGCAGCCGCTTCCCGGACGGGGACAATGTGGCGCTCAGTTATTATTATCAGGGCGATTTTTTCTACGGCAGGGGAGAGCTGCAGAAGGCGGCGGACCAGTTCCAGCACTTGATCGAAACCTATCCGAACAGCCGCTACACGCGGGAATCCGCTCTGGGACTCGCGCGCTCCTTCTACCGCATGGGCTATTACGATCAGGCCTATAACGTGGTGGATTACATCCAGCGCCGCTGGGGGCGTTTCTATATCGAGTACCCGCCTTTTCTGAACATGCTCGGAGATATGGCCTTTCGCATGGGCAAGCGGGATGAGGCGCTCAAGCATTACTGGCTGTATATAAATCTTCAGCCTCTCGGGGAAGAGGCGGACATAGTCATGACCCGCATCGGCGACATTTATTCCCAGATGCGCGAGAAAAAGTCGGCCCGCGCCGCCTATCTGGAAAGCGCCACGCGTTTCCCGGACAAGGATGGCGGGCTGGTGGCCATGATGCGCATGGCGGAAGAGGGGATAAATGACACTCCCACCATTGCCGGGATGTTTTCCGTATTCGACGGGCCTTTCAAACTCGGTCCGGTTGAAGTTTACCGGAACATTATCGAAAAGCATCCGCAAAGTTACCTTGCGCCCCTGTCCGAGATCAAGCTCGCTCTCTGGCATCTCTGGAACAAGGATTATACCGCCGCGCTGGACGTTCTGAGCGGGTTCATGGAAAAATACCCGGACCACGAACTGGCGCCCAGAGCCAGGGAGCTGGCCGCCCAGACCTTTGCCGTGCTGGCGGACGAAGGGGTGCGGGACGAACGCTACCAGCGCATGTTGGAGATCTGGGAACGCTATGCCATCGTGCGCGCCGAGCCGGCCGACATGACCCCGGAAAGCCGCATTTCCCTTGCCGTGAGCTACAGGCAGCAGGGCAAGCCGGACGAGTCCCTGCGCATGCTCGAGCCTTTTTTCCTGGGCAACTGGATTGCCGAGTATTCTGAAATGGCGCTCAGTCTGGTGCTCGGCATCTATCTTGAATACGAGCAGTGGCCTTCAATACGGGAAGTGGCAAGGCGCGTGGAAGCCTGGAACATGTCTCCGGCAGCCAGACAACAGTTGGACTACGCTCTGGCTCTGGCGGCGGAGAACCTGGGCGAGCCGGAAACCGCCGCCCCAATCTGGCAGGCCCTGTACGATTCCGGGCTGCTTTCTCCTCCGCAGCGGGCCTATGCGGCGTTTTTCCTGGCAATGGGCGCGGAACGGCAGAAACAGCTTGAGAGGGCCTACCATCTGGGGCTTGAAGCCTTAAGCGGCCTGCGTTCCCTGGCGGAGCGCTCCGCGAACCCGGCGGATCTCGCCAAAGTACGCACCCAGCTCGCGTCCCTGCTGGACGTCACGGAAAGCGCCGGCCGCCTGAAGGATGCCCTGGATTTCGCGAGACAGTATCTGGAGGCCCTGCCGGAAAACGACCCCGAGCGCCTGGGCGTGCGCTACCGCATGGCGCGCATCTACAAGAACCAGGGAGATGCGGACAACTGGAAGAGCATTCTGGGCGAGATAGCCGCGCAGTCCCCGGATTCTGTTTACGGCAAAATAGCCGCTTCGGAATTGAAAGCCGCCTCCATAGCCGAAGATGCGGCAAGGTATTCGCCGACCGGGAGAATTTAGAGCAAGTTCACTTTGGAATTGCTCTGGCGGCCGCGAGAGCGGACGCCCGAAGGCGTAAGCGCAATTTATCCGCGCTGTTAAACGCCTGAGCGGGCGCAGGCTGAGAGGGCCGGGTGTGGCTTGAAACACATTTGAAATGCGCTGATTCCGGAAGCGGTTTACTCAGACGAAAAATCAAGGCCGGCTTCGCGCATTTTGCAATAGAGGGCGCGGCTGATCCAGGCGTCGGTCGCCGCGTAGCGGATTTGTTTGATGGACAGGCCCCGTCTGCCCCAGTCCGAGCAATGCTCGATCTTGGAGATGCGCAGGCCGAGAAAAAGCGCTGCCAGCCCGCGCAGACCGTGGGCTTCGATGTTGTTGCGCCGCGCCACGTCGCCGAGGTCCACCACCGCGCCGGGAGAAAAAGGAAACACGGACTGCAGGAAACGCATATCGTCATGCACTGCCACCCCGGCCTTGACCACGGCCCGGTTTTCCAGCAGGGCGGCGAGTTCGGGGTCCGGCGGACGCCATTTGAAGTGGAAGAGGAAGACCTCATCCTCAAGGGCAAGCTGGATCAGACTGGGGTTGTTGGATTGTCCCTTGCGGAAGCTGGGAGGAGTTTCCGTGTCGAAACCCAGCTCCGCGCTGGAATTCAGCCGTTCCAGAGCCCGGTTCAGTTCCTGGTCCGTGTGTATCAGGCTGACCTTGCCTTCATAGCGGAAAAGAGGCAGGGCGTTTATTTCTTCCCGGCTGAGGCGCGCCCGTGCCTTTGCCATGCCCTGCCCGCCGCCTTGATGACTTTGCCATGTTTCAGGGAGCATGATTGCCGGTTAGCCTCCGTGATACCATGTTGCATTCAAACGAGTTTGAATGCGGGACGCCAGAGTTTTTGAAAAACAGGCGAAGTCTTGTTTTTCAAAAAGTTGCGGGCGGCGGCTTCGCCTCCGCCATGAAATGTTCTTCAGCCTGTTATCTGTAAGGGCGCGGCAAGTCAAGGCAAAAAAGAGAAGGTCTTTTGCCGCGCTTCTTGTTTTCCTGTCCGCTTTGACTTATTGTCGGGCGCTGGAGAGGCCGATCAGAAGGCAGTATGGGCCTTCGGCCATGCGTCTTGCGCCTGAGCGGGGTTTGAACCGCGCCCAGGTTTCCGCCCGTACGGGATACCCAGCCCTTCAGGGCGGGGTCGGGCTATCCGGCCTGAAGGCCGGGGTCTCAAACCGTAAAAGAAGCTCAGATGAACGAACTTCCCATATCATTTCAAGATATTGTCGATGCACACGTCCGTATCGGCTCACGCGCCCGCCGCACCCCGGTTTTTTCCTCGCGCACCGCGGACGGCTTAAGCGGGGCTTCTCTATTTTTCAAATGCGAAAATCTGCAACGCATGGGGGCCTTCAAGTTTCGCGGGGCCTGCAATGCCCTGTCCCGGTTCACCCCGGAACAGGCGGCCAGGGGAGTAGTCACCTATTCCTCCGGCAACCACGCCCAGGCCATCGCCTTATCAGCGAAGATATTCAGCATGCGCGCCGTGATCGTCATGCCGAAGGACGCGCCGCGCGCTAAACTGGACGCGACCAGAGGCTACGGAGCGGAGATAGTATTTTATGATCGCTATGCTGAAGACCGGGACGCGATCGGGGCGAAGATCGCCGATGAGGGAGGATTGACGCTCATCCCCCCCTATGACCACCCGGACGTGATGGCCGGCCAGGGTACGGCGGCCAGAGAACTCTTTGAGGACGCGGGAGACCTGGACATTCTGCTCGTTCCTCTCGGCGGCGGCGGGCTGCTCTCGGGCTGCGCCGTGGCCGCGAAAGCCATGAGCAAGGACTGCGCGGTTTACGGAGTGGAGCCGGAGGCGGGCAATGACGGGCAGCAGAGCCTGAGAAGCGGGAAGATCGTGCATATCGCGACCCCGCAGACCATAGCGGACGGGGCGCAGACCCAGCATTTGGGGAAGTATACCTTTCCGGTCATCCAAAGCCTCGTTCGGGACATCCTCACGGTATCGGACGCCGATCTGGCGTCGGCCATGCGCTTTTTCGCGGAAAGGATGAAACTGGTCGTGGAACCCACCGGCTGCCTTGCCGCTGCGGCGGTCCTGAGCGGCAGGCTGGATGTGCGCGGCAAACGTGTCGGCATCATCCTCTCCGGGGGCAATGTGGATCTGGCGCGGTACGCGGCTTTTCTGCAGGATATCCCGTCCGACGGCAGACCCGCCGGATGATTCCGTCCAGGCGGATTGGAACCGGGTGGATTGCCTCCCTCCCTGAAGGGAGGGGCTACCGGGAAGGTATGCCCGGCAAAACCGGGCGTTAAGCGGAAATCTCCCTGAAGGGAGAGGCTTCAGACCATAAAGAAAATTTTGGTGAAAAGGAGAAAAAATGTCGTTTTTCGCGCGTAATCGCGCCGTTCCGATCCTGGCCCTGCTTCTCGGGCTTTTCCTGACCGCTTCGTACGCGC
>JAISZH010000053.1 GCA_031269345.1 Desulfovibrio sp. | reverse complement strand
TTGCGGTGTGCGGCTGAGCACCTCTGCGCTCAAAGGAATAATTGGCTTGCCGTCCGTTAGCATGATTTTTACAGGAACATAATTTCTAGACTTTGTCTATACCCTGTGAGCGGTTACGTAGCGGGAGCTTTGCTCGGATTCCTCACCGGCAGCGCCACCGGCAATGCCGTGGGACAGTGCATCGACAGCCAGATACGTATGAAATACCGCTGCACGAATTGCGGGCATGTGATTCAGGGATGATTGGCCCAATATCCAAAACCATTACCCCGGAGCGACAAAACATTGCTCCGGGGATTTTTTTTTACAAATTTTAAGAACTTTCCATATTTTGGAAGCATCAAACCATACACAACACGTGAAGGCAAATAAACCAACTTAGTGTCCAGAAAAACCGTAAGGAGACAGTCATGCGCGAATACATTTTTGTCATGCCCAAGGAGCAGAGGATTTTTTTGCACACACAGTTCAGGAACGAGGCAGTGGCCCGGAGAAAAACATCCAAGTCTAATCCAGTGTATAGCGAGCAGGCGGCCCGGATCAGTAACTCTCTTGAACACAAAGCAATGGGAAAATTTGGCAGAAAAGAAAGTTTGGAAAAAAAAGAACTCCGTCTGTTGTCTGTGCTCAAACAATGCGAAAAAAATGAGAAACTATATCATTGGTATGCTCCATTTCAGATGATTTGGGGTAATGTGTTACAGCAACTTTCTATAATAGAGCAAAATCAGGAGCGGAAAAGGGAATTGCTGGAAAATGCTGATAAGAAATTTGCTAAAGCGATGGGAATCTACGAGAGTATTTCAGAAATAAGTGGAGATATAGAGAATTGTAATTATTCATTTAATTTTCTTGGATCAGTTTATAGATCGTGGAGTTTATGCGCATCTGAACGTATAAAAATTTTTCAAGACTATCAAGATAAACAATGTATTATAGAAAAAAATATAAATATTTTTGAGCGTATCATTTTTGAATACAAATATAATACTGAAGCCTATACTGTATATGGAGATTTTTTATATAATATATATGAAGATGAAAGAATTAATGAAAGAAAAAAATATTATTTAGCAAAATCATTAGATATGGCATTGAAAGCACTTGAGCATTATCATTTTTGCAGTAATTCCGATGATGTTCCATTATGGACTCATGATATAGATCGTAGGTTCGGAGAATATATGTCAATTGAAATTAATATTAACATGCGCACAGGTATATTACACGATATTGTTAACAGATATAGAAAAATCACTAAAACACAAAATAATTTTAACCTTACCTCCAAATTTGCCGAATTCTTATGTTCAATATATAAATATGAAAATGACCACATGTTGAAAAATAGCTTATTTGAGGAGGCAATCGCGATCTATGAAGACATGATTGTCAATAGAATATCACTTTTCTTTGATAAACCTGAATCATGCTTCATTCAGGCTTACAGAGATTATTGGCTGCACCTGTCAGAGCGTGTGGAACGTGAAAAACTGGTTGAGGAGGGTATACGCAGATATGAAAAAGCGCTGAAGTGCAGTCACAAACATGAGCAAAAAAATATTCAAAGGGAAGATTGGGAGTTGGATGATGATTTGTTGCAAATGTGCTCTAACGAATCACAAGAAGAAGATGATGATACCAAAAAAATTTTGAATTTTCTGTCATGGTTTGTAAATTCCATCAAAGAGGGTGAATCCGATTGGTATTTACATATTGGTAATGAGCTATATGAAACATTAGCAGCCAAAAAAGGAAACAAGGATTCATTTTGGGAAGATTGGGGACACTTTATTCAAATTTTGGCTGATAAGGTGAGCGACTCTGACAGAAAAAAAGAACTGCTCCAGTTGAGTTTGGGAAAATACGAAAAATCCTGGCAATGTCTGCCTAGTGAGAAAAGTAAATATATTTGGGAACATTGGGGAAAAGCGTTACGAGATATTGCTTTTATGAGTGATGATCCTGCTATAAAACATGATTGCATCGTGAAAGCGGTAGAAAAATATGAAAAATATTTGCAAATAGACACTGACCATAGCGATACACGTTTATGCTATGGAAGTTTATTGTTCGATCTGGCGGAATTTGAAACAGATATACGCGATAAGAAAAAATTATATGCTGCCGCAAAGTCAAATATTGCCAAGATACATGGATATGGCTCAGAGTTATCTGATGTGGCCTGTAAAGAAAATAATCCGGCCAAGAAAAAGATGTTGCTTCAATTTGCATTTAAAGATCTTAATCGCACGGTTACGCCAGGAAATGTCAGTAATAACAGTTTTTGTGAATTCTTTTTTTGGACTAAATGGAAATTATGTATGGATGCTTTAGCCGGATTTGCAGGTAATATTGACAAGAAAAAAGTTATTTACAAGAAAGCGTTGGATAAATTATCCAGCTTCACGGATAAAGATGGAAATAATAATGGCGCTTGGATTCAATGGAGAAATTGTTTGCTTGATCTTGTGCGTCTGGAAAGCTCTTTTGCTGAAAAACAACTATGGATTCAGGAAATTAATGCTGTGTCCGACAAAAGGGTGCGATTGACGGAAAACAGTGTGGAATCATGGATAGGATGGGGAGATTCACTGCTCGAACTTGTGGACATTACCCCTGATACTGACGGCCAAATCCGCCTGACCGAAGAAGCTCTTAGCAAATATGCCCGTGCCTCCGGCATCGCACCGGATTCAACAGACGCATGGAGACGGTGGGGTATTGGGTTTTTGACCCTTGCGCGGCTGGAGCCGGACCATGAACGCAAGCAAAATACGCTTAAAGAAGCGCGTGCAAGGTTCGAAAGGGCGCTTGATACCGCCTGCGATATTGCCGACTATAACGCCGCTGCCCGCAATTTGGGCAGTACTCTTGCATTGCTTGCTGAAACTTCCGCATCCATACAAGAGGAAAGCGTATTTCTGACGCAGGCCAAGGCCATTTATGATAAAGCGCTCTCTGAAACGGCGCCTGAAAGCTCCAATAGTCGCTCCTACGGCAGGCTGTGGAATGGATATGGCCGGGTACGTTTGCAGCAGGCCCTTCTTGCGCGACGCCAAACCAAGACTGAAGAGAATGGAGGTTTACTCACAGAAGTTGCGGAAACACTGGAAAAAGCCAATAGGCTTGATCCTGCTTGCGGCAGCTATAATTACGCCTGCCTTGAACTTATCCTCGGCAACGAGGAAGGATGCCTTCGCTACCTGAACGAAGCCCAGGAGCGTGACGAATTGCCGCATTCAACACGTCTGCGTTCTGATCCTCTCTTGCGGGAGGTTCAGAATAAAAAATGGTTCACCGAGATAATCACCAGTAAAATCAAGCAAGAAGCGGAGAAAGAATTTAGGGAACCTCTAAAAATTGCTCTTCCAAACCGGCCATAAATCCAAATGGATTTTTTTGACGTTCTTTTCGTTTTGACAGGATTTCATTACACCCCAACTCCGCTGCTTTTCGCCTCTTTTGACCTTTTTCTGCTGGCCTATCTCAAAAAAGGGCGCACTATCCCCTAAGCGTGGGATTTAACCCCCACGCTTAACCGTATGTATCTATAGCGGCTCAGGTTATACGCAAGATTTTGCAGGCCCACCACGCAGCTGGCACGGTATTTCCCGATGCTGCGAACAATAAGACCGCTCATCGACTGCGTCATGTGTCCAAAGACATGCTCCACACGGGCTCGAATGCGTGACTTCTCCCGATTGGAATTCTTCTGCTCTTCCGTCAATGGATGGTTACGATACCCTTTTTCGTGTATTTTCAGCTTGATATTCTTATTTTTCTTGCAAATCTCTTTGTGTAGTTCTCTACCAACATAGGCGCTGTCAGCATAAAGTTCCTGATCTTGCTCTTCCACAAGACCGACTATTTCACGGCTGTCATGTACGGAAGCGTCCGTTACCGAATACGTGACTATCAATTTGCTCGTTTTGTCCACTTTCACATGATTCTTGTATCCATAGTGTTTTTCGTTGTTCTTCTTCGTCCAGTGGGCGTCGATATCTTTCTGACGCAGCTTGTGCGGTGATTCTTTCCATTCTTCAGGGATTTCTCCGGATTTGATGCGCTCATTCTCGTCGCGGTTGTTGCGTTGCCTCGGCGCTTCCACAAAACTTGCGTCAACTATGCTGCCGCTACGAGTGATGATTCCTTTGTGTTCCATCTGTTCCGCAAACAGCGAAAAAAGCGTCTTCTCCGCTCCATTTTTCCCCAGACTTTCACGAAAAGCCCAGATCGTCTTGGCGTCCGGAACTTTTGAGCCAAGCGTCAAGCCCAGAAAACGCTGAAAACTCAGACGATCATTGATTTGGTATTCAGTCTTGTCATCAGCCATGCAGTACCATTGCTGTAACAGCAAAATCTTGAACATCAGTATATGATCAAAGGCGGGACGCCCTCCTTGGCCTTTGCCTTCTCTTTTAAAAACGCCGTTCAAGAGGGGACGGAACATCTCAAAATCAACAACCTGCGATATCTTTTCAAGTGGATCGCCCATACCACTCAAGCGCCTCAGCCTATTGCTTTCATCGAAAAATCCAAATTGATGTTTCATGTGCCATATATACATCATAAATATAATTATTTCAAGCCGCTTTCCTTAAAAAATATTATATGGAATCCCATGACAAATAGTTAGAGTTTTTAGAGGTTCCCTTTAATGATTGATTCAGCGATAGTCCTGGCTGGACAACCGGAGCGGCTTGCTGGCCGCTCCGGTGTACAATCGGTGTACATGCTCAAATTGTTATGCAAATTCATACATTGCCGTACAAAGATTTACAGCGGAAAGGTTGGAAATAGGGTTGGAAATTTTTTTGTCAAAGAAAAAGGACTTATGAATTTTCATCATAAGTCCTTGAAAAATCTGGTGGGTAGTACAGGACTTGAACCTGTGGCCCCCGGCTTGTAAGGCCGATGCTCTACCAACTGAGCTAACTACCCTTTTTTTGCGTATCTTTACTTTGCGGGCGCCTCGTGCGATGCCACGCCTGTACTGTCGTAACAGGCGTGAAAATCGCTCCGCCGGTTTGCGGGATAACGCCGCCTTTCACTTCGCTCAGGATCGGCCGGGCAGTTTCCGGCTCGCTCCACCGCCTTCGGCGGCGCGCGCTCCCTGCGGGGTTGCGGCTATTTTCGCTTGACCCGGCACTGGGCCGTGCCGTGCCAAAGCAAACAAAAAACACTATGTATAAAGTTGCGGACACGCCGATGGGCGGGCCTGAGGCACAAAAACAACCCACACGCCAAGCGACGCCAGGATAAGAAAGGCAGGCATCACGGGGAAAATGTCTGTCCCTCCAAGATTATTCCCGGCTTGTATACGGGCAAAATAGGCAAAAAAAGGCGTCACGGCAAGAGGAAAACTGAAGAGGAAAACCGAAGAGTTTACTGATTTCTGTGGAAATCAGTAAACATCGGCTGTGAGGCCATGCTCCGCGAAGCGGCGTAAGTCAGCCGAAGATCACGCTTTTCGGCTGACGGTCCTCCACAGGGAAAAGTAAACCGTTCAATGCGGCGCGCCGGCGGGATTGCGCGGTTTTCGACAGACCCACGCCGCTACGCGGCAATATCAGCCTGACGCCCGATATCCGGATTCTCACAAGAAAACCCGTAATAAATCAAGTCACAGTCCAGCCCGCTCAGGCGAAAAGCCCTCTGTAAGCCGCCGCCCCCTCCAGTCTGGCCAGGGACAAGGCCAAATTCCGCAACTGCGCGTTTTCCGCGTCGCGTTGCAGAGGGATATCCCCGACAGAGATGCACCCCTGCGCGCACCCGTCCTCAAAGACAACCACGCTTTGCGCGAAGGCGGCCACGTCGTCCGGATCGTGGGTGATGATGACCGCCGGAATGCCTGCACGCTCAAGAAGCTCCGCGACCTGTGCGCGCAGGCGCCTGCGCATGAGCGGGTCAAGGGCCGCGAAAGGCTCGTCCAGCAGCAAAACTTCAGGGCCGGCGGCCAACGCCCTGGCCAGACCCACTCTTTGCTTTTGTCCGCCGGAAATGCGCGCAGGGTGCTGATCCGCAAGATGGGATATCTCGAAAAGTTCGAGCAACCCGTAAACCTGCCCCAGAACTTTCCTGGAAGCCATAAACCAGGGAAGCCCCCGCAAAAGCCCGAAAGCCACATTTTCGCGGACCGTAAGATGGGGGAACAGCGCGTAATTCTGTGAAAGATATCCTACGCGGCGCTCCCTGGCCGGCAGGCAGAGATTTTTTTCGCTGTCGAACACATTCCTCTTGCCTATGCTGATATGGCCGGAAGAGGGGATGAACAGACCGGCCAGGGCCTGCATGGTCAGAGTTTTTCCGGAGCCGGAATGCCCGAAAAAGCACAGGTTGCGCTCGGATGCGCTGAATTCCACCCTCAGGCGAAAGGCGCCGAGGCGTCCGGGAAACTGATGTTCAATGCGGATATCCAGCATCCTGCCGTCGCTTGTTCAAGAATTGGCATTTTCCTTTGAAAACGCCTGAAAGGGCGGGCGAATCGCCCGGAACATTTTTAGCTTTGAGCGGCACGGGTTCCGCCCCGCATGGCCGGAGAGACGCGTTCCAGACCCATTCCCCCTACGGTTTCCGCGATGACCAGAAGCGAGGCGCACACACCCGACGCCACCAGCACCAGAATCAGGGCACGGTGGTCATTTCCGGACTGGAAGGCGTCATAGACCGCAAGAGACAGAGTCTGCGTCCTTCCGGGGAGATTGCCGGCGATCATGAGCGTGGCGCCGAACTCCCCCATACCTCGGGCAAAGGCCAAGGTTATGCCCGCGAAGATTCCGCGCCTGGCCAAGGGGAGGGAGATACGGAAAAAAACGCGCGCTTCCGTTGCTCCAAGGGTGCGGGCCGTGTCTTCCAAGGTGTGATCCACGCTCTCCAGAGCCGCTCTGGCCGAACGGTAGCACAGGGGGAAAATTACCACAGTCGCGGCCACAACCGCTCCCTGCCAGGAAAAAATCAGATTAATCCCGTATTCGGCAAGCCACTGCCCGATAATTCCCCGTCTCCCCAGAAGCAGGATCAGGCAATAACCTATTACCGTGGGGGGAAGGACAAGAGGGAGGGCGCACAGGGAATCGATGACCCGGAAAAACAGACTCCTGGCCGGGGCGCGCCTGCCGGATAAAAACCAGGCCGTCAACACGCCGAGAAGACCGGCGACGGCCGCCGCCAATCCGGCCACCTTGACCGTAAGCAGGATGCAGGAAAACAACAGCGGATCGTTTATGTCGCTCATGCCGTATTCCCGCCTTTTCCTTAAGCGCCATAGACCAGATTACGCTTGAGACGCGCTTTTAGTGCAATTAAAGCTTGAAACAGTTTGCTTACGGCGGGCAAAGCCCGTCTGCTCCTGTTTCGCGGCAGGGATTTGCCCGCAAATCCTTGCAGAGCCGTTCATTCTTTTCATTCGTGAACTATCTGGATTACCTTATATATTGCAAGGTCATCCAGGGCAAAGCGGTCACTCTTTTATGCGAAAAAGTGATTGTCTATACCAAGTCGCTTTCAGTTGAAAGCGAAAAGGATTTGCAGCGCAAATCCTTTTCGCGGGATGATTATCGGGGTCGGGGAGGAGCATGGCCCCTTGCAAAGGCAAGGGGTCTGGAACACTTTGCCGGGGCTTGCGTCAGTAGATGGGGAGCGAGGGATCGACGTCGCGCGCCCAGGCGTTGACGCCGTCTTCCAGGTTAAGCATCCTTCCCTCGTATCCGACCTCGCGTAGCGCCCGGATGGCGTGGGCGCTGCGTTTGCCGACCTTGCAGATGAACACTGCGTCTACGGAAGGGTTAAGAGTGTTTTCGCTCTGTGTAATCCGGCTGAAGGGGACGGGCATGGCGCCGGGGAAAACGAAGATTTCCCGTTCATGCGCCTCGCGCACGTCAACGATCTGCACGGCCTCGCCCCGGTCAAGGCGGGCCTTGAGTTCGCGGGCGCTGATGTTGTCGACGGGTTCCTCTTCTGCTTTCAGGCCGCAGAATTCTTCGTAATCAACGAGTTCTTCTATGCTGGGATTGTCGCCGCAGACCGGGCAGTCCGGGTCTTTCTCGATCTTAAACTCCCGGAATTTCATTCTCCAGGCGTCGAAAAGCAGGAGTCGTCCGGCCAGAGACGGGGCGTTGCCGATAATCAGCTTCAGAACCTCGCAGGCCTGGATGCAGCCGATGATGCCGGGCAGTACGCCCAGCACCCCGCCTTCAGCGCAGGAGGGAACCAACCCCGGGGGCGGCGGTGAGGGATACAGACAGCGGTAGCATGGCCCGTTTTCCGCGCCGAACACGGTGGCCTGGCCTTCAAACTGGAAAATTGAGCCATAAACGTTGGGTATCTGTAAAAACACACAGGCATCGTTGACAAGATAGCGGGTCTGGTAATTGTCCGTCCCGTCCACGACCACGTCGTATTTATGCAGGATATCCAAAGCGTTTTCGCTGGTGAGGCCGACGTTGTGCACGGCTACCTCGACGCGGGGATTTAAGTCCCTGATGCGGTCTCTGGCGGAGAAGGCCTTGGGGCGGTTCAAGTCTTTCACCCCATGGATGATTTGGCGCTGGAGATTGGATTCTTCAACCACATCGAAATCGACGATGCCAAGCGCGCCCACCCCGGCCGCTGCCAGATACAGGCCGAGCGGGGAGCCGAGCCCGCCCGCGCCGATGATGAGCACTTTAGCCGCCTTGAGACGCTTTTGTCCCTCCATGCCAACTTCCGGCAGGAGCAGGTGACGGCTGTAGCGGGATATCTCCTCGTTCGTCATCGAGGCAAGGATTTTGTCGCCCGTGCCGCTCATGGTTTTTGCTCCGGTTCGCAAACTACGCCCCCGGCTATGGCCGGAACCAGGGTGAGGGTGTCTCCGTCTTCGATAGGTCCGCCCAGGCCGCCCGCATTTCTGATATTGACGTCCCCTATGTAGACGTTGACGAAGGAACGCAATTCTCCGTTCTCGTCGTAAAGGTGCTGTCTGACGTCAGGATTGGCGTCGGCGAAAGCCTTCAGGACCTCGCCGACGGTTTTGCCGTCAGCCTGCGCCTGGGACTGTCTGCCGGTAAAAGCGCGCAGGGCCGTCGGGATTAGGATTGTCACCGCCATTGTGTTCTCCTCACAGTTCCTGGTTAAAGCGGGAGCGGTCATCACTGAGCTCCCAACTGGTCAATTCTTCGGCCATTCCTTTGCCGACGGCCACTATGACGTAGGAGCAGCAAGGCAAAGCCAGTTGAAGGTCGTATTCGGAAGGGACGGCGGGGTGATCGGGGTGGGAATGGTAGAACCCGATTATGTCCAGTCCGGCCGCTCCAGCAGCGCGGCTTGCCGCGAGGAAGTCGTCGGGTTCTATGCGGAAGCGGTGAAACTTTTCCTCCCGTTCGCTGGCGTTGGCGACAGGCAGGATGCCTTCGACCCTTCTTCCTCCCTTCTCGTCCGTATCGCCGCAAAGAAACCCGCAACATTCGTCGGGGTAGGCCTTTTCTCCTTCGGCCCGGATCGCTGCTATGGCTTCGGCATTCAAGCTCAGCACAGTTTTTACCTCCGGCGCGGGTCGGCAGGGATCGGGGCGTCCCAGAAAGGTTCGGACAAATAGCGCTCGCCCGTATCGCAGAGGATAGTGGCTATCACGGCTCCTTTGGGCAGGCTTTCGGCCAGGCTCAGGGCGGCCTGCACGTTGGCGCCGGAGCTTACCCCGACCAGCAGACCTTCCTCCCGCCCCAGCCTGTGCGTCATGGCCCAGGCTGCCTCAGTGCCCACCCGTACCACCCCGTCCGCCAGATTCTCGTCGTAGATGCCGGGTTTTATGGTGGAGGCCATATGTTTTGTGCCCTCAATGCCGTGCATTGGCGAATCCGGCTGCACCGCCAAAGTGTGGATGCCGCGGCCGTAGTCTTTGAGGCGCCGGGACACGCCGGTGAAAGTTCCGGAGGTGCCCATGCCCGCGATGAAATGCGTGAGGCCGTGCGCGCTCTGCTCCCATATTTCCGCGCCGGTGCCTTCGTAGTGGGCGCGCGGATTGGCCGGATTATTATATTGGTCCGGATAGAAATAAAGATCCGGCCGGGATTCCATCTCCGCCCTGGCCGCGAGATATGCGCCGTCGGAACCCTCCAGCGGGTCTGTTTCCACGATGGTCCCCCCGTAGGCCCGGATTGCGGCTTTGCGTTCCTTTCCGGCGTTGGCGGGGATGTAGAGGGTGACGGCATACCCCAAAGCCGCCCCCATCATTGCGTAGGCGATGCCGGTATTGCCGCTGGTGGCGTCGATGATGGTCCTGCCCTTCGCGAGTTTTCCCGAAGCCAGGCCGTCCTGAAGCATGGCGCGGGCCGCCCTGTCTTTCACCGAGCCGCTGGGATTGCAAAATTCCGCTTTGGCCAACAGGGTCAAACCGGGCACCCCGGCGGCGATTTTGTCCAGACGCAACAGCGGCGTATTGCCAACCAAATCCAGAATGTCCATTCCTCCGCCTCTTCGCTGTGCCGGTAATCGCCGATACCACACAAGTTCCCGCACTTTTGGCCGGAATATTTATCACCAATTCAATCGTATTTATAATAATAAATCGCTGATCGTTGGCTGTCAACAAAAAAATGTTTCACAAAAAAATGTTTCCAGATAGTCCGACAATATTCTTACCGATTTCCGCGGAAGCCAGTATATCATAAAGCGCTGGGCAGTGTCGTCATAAAATCTATAATCCCTTGAAAATATTTGATATTATCTATATATGACGACATTCTTCAGAGCAATTTCACTTTGGAATTGCTCTGGCGGCCGCGAGAGCGGACGCCCGTAGCGAAGGCGTAAGCGCAACTTATTTGCGCTGTCAAACGCCGGAGCGGGAGTGGGCTGGAGAGGGACGGGTGCATCATCTCAAAGGTAAAATGCCTAGGCAGGGAGCCGGGCGGCAAACCGCCCGATCCACGGGGGAGGGCAACGCACCTCAAGGTCCGGCAGGACCAGCAACGCATGGTGCAGGAAAAAGGGGGGATCTCCTTTCCGGACGCTTCTTTCCGGGCCGCCGTAAAGCGTGTCCCCGAGCAAAGGATGTCCGGCAAAGGCCAGATGGGCGCGAATCTGATGCCGGGCGCCACGCCCGATCTCAATGCGCGCCAGAGTGGCCTCACTGCCTTTTGCGCCGCCTGCGAAAGCATCGGGAATACGGAGCAGGGGAAAGACCCGGCTGTGTCTCGTCGGATCCGCGTCCTCCGCGCCGCAGACCCGGCTTTTTGCGTGCCCCTCCGACTGGATACGGCCTTTAAGCAGCAGCGGCGCGCAAATGGCCCCGGCGGCCAGTCCCAGATAAGTTTTGCGAACTTGTCCGGCCCGCTCCGCAAGGCGGAAACGCTCTTCCGCCCCGGAGTTCAAAGCTGCCGGAACCAGACCGGAGGTTTCAATATCCAGGCGGGACAAAAACCGCATCTCTCCAGAGAACTCAGGACTGGCCGCGACCAGCGTCTCAAGACTCGGGGCGTTCGAACCCCGGAGACTCACGCTGTGCAGGCCGGAAGGCTTGTCAAAGACCGCGTAATCCCTGTTCGCAAAGACCAGACTCCAGACTCCGTCATCCCGGCGGCATTCGGTCTCCGCAGCCATTTTTTCCAGGCGCAGCACGTCGCCGGCCTTGACCAGCCCCCCTGGCGGCAGCGCCCGGCCATTCACAAGCACCCGGCATTCTTTCCAAAGACGCCTACGGGCGCGCAGACCCAGATCAGGCAGAAAATACCCTAGAGCGGCGTCAAGACGTCCGGCAGGATAACCGGAGGGCAACAGACCCTCAAAAGGAAGGCAGGGCCACTGATGACAAAAATCAGCGTTTGAGGGGTTTTTCATAGCCGATGGATATCTCGTGGCGACCGCTCACCGTAACCCGGCTTTCCGCGCAGGCGCTTACGACCAGGAACAGAACAAGACAGGCCCAGGCGACCATGCCGGCGCAAGTTGATTTTCTCACATTCACCCCCACACCTCCCCGGTTGCCGATACAGCCTCCCGCCCGCGACAAGCGGAATTTCGCCGGCGCAAAAGCTCCCGATCCGGAGTTTTCCCCGATCCGCCACGCAAACCGGAAAGCCGCCAGCATATCCGGATTTTAGGGAATATTCCCTCATCGAAATTTTTACGAAACAACAATTTTTACACCATGTAGCACCCATGCGTGGGGATTATGGGTTTCAACCGGTATCGACTTTTTCAGGTCATGCGGATAAACTGTAGCGCCGTAGGCCATTTGTTTCAAGTCACAGCCGGCGCCTTACGGCCTGATGACTTCCGTCCCGGCGGACAGAAGGCGGATTGCCCCTTCCCTGAAGGGAAAAGCCGCAAAAACGGTATGCAAGGCATAGCCGGAGTGATATGTCACGCCTGTACCGTCGCAACAGGCGTAAAGATCGCAAAGCAAAAAAGATGCTTTTTACTTTGCTCACGCCGCCCGCGGCGGAGCGTCGGCTTCGCCCGGCGTACAGCGTCGTGACATTTTGCCAATGACATGACGCTGGTGAGACATCCATCCCGGAGGTACCATGATTTCCCAGGAAGAAATTCTTGAGCGCGTGCTTGCCCGCGTGTCGGACAAGGTCGCGGAGTCCGTGAAAGAGACGGTAGCGCAGGCCGTGCAGCGCGAATTGTCTTCAAGCATGTCCAAGGCCATGGTGGAAAGCGAATTCTACCGCAGACTGAACGAGGAGATGCGCACCGGTCTGCGCGGCATATACCGGGAAATCTCCAGCGCCTCCGGCGCCGTTGAAGACGAAAGCCGAAGCGGGCAGGCGGGCATAACCCAGAAAATATTCAGCGACGCGGCAAAACAGATTGACGAGATCATGCAGACCACTCTGGAGGCCACGGAACACATCATGAACCGGGTGGAAAAACTGCAAGACGAGCAGGCAGAGGCGGGTGGGCTTATCAATTCCCTGATCGCCGGTGGAGGGCAAAAAGAAACGCTGGAGCGCCTCGCGGCCTTAAACGCCCGTCTTGCCCAGGCCCTGACCGATATCGTCACGGACCTGAGTTTCCAGGACCTTACCGGACAACGCCTGAAAAAGCTGATCAGCGCCATCGGAACCATCCGGGAAACGGTCTTTGACCTTTATGTCTCCACAGGACTTATGCTGAAAACCCGCGAGGAAACCCCGGAACGCGACCTTGCGGAAATCGTGGCCGAAAGTCGCAAAACTGTGGAGGAGATTAAAAATTCCGAGCTCAAAGGGCCGCAGCTTGGCGCATCCCAGGCCAATGTCGACGATTTGCTGGCCAGCCTCGGGCTTTGAAGGAGCGCCATGCCTTCAGTGGCTGTGATCGGCGCCGGACTGGCCGGCTGCGAATGCGCCTTTGCTCTGGCGCAAGCCGGAGTGCGGGTCACTGTTTTCGAGATGAAGCCCCACCGCTTCTCCCCCGCCCACACAAGCCCCGACTGCGCGGAATTGGTCTGCTCCAACTCCTTTCGCTCCTCCGCCCCGGATTGCGCCATCGGCCTTTTGCACGAGGAAATGCGCGCCCTGGGCAGCCTTTGCCTTGCTGTGGCCGAAACTTGCAAAGTGCCGGCAGGCAAAGCCCTGGCCGTGGACCGCAAGCTCTTTTCCGGGGAAATGACCCGGCGCATTCTGGAAACGCCCAGCATCACCATGGTGCGCAAGGAAATTCTTTCTCTGGGCGCGAAAGGAGACCCCCCGCCCGACCTGGAACTGGCAAAGCATGAATTCATCGTGGTAAGCGCCGGTCCCCTGGCCGGGGAATCCCTGTCCGCTTCCCTGAGCAGGCTGGCCGGGGAAGAGCATCTCTATTTTTACGACGCAATAGCCCCGGTGCTGGATGGATTCTCCGTCAACACGGAGAGGGTCTTCGCCGGAGGCCGTCACGATCCCGGAAACAGCGATTACCTGAACTGCCCCCTGGACAAGGAGGACTATATCGCTTTTCGCGAGGCTCTGCTCGGCGCGGAGCGCGTCCCTCCCCGTCCCTTTGAAAAGGAGTGCCACTTTGAAGGCTGCATGCCCATTGAAACCCTTGCCGAACGCGGTTTCATGACCCTGGCCTTCGGCCCTTTAAAGCCGGTCGGACTTATCGATCCGCGCACGGGAAAACGCCCTTTCGCCGCCCTGCAACTGCGGACGGAGGATCTGAACCGGAGCATGTTCAATCTGGTCGGATGCCAGACAAAACTCAGGCAATCCGAGCAGGAGCGCGTCTTCGGCCTGATCCCCGGTTTGGAAAAGGCCAGGTTCGTCCGCTTCGGCTCAATGCACCGCAACACGTTTGTCAATGCCCCGCAGGCGCTCTCCCCGGATCTTTCCCTGCGCTCCAGGGCGGACGTCTTTCTGGCCGGACAGCTCGCCGGGGTGGAAGGCTATGCGGAATCCGCCGCCTGCGGCCTCTGGCTCGGCAAACGTCTCGCGGCCAGGATCAGGGGGAAAGATATCTCTCCTCCGCCTCAGGAAACGGCATTGGGCGCGCTGCTTATGCACCTGCAAAGCGGGGCCGGGCATTTTCAGCCAAGCAACGTCCAGTTCGGACTGATGCCGGAACTCGGACGCAAGGCCGGGTTCAGACAGCGTCGCGCCCTGTACGCCGAACGGGCCAGGGTTTCTTTCCGGGCCTGGTTTGAAGAATCGGGGTTGTCACAATCCGCCGCCTGCGCATAGGCCGGATGACTTTTGTCCCGGCGGACAGGAGTAGGGCGGATTGCCTCCTCCCTGAAGGAAAGGGTTACGATGCCCGGCATAGCCGGGCGTCAGGCGGGGATATCCCTGAAGGGCAAGCATTCTGACCAGAAAGGAATTCTTTGGTGAAAAGATGATCCCGCTTTTTTCCGTGATTATCCCCGTGCTCAACAACTGGAACCTGACGCGCGCCTGCCTGCAAAGCCTGCGCGAACACACCACGGACACGGCCTTTGAGGTCATTGTCGTGGACAACGCATCAAGCGACGCCACGGCGACAGAACTGCAAGCGCTGGGGGAGGCGCTGTTCGGGGAAAATTTCCAGGCCCTGCGCTTTGCGGAAAACCGCAATTTCGGACCGGCCAGCAATGCCGGAGCCCTGCTGGCCAAAGCGCCCCTGCTTTTTTTCCTGAACAACGACACACTGCTCACTCCCGGCTGGGCTTTGCCCCTGCTTGAGGCCCTGGAATCAGATCCCGGTCTTGGAGCAGTCGGTCCCCTGCTCCTGTATGAAGACAATACCGTGCAGCATCTTGGCGTGGCCTTCACCCCGAACGGAGTTTCCCATCTCTACAGGTACTTTCCGGCGCACCACCCCGCCGTCCACCGCAAACGCAGCCTCCAGGCCCTGACCGCCGCTGCCCTCCTGCTGCCCCGCTCCCTCTTTCTGGAAGCCGGGTCATTTTGCGAGGGCTACCGCAACGGCTACGAAGACGTTGAACTTTGCCTGCGTATCGGCGCGGACCTGGGCAAGCGCCTGTGCTGCGTTCCCCAATCCGTAATTTATCATCTGGAAAGCCGCACCTCCGGGCGCACGGACGCCGACAGCCACAACGGCCGCCTGCTCTTCGAACGCCGCGGCTACTTTTCCCCCGATCTGCACAGCCTGGGTCTTGCGGACGGATTTGAACCCTTCATAACCGACAGTTACGGGATCAGCCTGCACCTGCGCAAAGAGGAAGAGGAGGAACTCACGGCCAGAGCCAGGGGAAAGGAACCTTCTTTCTGGTACGCGCAGCTTATGGACAACCCTTACTGGGCGACAGGGCACAGGGATCTGATCTCCATGCTGGAGAAGGCGGGTGAAGGTCGGCAAGCCGTTCCGCTCTTTATGAAACTCTGCCTCCTGGAGCGCAAGGCCGAAACATTCCGGGAAGGCGCGATCTTCGCGGCGAGACACGGAGATGAGAAAAACAGCCTTTGCATGGCCAGATACTGCGAAGAACTTCTCCTGAGCAGAAAAAATCGCGCCAGCGCCTACGCCATGCTGCGCGCGGTCAGAGATCGGGACCCCGTTCTGGAGAACCTCTATGAAGAAAAGATCCGGGAAAACTTCCCTAATTATAGTTCTCGTTGACGCGCTCCCCTTTTTGGCGAACGAACTGCGCGCCCTCGGACACGAGGTCGTCTCCCTGAGCCCTGGAGGCGGGATTTTTTCCGTGCGGGCCTTGCTCGGGGAAAGGCAAAAACCGGATATCCTCGTGCAGATGGAAAGGCTGGGCGCCAGAACCTATCTGGCGGACCTTGAGAGTCTTCCCTGCCCTGTCCTGTTCTGGGGCATAGATTCCCAACTGAACATGTTCTGGCAGAAATGGTATGCGCGCCTTTTCGACGCCACGCTTACCCCGCATCTTTCCCTTTTCCAGGCGCTGCCGGATTTTTTCCGCCCCCACAGCCTCCACGCCTTTTCCTGGCCGGGGTACGAGCGCTCTTTTGTCCCCCATGCCGCGCGCGGGCGCCAGCTCGGGCTGTGCGCCCGCGTGGACGAACACCGGGAACTGCGCGCGGCCCTGATTGCCCTGCTCAAGGAACAGGGGCTTGAGCACAACAGCTCTCCTTCGTTAAGTTGGAAAGAAATACTCGACTTCTACTCCGGCACAAAAACCGTGCCCAATGAAAGCCTGGTCTGCGAATTAAACTTCCGTCCTATTGAAGCCGCCTCCTGCGGCTGCCTGGTTTTAAGCCCTGACGTGGGGGCGGATCAGGAGGCGATCCTTGAACCGGGTCTGGAATTTTTGGTCTACCGCGACGGACTGGAGCTTCTGGACCTTGTCGCCTTTGCCCGCAAGCGTCCGGGGGCTGCGGAAAAAATCGGGTTCGCTGCGCAAAGGCGCATCCAGGCTGAACACCTGCCCCGGATGCGCGCGGCCAAGCTTCTGGATATCGCCGCCGGCGTGACACGCCGCCGCCTTGACGGCGCCGCCGCGCGCATGGCTTTGTGGCTCACTCTGGCCATGCAGATTCGCAACCGCTCCCTGCCTCTGGACGCCAAGACCCACGCCCTTGAGGGCATGGAATTTTTCTGGGGAAAGGATCGGGATCGTTCTGCGCGGACCCTGCCTTTTCTCCCCCACGTCTGCGCCCAGGTGATAAATCTTCTCTATGAGGCGGGGGACAGGGAACGATCGCTTGAGCTATGCCGGGAACTTCTGCGCATCGTCTCCGGGGATAAGGGGCACGAAGACCGCGCTCTGATCGGGCAAAACTCGCTCATGGCGGCTTCGGCCTGCGCCCTGGAGCATGGTCTGCAAGACGCCGCCCTGGCCTTTTTAAGGTGCCGCGGGCTTATGGGCGGATCACTTGCGCCCTTGGGCAAAGAGCGTCGGGATCCCGCCGGAATCTGCCTTGCCTGGGCGCAGGCGGCGCAAGAATCCGGAGACATTGTTTCCCCCGGCTTCATGTTTTCCCCGCAAAGCGGCACATTGCCGGAATCAGCTCTTTCCTGGCTGCTCATGGCCAAAGCGCTCAAAGCTCCGGGCGCCGGTGCGCGCATCGCCGGGCTTTTGCGCGGGCGAAAGGGCCTGCTCTTTCTGCGCATGGCTCACACGGCCGGGGAAAGCCTGGGGCATCCGCGCTCATTTATCGCCCAGCTTGAGTACGGCCTGGATTGCATCCGGGCTTTCCGCGTGCGTGAGGGTCTTTTCGAAATTGCCGAAGCCCGGGCCAAAGCCGCGAAAAGCGGACAAAGCGCCGGCTTTTTTGCCAGACTCAAAAACGCAGGCCCGGGGGAACGCAACTGGGAGAAAATACTGCAAAAGGACAAGGCTTTCGTCTAGA
>JAISZH010000101.1 GCA_031269345.1 Desulfovibrio sp. | reverse complement strand
TTGCGCTGTTAAACGCCGGAGCGGGAGTAGACTGGAGAGGGCAGGATACATCATCTCAAAGGTAAAATGCTCCAGTGCGACGTCACGCCTCTACTATCGTACTCCCGATGGTGTTTGGGCAAAGCTCCAAAAATCTGAATTGATACACTGCCCGGTTTTGCCATGCTTTGTCTCGGAATAGAGACTTCATGCGACGACACCTCTCTGGCGCTTGTCGCCGACGCTGAAATCCTGGGGGTGGAGACGTGGAGCCAGAACGATCTGCACGCTCTGTTCGGCGGAGTTGTGCCTGAACTCGCTTCGCGTGAACACGCCAAAAACATCGGCGGCCTCTTTGATCGCCTTCTTGAGCGCACCGGGGTAAGAGCGGAAGATATTGAGCTTGTCTCTCCCGCCAGGGGACCAGGGCTGCTCGGCAGTCTTCTGGTAGGCGTCGCTTTCGCTAAAGCCTTCGCTCTGGGCAGTGGCGTGCGCTTTATAGGAATCAACCATCTGCACGCCCATGTTTTCGCCGCCGGCTTGAAAAACAGGTTGAGTCTGCCTGCATTGGCTCTGCTGGTTTCAGGTGGGCATACCCTGCTATACAGGGTAGAGGGGCCGGACAAATTCACCGTTCTGGGAAAAAGCTCCGATGACGCGGCAGGGGAAGCCTTTGACAAAGCCGGAAAAATGCTTGGCCTTCCGTATCCGGCCGGGAGGCACATAGACCGTCTGGCGCAGGATGGCGTTGTACAAGCAGGGCTTTTCCCTCGTCCGCATACTGGAAAGGACAATCTGGATTTCAGTTTCAGCGGCTTGAAGACCGCCATGTGGCTCCATGTTTCCCGGCATCCCGAACTCAGAGCGTCCTTTGACGTGCAAAACGGGGAGTTGTCTCTGCCGCAGAACAGGCAGACGAGGCAATGCCTGGCGGATACCTGTGCTTCTTACCGGCAGGCGGTTGTTGACTGTCTCTGTCTGAGGGTAGAGCAGACCCTGAGCAGAAGGGAAAATGCTGATATGCAGAGCATCATCCTGGCGGGCGGGGTTGCGGCTAACTCTCTGCTGCGCTTAAGTGTCGGGCGAATTGCAGCGGAACGCGGCCTTGAGTGCAATGTCCCACCTTTGGAATTGTGCGCTGACAACGGTGCGATGATCGCCTATCTGGGGTTGCTGCTGGCCGATATGGGATATGAGCACGGTTTGGGTATGCGTGCCGTGCCGCGCGGCACTCCTGTTCCTCAGGACATGCTCCGGAGCAGGCAGGGCGGATATTGTTCGAAAAAGGAAGCTCAGATGGTTGGGCTTCCGGATGGCAAGACCATCCTTTGAAATGGGAAGCGGGCAATGCCGTTGTCAGCCGTGAAGCCAGCCGGGAAATTGTGTTGACAGCGAAGTGCTGGCCGACTATTGTGGGGAAGTTTCAGGGCGGGACCAAATGGGTAAATTTTAAAGCTGGAAGGAGAGTGCTATGTCAAAAGCGGTGACAGATGGCGATTTCGAAAAAGATGTCATTCAATCGCCGTTACCGGTTCTGGTTGATTTCTGGGCGTCCTGGTGCGGTCCATGCCGCTCGATTGGCCCGGTGATAGAAGAAATAAGTGCTGAATACGAAGGAAAGATATCCGTATATAAACTCAATGTGGACGAAAATCCCGTTAGCTCCACCAAATACGGCATACGCGCCATTCCGACCATGATCATCTTCGACAAGGGCCAGATCGTTGATCAGATCACCGGTGCGGTGTCCAAGGCCAATCTTAAGGAGATTATAAACCATAAGGTTCTGACCGGATGAAACGCTATGAGGCCGTAGTTGTCGGAGCGGGGCCCGCCGGGATGACGGCGGCCGTCTATCTCGCACGTTTTGGAATAAAGACGGCATTAGCGGAACAACTTTCACCCGGCGGCCTTTTATTGCAAACCTGCGAGGTGGAAAACTATCCTGGTTTTCCCAAGGGAATAAAAGGGTACGAATTGGCGGATCTTTTCTCGGATCAACTGGAATCTTACGCCAATTTGACGCGAGTTCAGGGCGAGATATCCGAACTGAAAATTGACGGAGAACGCAAACTGCTGCATGTTGACGAGGACTGGCTGGAAGCTGACAGCGTTGTCATCTGTTCCGGCGTTCGCCACCGTAAACTTGGCCTGCCCAATGAAGATCGTCTGCTGGGCCGCGGTATCTCCCACTGCGCGATGTGTGACGGGAATTTTTTCAGAGGACAGGTCGTGGGAGTGGCCGGCGGCGGCAATTCGGCCGTGGAGGAAGCCCTGCATCTGACCAAAATAGTGTCTAAGGTGCACCTTATCCATCGCAGAAACTCCTTTCGGGCCGTCCCTCTTTACGTGGACAGGCTGAAGTCGGTGAAAAACGTAGTTTTTGAGATGTGCACCGTAATTTCCGCCCTGCATGGGGAAAAAGAGCTGGAAGGGGTCAGCCTCAAAAGACTGGACACAGGCAATGAAGAATTCCTGCCCTTGAACGGTCTTTTTGTTTTTGTGGGTTTTGAGCCGCTCTCGCGGTTTTTGCCTGCGGAAATCGCCCGCGACGAACAGGGCTTTGTAATAACGGACACAGAGATGCGCACTAATCTGCCCGGCGTTTTCGCGGCGGGTGACATTCGTTCCAAACTCTGCCGCCAGATCATAACGGCTGCCGGTGAGGGTGCAACTGCCGCCAATGCGGTCAATTCATACCTGGAACACGCTCATGGATAAACCGGCGCGGTTTTTAGGCGTTTTTATCATAGTTTTCCTGCTTTCCGGCTGCGGTATTATTGACTGGTTTTATCTGCCGCCAGGGGAAGATACCGCTCAGGAGCTTTTCGAAGCCGGCAATGACGCCATGCGTGACAAAAATTACGTAGGGGCGAGCAAATATTACTCAAAATTGAAAGATCTTTTCCCTTTCAGCCCATATGCCGTGGAAGCCGAGCTTTCCCTGGCGGACTGCTATTTTTTAGATGAAGAATGGCCGGCGGCCGTTGATGCCTATAAGGAATTTGAAAGTTTGCATCCCAGGCATCAGGCAATTCCCTATGTGCTGTTCAACATAGGCATGGCCAGCATGAACGGCTACCCCTCCATTGATCGACCGTCGGATCCTATTGTCGAAGCTTATTCCTATTTTCAGCGTCTGATCGAAAGTTATCCAAATACGGAATATGCCGCGGTATCCGCTGAAAAAATGAAGGAATGCCGTAAACTCATGGCCGAACACGAGCTTTTCTACGCGGATTTTTATTACCGTATGGGCCGTTATGCCTCAGCCTTGGCGAGATACAAAGTAATCATAGACAAATATCAAGATGTTACTGAAATCTATGAATTTGCCATAGAAAAATCCAAAGCTGCCTTTGTTTTGAATACAGAAAATGAAGCGGAGGACACGCGCAAACAACGTGAAGGATCATGGCGCGACTGGTTCAAGTGGCTTTAGAGCAATTTCACTTTGAAATTGCTCTGGCGGCCGCGAGAGCGGACGCCAACAGGCGTGATATCTCAAAGGGGCCGGCTACAAGCCGGCTTTTATTTTGACGCGGAGGCATGTATGCGACGGGAAAATGCGTTTTCTCCTGCCCCGGTCGTTGGCGATATGTTGGAGAACCTGCTTATTTCCGACCTGAGCGTGAAAGGGGAAGGCATTGCGCGTAGCTCAGGCCGGGTGGTTTTTTTGGATAAAGGTCTGCCGGGGGAAATTGTCCGGGCCAGGATAACAGGCGTTAAAAAAAATCTGCTGCATGCCCGCATTGAAAGCGTATTGAAACCCTCTCCGAATGCGGTGCCCGCGCTGTGTCCACATGTACGCGATTGCGGCGGTTGCGTTTTACAGCACTACTCCTATCAGGCACTCCTTGAGTGGAAACGCGATTATGTGCGACAATGCCTTTCGCGCATCGGCAAACTCGAACTCGGGGATATAAGCCCGGTGGAACCCTCGGCACGCAAACTCGCTTGGCGGGCCAAGGTGTCCTATGCCTTCACTCCGGTCGAAAACAGAGGAATTCTTCTTGGCTTGCGCGGCAGAGACGGACGCGAACTAATTGAGACAACGCATTGCGTAGCTCAAGAGGTGCCTGTAATGCAACTGCTGGATTATGTGCGTCGTGAGGTAAACCGTCTCGGCATTCCAGCCTGGGGTAAGCCTGCGTGTAATGCCGCCGGTAAGAGTGCTTTGTCCGGGGGGGGCGATCCCGGCTATTTACGCAGGCTGGTGGCGCACAGTCCGGAATATATGCCAGACGGCAGGCGGCAGTTGCTGATTGAGATTATCAGCGGATCAGACCATCTGGCTCGGGACAAGGCAGGGCAGGCAGGCGCGCCAAACGCGGCAGGGGACAGCGCATACCGACGCCTTACCCGGCTTGAGAGACTGCGCATGCTGGGGGAACGGCTGATGGATCGCTTTGCCCTGACGGGTTTTGTGCATACGGAACGTCGCGCGCTTTCGGATATCGCCTATGGAGAAAAAAAAGTGCAAGGCTTTGGCTCTGATGCCTATCTTGAATCTTTTGGGCATGTGACGGCAAAAGCCTCGTACAATGTCTTTATGCAGACGAACACAAAAGTTGCGCTGCGTCTTTTCGAACTTGTCGCCGAGCAGGCAAAGGCGCGTTCTACGGATATTGTCTGGGATCTGTTCTCGGGGGTCGGCTGTATAGCCATGTTTCTGGCAAGGTCTGTGGCCACCGTCCACGGTGTGGAGGTCTCGCCCGAAGCGGTGGCCTGTGCCCGGGAAAATGCCGGAGCTATGGGTTTGTCAAACTGTTTTTTCCATGTCTGTGATCTGAATTTTCCCGGTGCGATGCGCGATTTGCCCGCTCCGGACATCGTCGTTGCGGATCCGCCGCGTTTCGGGCTGCCCGATGCCCTCATCGAATTGCTGCTTGCCGTGCCGGCCCGTCGCCTGCTTTACGTTTCCTGCAACCCGGCAAGCCAGGCGCGTGACGCCTTGCGTCTGAAAGGACGTTGGCGGGCGTTGAAAAGCCTGCCTCTGGACATGTTCCCGTACAGCCCGCATGTGGAAAATCTTCTGGTCTTCGAGAAGAGGTAGTGAAACACCTACCGGAAGACGAGGCTTTCGGCTTCGAGCCTGATCAAAAATCACTTGCGAAGCGCTTCCGGTATGGCTGCAGTGGCGAAAACATTATATTTGACAAATAAGGCACAAAGCTTGCATAAAAAGGGAAACTGTGGCAATATTCACAAAACAGACAAGGATTTTGCATGGATCTCGGACTGCGCCAACAATTAAAATTGACTCAACAGATCATAATGACTCCGCAGTTGCAGCAGGCTATCCGGCTCTTGCAGCTTTCGCGCCTGGAATTGGTTGAAACTGTACAAAATGAACTTCTGGAAAATCCTTTTTTGGAAGAAGCGGTTGAGGAAAATATCCAGCCCGCCGAAGAAAAGCGATCCGGCAGCGAGGATGACAAGGACGCCTACAGTGCGGAGGTCGCACGCAACGCGGACTGGGAGGATTATCTGGGCGATTTTTCCAGCACCTCAAGGCAGTCTTCGCGGCATGAACTGGAAAGCCTGGAAGAAGGGGCGAATTTTGAAGCCCGCTATGCGGGGACAAAAACCCTTGAAGGGCATCTTGCCTGGCAATTGCGCTTCTCCCGCCTTACGGACGAAGAAAAGGACATTGGCGAAGCGATTATAGGAAACTTGAGTTCTTCAGGCTACTTGCAGGCGTCGATTCAAGATTTGGCCGCGCTGGCAGGAACTACCGCCGAGAAGATTGAAAAAGTCCTGAGCGCCGTTCAGCGTTTCGATCCGGTGGGAGTGGCCGCGCGTACCCCGCAAGAGTGTCTGCTCATCCAACTGGAAAATTTGCATTATGACCGGGACCCCATCTTGGTGTCCCTGGTGGTCGAACATCTGGAAGACCTGGAAGCAAAGCGTTATAAGACGATTTTGCGTAAATTTAAACTGACGCTTGAAGATCTAAAAGAATACCTGGGCATAATCCAGGGGCTCGATCCCATGCCAGGCGCCAGTTTCGGCGGCAGCGAGCCGACCTATGTTTCTCCTGACGTCTATGTATACCGCATGGATGACGACTTCATTATCGTACTCAACGAGGACGGGCTTCCCCGGCTTCAACTGTCCTCGCTTTACCCGGACAGCATCAAAACTGCCAAGCCGACCGACAAGGAATATTATCAGGAAAAAAAACATTCCGCCGAGTGGCTGATCAAGAGTCTCTTCCAAAGGCAGCGTACGCTTTACAGGGTCATGGAAAGTATCGTCCGTTTCCAGAAAGATTTCTTCCTGAACGGCATTTCTTGCCTCAAACCGTTGATACTCAAAGATATTGCGGATGACATAAATATGCACGAATCTACAATCAGCCGTATAACTTCCAATAAATACGCCGCCACGCCGTACGGCACTTTTGAGTTAAAATTTTTCTTCAACAGTTCGTTGTCTTTGGAGGATGGCACAGAAGTTGGTTCCGAAAGCGTAAAATCATTGATTAAACGATATATTGCCGCCGAAGATCCAAAAGCGCCGATGAGTGACGAACATATCGGCGAACTGCTCAAAGAAGAACTCAAAGTCAGCATCGCACGGCGAACGGTCGCGAAGTATCGCACCGCCTTGGGAATACCTTCCTCATCAAAACGAAGAATATTTTTCTGACCGTCTGGAGATCGGAGCGAGCCCTGCCTGTTCATGCACAAGGAGGTTATATGAACATCGCCTTGACTTTTAAAAATTTCGAACCGTCACCGCATTTGCGTTCTTATGCCGAGCATCGGTTTAAAAAACTGGGACGTTTCCTTCACCGTGCCGGCAATATAGAGCTGACCGCCGTATTTACCGTGGACAAATTCCGTCATAAAGCCGACGTGATACTGGCAGGCGACGGCATCTCCATATCGGCGGTGGAGCAATCCTCGGATATGTATGCCACTGTTGATCTGGTCAAGGATAAAATAGAAGCGCAACTGAAAAAACACGTAGACCGCATGCGCGAGAAAAGGCGTGAGTCCAGGAAAAGCCCCGGAATGGCAAGCGCGGATCCGGAAAATCCTTTGCCTCTGGGGAAAGAGGAAGAATTTCCCGTTATAGTGAGCGAACAGGTGGAACCCAAGCCGATGTTCGCTGACGAGGCGGCTTTGCAGATGCGGCAAAGGGATGACACTGTTTTTATTTTCATCAATGCCGAAACCGACAGAATCAATGTTCTGTATAGGCGCAAGCAGGGTGGGTTCGGCCTTATCGATCCCGGAGAATAGGCGGGATTTTGTATGGCAGCCGGGTTTCCTCCACCAGGATCGCTTGCTGTTGCTGCCGGGGCGAATAATATCGCCGTAGTCATCATAACAGGCCTGTCCGGTTCCGGAAAAAGCACCGCTCTGGCAGTGTTCGAGGACATTAATTTTGTCACAGTGGACGGACTGCCGGTGGAATTCGCGGCCTCCATGGCGAAAATGATCCGAGAACACGGTCTGGATAAATATCGGGGCATAGCCCTGGGGATGGACCTGCGCCAAAGCGATTTCCTTCAGGGCTGGGGCAGGGCGCTAAATGACCTGACCTCTCAGGGCATTGTACCACGCGTCATTTTTCTTGAGGCAAACAATGATGTCCTGCTGAAACGCTATGCGACCACCAGGCGGCCGCATCCTCTTGAAAAAGAAGGTCTGGGACTTGAGCAGGCCATGGCGCAGGAACGCTATCGCCTGCGGCATGTGCGCAAGAGCGCGGATCTGGTTATGGATACCTCATCTCATTCCATTCACGATCTGCGCCGCCTTATCCAGACCAAATGGAACATGTTCAGCAAGCTTACGCGCAACCTAAAAATTCACCTTGTCACGTTTGGCTTCAAATATGGGACACCTTCTGAAGCCGACATGGTCTTTGATCTGCGCTTTCTGCCGAATCCGTATTTCATACCTGAACTTAAACCCTTATCCGGGCTGGATGCGCCGGTACGGGATTATGTTCTTAAAAACAACCCGGGCCGGAAGTTTTTCATCAAACTTCAGGCATTTATGGGATTTATTCTGAAGCAGAACGAAAAAGAGGGGCGCTACAGGCTCACTGTGGCTATTGGCTGCACTGGCGGCAGGCACCGCTCGGTGGCGGTAGCAGAAGCTCTTGCCGAGGCGTTCAGGGAAAAAAACTATTTTCCCACGTTGGAACACAGGCATCTGGAACTCGGTTAGTGCCTGATTGCAAAAATAACGAACATATTTTTTATGGTTATTTTTGCAGGATCGTCGGCGGAAAAACGTGGTTTTCCGCCGACTTGCGCCGCCTACGGCGGCGCAAAACCCTTCGGGTTTTGTAGTGTTTACTTTTGCAAGTAAACACAAAGCAGTGCCGTCACGATACGTATAGTATGCATCTCAAGCGTAAATGCTATAAGGATTTGGCGGCAAATCTTTGCCGCCAAAGGGTTGCAAGCGAGCTTTGCTCGCCGTAAAATGCGAGTTTCGTTGGATTATGCCGCCTTTGGCGGCGCATGACCTTGTTGGCAAGGAGAAGGGTGATGTCCGAAACCATAAGCAAATCGCCGCAAGCTGGCATAATTATAGTCACGCATCTGGACTACGGCAGTGCTTTGTTGCGCGTAGCGGAATTCATCAGCGGACCGGTTCAGGATTGCACCTGCATACAGGTGGATTCGACACTGGAAACCACAGAGGTGGTGGCAAGGCTTCAAGACGCGGTAAAGTTGCTGAGCAACGGGCACGGTGTGCTTGTACTGACGGATATGTTCGGCGGTACGCCCACAAATCTGAGCTTGTCGCTTCTGGGCTCACGCGCGGATGTGGAAGTGATCACAGGCGTAAATCTGCCCATGTTGTTGCGCATTCTGGAGAACAGGAAGCTGTCGCTTCGGGAAATTGCGGATAGAGCGATTAAATCCGGATGTGAGGGCATCATTGCAGCTGGTCAGGTTTTGCGTGACGGGAAACGCCCATAATGTAAATTATGTTAACTTTAATATAGAAACGACAAAAAAAATCGTCCTACATCTGAAAAGTTTCTCCCAGATACACCCGTCTGGCCCGGGGATCGCCAACTACCTCATCTGGCGTTCCCTGTACTATGATCACGCCTTCGTGCATCAGATAAGCGCGGTCGCAAATGCTGAGCGTCTCGCGCACATTGTGGTCGGAGATCAGCACGCCTATCCCCCTGTCTTTAAGATCCCGGATGAGTGACTGGATATCGTCGACCGCTAGAGGATCTATGCCTGCGAAAGGCTCGTCCAACAGAATGAATTCAGGATCCCGGATGAGAGACCTGGCGATTTCCAGGCGACGCCGCTCTCCTCCGGAAAGATGCGCTGCCAATGAATCCCGCAGGTGGGATATGCCGAATTCTTCAAGCAGACGGTCGGCCCTTTTTTTTTGTTCTGCTTTGCCAAGATTTGTATATTCCAGAATTACGCGCAGGTTGTCCAACACGCTTAAGCGCCGGAATACAGAGCTTTCCTGCGGCAGATAGGACAAACCGCGTCTTGCGCGCTCATGCATGGGCAGACCTGCTATATCCGCCCCGTCCATATAAACTGAGCCGCTCGTAGGTTTCTGGATACCGATCACCATGTAAAAGCTGGTTGTTTTACCGGCGCCGTTTGGCCCGAGAATCCCGACTATTTCCCTGTCCCGCAATTCAAAGGAAACTCCGCGCACTACCTCGCGGTCTCCATAGCGCTTGCGTAGTGCTTCCGCCTGCAACAGGCATTCACCAGAGCTCACTGCGCCCTCTTCTTCGGCGTTGTGGCTGCGCCTCGTGCATTTGAACCTTCTTTTTTATCCGGGGTGTAAAAAACTACCTTGGAGGCATTCAGCACTTCACTATGGTTCGTAGCGAAATTATGCACTATCGTTCCGCCTGTGATAACACTCTGCCGTTCGTCCCGGAGTTCGGGAGAACCTTCCATGACAAAATGTTCATTTTTTGAGTAGTACGTGGCCTTGTCACAGGTTCCGCGTTTCTTGTCGCTATGCATCCGCACGGAACCTTCGGCTACGATCCGATCAATGTCACCGGCTTCCATTCCTCCGCTTTCGGGAACCGCCTGCGTTTTCGAAGATTTTTCCAGGTAGACTGTCATTTTGTCGGACCAGAGCTCAAAATCCGGTCTTGTCACGTGGACATTTCCGGAGAACAAAACTGTCTGGGCGGTGGCGTCATAGTCCATTCTGCTGGAAGTTATCAATGTAGCGATCCTGTTCCCGGTGTTGGCAGCAAACCCCGGACAGGCCGAAATCAGGACGATAGCCAGCACGAATAAAGGGTAACGCAGTAAAAACTTAAACATTGCACACTCTTATTATTTGATGAACAGTTTTTCGGAACGCGCAAATTCCACAAATACATTTCCCTTAGCCGTAATAAATTTCTGATCAATAAACCAGATAAGGGAATCGGCTCTGGCATTTATTCCGGCATCGCTGAAATCTACGCCGATGGGGAAAAGCATGGATTTCTGCGTGCCGTTATACACAAGCAAATCTCCGGTAAACGATTTATCATCCTGGGTCACCCGCACATCGTCCATAAACCGTATAATTTTGGATTTTTGCCCGATATCTCCTGTTTTTGAGCTTACCAGCAGCGTTTTCCCATCCTCTTTCATGAAATAGGTAAGATTAGGCGCCTCAACCATTATTAAATCGTCATGTTTCAACAGCCTGGCCCATGTTGCCTTGAGACGCCATAATTCGATGCCGCCTTCCCCCTGGTGCAACAGAACTGTTTTTATGTCGAGATTCAATGCCGCGCCTTCATCATTTCCGGTTTTCGTTTCGGCTTTGTTTTTTCTGTCCGTTTCGCGCGCGCTTTCTTTATCGGTCGACAGTATTGCGCCCACCAGGGTAATAAGGCAGCAAAAAACGAGAAACAAGGCGACCTGCCGTCTTTTCAGCACGCCTTGCTCCATGCGGCAAGCACCGCGTCGTATTTGCCCTGAGCCATAAGCAGATGTCGAATTACCTCGCGCACGGCGCCCTGGCCTCCCTTGGCGATGGTGACATACCCGGCTATATCCTTGACTTCCGGCTGGGCGTTCGCAACCGCCATAGGCAATCCGACCATGTCCATCACGGAGAGATCCACCCAGTCATCGCCCAGGTAGGCCATTTGTTCCCAGCGTAGTTGATGTTTTTCTTTAAGTTTTTCAAGGCAAGCTTTTTTGTCAAGGAAACCTGGAAAATAGTCGGTAATGCCGAGATCGCGGATACGGGCCGCGACCGCCGGGGAATCTAGTCCGGTGATCACGGCAACGGCTATACCCGCTTCCTGGGCAAGCTTGATCCCCAGACCATCCTGCACGTCAAAGCGCTTCATGACCTGATTTTGCAAATCGTAGTAAAGTCCCCCGTCTGTGAGCACACCGTCCACGTCCAGGATCAGGAGGCGGATATCGGCCGCGGTCTGAACGGGAAAAAAGAAAGAGCCGGGATTATTGTCCACGCATCAAACTCCATATGGCGGCGAGTTGTTTAAGTATTTTCGGCAAATCCGCCAATTTCAGACTGTTCGGTCCGTCGCATAAAGCCCGGTCGGGGTCCGGGTGACATTCCAGAAAAACCCCGTTGGCTCCGGCAGCGACCGCCGCCATGGCGATGGTCGGGACCATGCTTCTGTCCCCGCCGGATGAAGCGCCCTGCCCGCCCGGCAGCTGCACGGAATGAGTGGCGTCTATTACCACCGGAAAACCGGCGCGGGCCATTATAGGGAAGGAACGCATGTCCACGACCAGATTATTGTAGCCGAAAGAAGTTCCCCGTTCGGTCAGAAGAACCTTATCGTTTCCTGAGGCAACAATCTTGGCGCTGACCTGTTCCATATCCCAGGGAGACAGAAACTGCCCTTTCTTGATATTGACTATTTTGCCGCTTTTACCGGCTGCAAGCAACAAAGACGTCTGACGGCACAAAAATGCTGGTATTTGAAGAATATCGGCGACCTGCGCCACAGTATCCACTTCAATGGCCTCATGTATATCCGTAAGCACCGGAAGACCGGTTTCGCCGCGGATTCGAGCCAGCCACTCCAGACCGCGGCTCATGCCTGGACCGCGAAAATTCCGCTCCGAAGTTCGGTTCGCCTTGTCATAGGACGATTTAAACACAACCGGCAGACCGACGGTCGTGGCGGCCTCCTTGACCGCAAAGGCGGTTTCAAGCGCCAGCGCGTAACTTTCCAGCACACAGGGGCCGGCTATCAAAAAAGGCTGCGCCCGCAGTCCGGCGTACAGTTCAGAGTTGTTTGCAAAACGGGCGAGGCTCATGACGACAAGTCAGCTTTACTGCTTACAGGCTCAGCAAAGTCCCGATCCTGTCTTCCCCGGCCATTTTTCAAAGCGGCCCGCACAAAGTCCCGGAACAAAGGGTGCGGATTCATGGGCGTGGACTTGAATTCCGGATGGAACTGACAGCCAAGAAACCAAGGATGATCGGACAGTTCTATCATTTCCACAAGATCTCCGTCCGGCGAGAGTCCGCTTAAGACAAGCCCCCCGGCTTCCAGGGCGTCTCTGTACTTGTTGTTCACCTCGTAACGGTGTCTGTGGCGCTCGCTGATGGCTTTGCTCCCGTAGGCCGCAAAGGCCAGACTGCCCTCTCTGATTAAACAGGGGTATGCGCCAAGACGCATGGTCCCGCCTTTGTCAGAGTCCTTGTCGCGGCGTACCCTGGCATTTTTGTGATAATCGAACCATTCCGTCATGAGGTATATGACCTTATGCTCCGCGTCCACCGCAAATTCTTCGGAATCAGCCCCACCAAGTCCAAGGACGTTGCGCGCGAATTCGATGACCGCGCATTGCAGCCCCAGACAAATGCCGAAAAAGGGTATTTTATTTTCACGGGCGTAGCGGACGGTGCATATTTTACCGGCAACGCCGCGTTCGCCGAAACCTCCGGGCACCAGAATCCCATCCAGCCCGGCCAGTACGCGCGCCTCCGTCTCCGGCGTCACTTCTTCAGAATTTATATATTGCAGGTCGACTTTTGCCTCATTGGCGATTCCCCCGTGTACAAGAGCTTCGTGCAGACTCTTGTATGCCTCCTTGAGAGAAACATATTTGCCCACAATGCCGATTGTGACGCTGTCCCTGGGCTTGGAAAGAACCGAGACAAGATGTTCCCAAGCGCTCAGATCCGCGTTCCGGGCCGGGAGGCGGAGCATGATGGCAACCTTCTGGTCCAGTCCTTCTTTATAGAATTCCAAGGGGAGCTTGTACACGCTGTCCACATCCACCGAAGAAAACACAGCGTCTTCGTCCACGTCGCAGAAATGGGCTATTTTACGTTTGAGTTCCATGGAAACCTGGCTTTCGCAACGGCATAGGATGATATCCGGATGGATGCCTATGCTGCGCAGCTCTTTTACGCTGTGCTGCGTGGGCTTGGTTTTATGCTCTCCCGCCGCAGCCAGATATGGCACCAGAGTCAGATGTATGAAAAGGCACCGGTCTTTCCCGAGATCGCCGCGCAACTGACGAATGGCTTCAAGAAAGGGCTGGCTTTCTATGTCCCCTACCGTGCCGCCTATTTCCACGATGGCCACGTCAGTTTTATTTTCCGCAAGACCGCAGATCGCCAGCTTGATTTCATCGGTGATGTGCGGAATGACCTGAACCGTGCCGCCCAGATAGTCCCCTCGTCTTTCCTTGGTAATCACGCTGTAATATATGCTGCCTGAGGTGTAATTGTTCTTCTGCGACAAAGCCGTTCCCAGATAACGCTCGTAGTGTCCGAGATCCAGATCTGTTTCCGCGCCGTCGTCGGTGACAAAAACCTCGCCGTGCTGGGTCGGATTCATAGTGCCGGGGTCTATGTTGATATAGGGATCGAGTTTCTGAATGGTAACGCTCAGTCCTCTCGCTTTTAGCAGCGTTCCGAGCGAGGCGGCCGCCATGCCTTTGCCCAGTGAGGAAAGAACGCCTCCGGTAATGAATATGAACTTTGTTTCCCGCATAACTGCACCCGCGCTTGTCAGATTGCCGGAAGCGCCGCCAACGGACGGCGGTGCTTCACAATATCGCCAACCCTGGATTTCCGGATAAATCCGCCCGCGCGAACATCTGCGCCGCATCCCTGGACTGGCCGGACTCTCTGCCTCCGGTTCAGGACAAAGGTTGACGTCCCCCTGCAAGGCGGCGTATTGTCGACTGTCTCATAACGCCCCGGCAGCTTACGATATATCGCCAAATATAAAAACCGCCTTCCCCCCGGCCTGTGGACGGCCACGCGCCGCCGGGCACAGACAAAAGCCGCGTTTTCGCGTGCGGTCTTATCGCCTGGAATGAAGCGAACGCGTAGTGTCAAGCGATAAACAGCGCCAAGCGGCTTTTGACAAGGCAATATTGCGATCGCCAGCGCTTTTTTCTACTATAAGCCGCACGAAAAGAAAATGAAAATATTCCTTCCCGACATTCGGATATGGTCATGAACGACGCGCGTGCCCTTGTCATTACCGGATACGGCACAAACTGCGAAAAGGAATGCGCACATGCCGCGTTGCTTGCTGGCGCGGCGGTTGCGGACATAGCGCATTTCGCCGACATAATCAAAGGACGCATTCTTATAGCTGATTATAATTTTTTGATTTTCCCTGGAGGATTTCTGGACGGGGACGATTTGGGCGCGGCTCAGGCGGCGGCGCAACGATGGAAATACTCCCGCCCTGAAAAAGGCGTCCCTCTTGTCGAACAATTACTCTCATGCGTCAGGGACGGTGGCCTCATTCTCGGCATTTGCAACGGGTTTCAGCTCCTGGTGAAACTGGGGCTGCTGCCGGCCCTTGACGGAAAATATTTGGAACGTCAGGTCTCACTTGCCAACAACGCCTCCGCCCGCTACGAGGATCGCTGGTGCAGGCTGGCCGTCAATAAAAACAGCCCCTGCCTGTTTACCACAGGCATCGAATCCTTCTACTTTCCGGTACGGCACGGGGAAGGCAAACTGGTGCCCCGGGAGCCGGGTCTGCTTGAACGCTTGATTGCGGAAAACCTCATAGTGGTGCAGTACGCGGATCAGAAATCCGGACTGCCCACAGAGGAATATCCGGACAATCCCAATGGTTCTCCGCTCGGAATAGCCGGAGTTTGTGATCCTTCCGGGCGTATTTTCGGGCTTATGCCCCATCCCGAGGCATATAACCATCCTACTAATCATCCGGCCTGGACGCGCGGAGAAGGCGAAGGCGCGGATCTGAAAGTTTTTGAAAACGCCGTCGACCATCTGCGCAGACAACGCTCCTTGCCCCGGCCATGATCCCTTGCTGGATATGCGGATGTGACGCCTCCACCGGCTGGACTGAAGGCTTCGCCCCGGCCGGGGACAGCCAGAAACTCGCCCTGTGTCCAGACCACGACACCAGGGATAACCGCCTCGCTCTGGAAGACGCCTGGCATGCTCTCCTGCTTGAGAACATTTCCACAGCCGTCAATATCGCCAAGTACAAAGCCGTTCCTTGTCTGCAAAGTATTTCCGTGCATTTCACGGCGGGCGGGACACTGTCTTTCACCTGCCTCTCCTGCTTTGCCACGGACCATGACACCCTGTGCGTCGAAGCCCCGGACGGAGCGAAAACCCATATCCCCCTGCGCCATATTCGTGACTATACGCTACGTCCCTGTTTGCCGGAGGATGCGGACTGATCCGGTCTGGTCTTCCAGCGTCTATGCATCCAAAACCATTGTGCCGGGTAAATCCGCACCATTTTATCCACAGCATCGGTATAAAAACGCGCTATTTTCGCTACCCGTTCCCGTATGTTTCCCTCCAGCCCCTCTGTATGCAACGGCTCAAGCATATGCAGGATGTGTCCGCCTTTACCGTCCCGCAGCAGAAAAACCGGGTACACAGCCGCTTTGGCGCGCAAGGCGATACTTGCCGGCCCCATATTCACTGCCGCCGTATCCTCGAGAAAGGGCAGAAAGACAGCCTCCCTGCGGTTCGTGTTATGATCCACCAGAAAAGCCGCGAGACCCCCATTGCGCAGTTTGGGCAGAAGAATTTCCACCGCCCTGCGGTGGTCTACGACCAGCATGCCCCGCGCCCCGCGCAGCTCGGCAATAATTTTGTTCAAAGTCCTGTTCCTGTGGCTGCGCACGACTACCATGCCCTCGCGTTGCGGGAGAACATCCGCGGCCAGACCCGGCATCAATTCCCAGGAACCAAGATGGGCGGTGGCTATAATAATCGGTCCCTTTTCAGCTTGAAGTCTGGCTTTCACTTCCGGAGTATAAAGGATACGCACCGATTGTTCCGTAAAAAAACGGCCAGCATGCAGAATCTCCAGAAATGACAGAAAATTTTCCGCAAAACTTTGCCTGGCAAGATTTAAGGCTTCTTCATGTGATACTTTAAGATGTTTACGTATTGCGCTTACCGCTTCTTTTCTGCGTGAAGGGACCAAATGCCAGAAGAAAAAAGCCAGGACGCGCGCCAGACGGCTCAAAGCGGTCCAAGGAATCCGGGAGGCGGCCGCTAACAAGTTCCGCAATGCCCTATAAAGCACAGCAGCGCCCCTTTTGTCCGGCATGAAGGAGTTGCGTGGGACGCAAATCTTTCAGGCGTCTTTCAAGCTCCAGGCATTCGGCAACAATTATCTCCTCATCCAATTTGGCGGCCCGCACCGCGTAAGGTTCTCCGAAAACAATATCCACGCGGGTAAACGGCAGAGGAAGCTGAAAACGATCCCATGAATTGAATCTCTTCGCGCGGTTAGGGAAAAGGCGCACCGGCTGTATGATGGCCGGGGTACGGAAAGCAAGAATTATCGCTCCCTGCTTGACCTTGTGGCGCGGACCGCGCGGTCCGTCAACGGTAATGACCCCGTGATATTTATCTTCGCGCATTATGCGGGCGATCTGCCGCAAGGCGGAAGCCCCTTGGCGGGAACTTGAGCCTCTGGCGGTTTTCAGGCCCAGGGACTGGAGCAGGCGGGCCAGATATTCACCATCCCTGCTGCGGCTGACCACAGTGACCAGACGCAGGTTCTCGCGCACATGCATCAGGGAAAAAAGCTCGTCATGGAAAAGGGCAAATATCATTATCCTGCCTTGCGCATCGAGACCGTCAACTGTTTCGCGTCCGGTTTGCACAATATGCAGGCTTGAGCACCAGAGACGATAAAGGATGTTGATCGGCCGGGCCAGCAAAGAGAAAGGAACGCTCATGCCCGTTCCGCCGGTTCAGAACAGGCCGTGCAAGCGCCCTCTCCGCGTCCTGTCGTATGGAACTGTCTTTTGTAGAGGGCCGAGTATAGAGATGAGGTTTTAACCAGTTCGCTGTGTGTGCCTTGAGCCGTAATCCGCCCTTTATCAAGCACAAGGATACGGTCCGCGTCAATAATCGTGGACAGGCGATGGGCTATTACTATGCTGGTCCGGTTACGCATCAGGTTGTCCAAGGCTTTTTGCACTATGCGCTCCGATTGGGTATCCAAAGCGCTTGTGGCTTCATCCAGAATAAGCAGAGGCGCATTCTTGGCCAAGGCCCTGGCTATCGTCAACCTCTGCCTCTGCCCGCCTGAAAGCTTTACCCCTCGCTCGCCGACGATGGTATCGTAACCGTTGGGCATCTCTTTTATAAATTCGTCGGCATAGGCGGCTGCGGCCGCCTCCATGCAGGTTTTTTCATCCGCCCCGGCAGTTCCATACAGTATGTTGTCACGCACGGAAAGATTGAAAAGAAATGCGTCTTGGGAAACTACGGAAATCATGGAACGCAACGAAGACATATCATATTCCTCAAGGCGGAGGCCGTTTAGCAGAATACGCCCTGTCCGGCAATCATAGAAGCGGGGAATCAAGTTGACCAGACTGGTTTTCCCGGCGCCGGACGGCCCTACCAGGGCGAAACGCTCCCCGGCCCGCACGGTAAAACATATGTCTTCCAGAGCAAGCGTCCCGTCAGGATAGGAAAAGGAGACGTTTTCGCACTTAAGTTCGGCAAAGGGCATCCGCACTTTCTTGTCTCCGCCTCTTTCAGCGATTTTTTCCGTATCGTCCAGAAAGCCGAATACCCGCTCCGCCCCGGCCAGAGCGCTCTGAACGGTGACGTTGGCGGCGTTCAACTGCTTTACCGGACCGTACATCATAATCAGGGCGGCGATAAAAGAAAAAAATACCCCCGGGGTCGAAATACCGTCAATGACCTGCATTCCCCCGATGAAGAGGACAATGGCTACTCCCACACCTCCCACCACCTCCATCGTGGAAGATGACACTTCTCCTGCCAACGTGGATTTTAATGAAATGCGAAAAAAGCGCTTGTTCTCATCGTCAAAGCGCTGTCGTTCCTGCTCCTCCATGCAATAGGACTTGACGACCCGTATGCCGCTCAGAATTTCCTGCAGCTGGGAAAAAATAGTCCCGGTCTGGGCTTGGCCCTTGCCTGCCAGCTTGCGCACGCGCCTGCTGAAATGCACAAGGGGAAAAAAGGCTATCGGCAGAATGGCAACAGCCATCAGGGCCAGATAAAAATTCTGATAGAAAACCACACAGGCCAGACTGAACAGTGTGATAATCTGGCGGACGATCAGCACGGCGGCCGGCATGCTGGAGGATATCGCGGCCACATCGTTCTGTATGCGCGACATGATCACGCCGACCGGCTCCCGTTCGTAAAAACGCAGGGGAAGAAGGACGATCTTGTTGTAAAGCTCGGCGCGCAAGGTCTGCAGCACTTTTATACCCGAATAATCCATAAGGTAATTCTGGGAAAACTTCAGCAACGCCTTGGAACCGGCCACAATCAGGTAGGCCAGAGGGATGAGGTAAAGGGCGCCGACGCTCTTGTTGACGAAGATATCGTCCAGAGCGGGTTTGATCAGCCAAGCTGCGGCAGCATCGCAAACACCGGCGAGGCTCATGGAGCACAAGCCCACGATAATACGTATTTTATAGGGAAGAAAATACTTCAAGCAACGCTTGAATAAAATTACGTTGGGAGAATTTGTAATCATACTCGCTCAGATCTGAAATTGTCTGATGCCAGAAAACCGCCCAGACGCTGTGTTTATGCCGGAGATCTGCGGCTGTCAAATGCCGGAGGCGGAAGCGCGTTTTACGGAATAGCAAAGTTAATGTAAAAGTTTAACTTTTACATCCGACCAGACCATGTCCGGGCTGATTTTCGTCATGCAGTTGTGATGCCGCAAGGGGCAGACGGTGTGCCCATGCAATCCGCAAGGACGGCAGTCCAGCGGTAGCTCGATGACCGTGGAGGCCATCCCGCGCGGAAAAAAGCCGAAAGATCTCACTGTGGGACCAAAAACAGCCGTAAGAGGCACTTTTTGCGTCCAGGCCAAGTGCATGGGACCGGCGTCGTTTGTCAGGCAACAAGTCAGTCGCGCGAAAAAAGCCGCTAGTTCTGGAAGAGAAAGCTGACCAGCAAAGTTTTTCAATCTTTTTTCCAGATGCCCGGTAACCGCCCCACCGCCGCGTAAAATCGCCTCCTGCACGCGTCCTGCCAGTTCTTCCTCGCCTTTGCCGGCGAAAATCAGGACACAGGCGCCTTCTTTAAGCGCTCTTTTGCCGATTTCCGCAAAAAAGTCCGCCGGCCAACGTTTTGTCGCCCAGACTGAGCCGGGGTGCAGTCCCAGAACTGGAACGTCAACATCTGCAAAAAAGGTCCGGGCTGTTTCTCTGGCTCCGGCGTCGGTGTGTATTTCAGGCCAGCAGGACATGGGACCTTCTCCAAGGGGACGAAGCAATTCCAGCAGACAGTCGGTTTCGTCCACTTCCCCGAAGCGGCGTCTGACAACTTGGGAATATAGCAGCCGGTTGAAAAACGGCCGGTCATAGCCGATGCGCGTCGGTGCTTTGCCCAACAGGGCTATAAGTCCGCTACGCGCGCTTGAGTGCGCGGAAATCCACAGATCGTAGCGTCGGGATCTGATTTCCCCGGCAATTTTCATCGTCCCGCCCTCTCCGGTGTTTTTGGCGTAGCCGTAGACGGAGTTTATGGCAGGGTGCGGGGCGAACAGACTCTCCAGACCGGAGCGCACATAATAGTCAATACAGGCATCCGGATGTCGCAGGCGCAGGCTTTGCAACAAAGGCAGGGTAAGCGCCGCGTCGCCCAGAAATGCCGTGTTCCACACCCCTATACGCATCGGACACACCTGGCTGTTTCGGCCAAATTCAGGACTTTGCGCAAAAAGCATGAAGCAGACCCGCAGGTATGGGCGCGTGTGTTTTATAGGCCCGGAGGTAACGGCCGACGTTGGACAACAGATTCATCTTTGGATGCGCCATCTTGTGGCACGAAGCTGTCCTTTTGGCAAGCCGGGAACGGGAAATTTCCGGCAAGCAAATTTTTGCTGACATTCCAAGCGTATTATTCCACTCCTATGGACAAACGACGTCTGGTGCTTATTTTATGTCTTCCGTCAGGTTGCCTTATGGATACCCACATTGAAAAGTAAACTTTTCCCTGCGGCGCAAGTCAGCTGAAAGCGCGGTTTTCGGCTGACTTGCGCCGCTTCGCGGCATATATTTCGAAGGAGTCCGGCATGTTTTTTGAGAGTGAAGGTCTGGACCATCAGGGCTTTTGTTTTCGCCCTCCCAGTGAGGCCTACAATATCCTGTTTCAGGCCACCTTGGGCTGTTCGCACAATAAATGCACTTTTTGCAGCGCCTTCAAAGAAAAGCGCTTTGCCATCAAGGACAGGAGCATCTGGGAAAAAGACCTGGAGTTCGCGGAAAAATATTGCCGCGGACAAACACGGCTTTTCGTCATGGACGGAGACGCCTTGATAATGCCGATGCGCCATTGGGAATGGCTGCTTTCCAACATATCCAATCGTCTGCCATGGGTGGAACGCGTTTCCACTTACGGCAACGCCAAAGGCGTGGCCCTGAAGAGCGACGAGGATCTGCGGCGCCTGCGCGAAATGGGCCTGTCACTGATCTATTACGGGATAGAGAGCGGACATCCGCAGGTGCTTAAAGACATAAAAAAAGGTGCTACCCCGGAAAAGCTTGTCGAGCAGGCGCTGAGGCTGAAAAAAGCCGGGTTCGCCTTGTCAGTGACAGTGATCCTCGGTCTCGCCGGGACGGAGAAAAGCCGGGAACACGCCGTTGAGACCGGACGGGTGCTAAGCGCCGTAGACCCTGAATACGTGGGAGCTCTCTCCCTTATGCTTTCGGAAGACGCTCCGATCTATGAACGGGTACGAAGCGGAGAGCTGGTTCTACCTGAAGGATTGGATTTTGTTCAGGAACTCGGTCTGATGTTTGCAAACACCACCCTCAGCGACGGCTGGTTCATGGCCAACCACGCCAGCAATTATCTGACCGTCAAGGCTCACTTGCCGGAGGACAGGGAAAAAACCCTGCAACGCATAGCCGCTGCTTTGGACGGCAGAGTTTCCCTGCGTAAAGAGTGGATGCGCGCCCTATAATTCCATTGCCGAAACCTCCGGAGCAATTTCACTTTGAAATTGCTCCGGAGGACTGAATTACTTCCTGTCTCGGCGCGACATCCAGTCGCGTAATTCCATTGCCGGATATAAATTTCGGCAAACGCCGTAAAGCTGTTTATGGCAGGGGTGGAAGGATTCGAACCCTCGCATGACGGGACCAAAACCCGTTGCCTTGCCGCTTGGCTACACCCCTTCTTTTATTCCATTTCATATGTACAAATTTCCGCATGAAAATCTGCAAGCGGCTTGGCGGCCGCTGTCGCCGCGAAGCGGCGCAAGTCAGCCGAAAACCGCGTTTTCGGCTGACGATCCTCCGCAGGAAAAAGTTCACTTTTCAATGCGGGTATCAATAAATACGCCATACTCAGAGCAGTTTTTGCCTATACACGCTATACCCGCGTCTGGCAAGCTCTTCCGCCCCCTTTTGCGCCGCGTCCGCGTCGTAAAAAAGGCCGAACAAAGCCGAGCCTGTACCGGTGAGGCGCGCCGTCCCCGCCCCATATGCCAGAAGCAGATTCCGAACGGCTTCTGTTTCCGGATGGCGCTCAAAGACCAGATCCTCAAAATCATTGCCGAACCGCATCAACGCAACAGGATCCCGGCTGTCCGGAAGCGCCGTGACCCGCTCTCCTCTTTTCATATCCAACTCCCGGAAGGCCCAGGCGGTAGATATGCCGATGCCCGGACAAACCAGAAGCAACGACAATCCGGAGCAAGGATTGGAGCAGGCGGTCAGCACTTCGCCCATACCCGAAACCAGGGCGGGCGCCCGGAACAGGAAAAAGGGCACGTCCGCCCCGATCTCGACGCTGTCGCGCAGAAAATCCGCATCATCGTGGAGGCGGTCAAATCTGCGCGCGAGATCGCAAAGAAAGGACAAAAAAAGCGCCGCATCCGAGCTTCCGCCTCCAAGACCCGCCCCATGCGGTATACCTTTATACACCTCAAGAGACAGGGGCGGAGCAAAACCCGTTCTGCGTTCAAACCAGCGGTAGGTTTTGCTCAGGGTGTTGTTTTCCGGATCTATGCCCTTGATCTCCGCTGCTTCATCCAAAGCGAAAAACCGCACGGCAAGGCCGGATGTGAGGGACTTCCGGAGGGGCATGACCACAATGCGGTCATGCGGTTCGGCAAGCGGCAGCATAAGGCTGCGTAATTCGTGATAGCCGGATTCCAGACGCCTGCCAACGCGCAGAAAAAGATTTATCTTGCAACCGCCCTTGAGATTAACCGAATCCACGCTCTATTCCTGATTACTCTTCTCGGGCAGAGTTTCCACGGTAAGTTCGCTGTTAGTATATACGCAGATCTCCCCGGCAATGCCCATAGCCGCTCTTGCTATAAATTCCGCGCTCAGAGAGGAGTTTCCGGCATGACGCGCCAGGGCGCGGGCAGCGGCCAAAGCGTAAGGTCCTCCACTGCCGATGGCGGCTATGCCGTCGTCCGGTTCTATGACGTCCCCTGTACCCGAGAGTATGAGGATGTTTGCGGCGTCCGCTATAAGCAACATGGCCTCAAGACGACGCAGGTATCTGTCCTTGCGCCAGTCTTTCGCAAGTTCTACTGCGGCGCGCAGAAGACTGCCGTTATACTCCTCAAGTTTCGTTTCGAAGCGCTCGAAAAGGGTGAAAGCGTCGGCCGTGGAGCCCGCAAATCCGGACAGGATCGTACCCTTGCACAGACGTCGCACTTTTTTGGCCCCGCGCTTCATGACCACGTTCTGACCGAAGGTCACCTGTCCGTCTCCAGCCATGGCGACCTCATCATTATAACGTATTGCCAATATGGTCGTTCCCCGTGTCTGCATCGCGCCCTCTCTGCAACAGGTTTCTAGGGAAATCGGCGCGCCCCGCACTTCGGGCGCGCCGGAACTTCTGCGGTTTGCTGACCTTCCCTCCGGCGTGCTGCCAAAAATTACGATGTAGAGATATAAATGTAAAGGCAAGGGAAATTGTCGAAAACGGAGGGCTTGCTCAAAACCGCGCCTGGGTATAAACAGGAAATATGTATGCGCCGGAATCCGGCCCGTTGCGCGCGTATGCCGCCGCATGCCGCTTCACGGCGCAAGTCAGCCGAAAACCGCGTTTTTGGCAGACGATCCTCCGCAGGGAAGAGTTTACTTTTCAATGCGGGTATCAGTAAAGAATTTTTCAACGCGCGGATCGGATCAGGCCGGAAAGTGCGCTTTCCGGCTGACCAGTGCCGCCATGCGGCGTACAATTTTCTTTGTGCGACGGGGTATCTGCTAGAGCGGACAAAGCATGAAACATCTCTGGTGCCCTTGGCGTATAGACTACATACTGGGTCCCAAAGCGGATTCCTGTGTTCTTTGCCTGCCGGAGCGTAGAGATGAGGACGACGAGCGTCTTGTGCTGTACCGGGGAAAATGGAATTTCGTCATTATCAACAAATATCCGTATAATAACGGGCACATTATGATTGCGCCCAACCGCCATGTAATGGACATCACGCTGCTTTCCCCGGAGGAGGCATCGGAAATGATGGACCTTTTACGGAGTTGCACGGCAATCCTGCAAAAACATTTTTCACCCCAGGGGCTGAACATCGGACTGAACTTGGGCGAAGCGGCCGGGGCAGGCATACGCGAACACATGCACTTTCATCTGGTGCCGCGCTGGAACGGTGATTCTTCGTTTATGGCGGTTTTGGATGAGGTGCGCGTGATCCCGGAACATCTGCGGGCGACTTATAACAGTTTAAAAACCTACTTCAACTAATGGCTTTGCCGTAACGACAAACAGGGAGACTTCCTATGCGTTTTGTAAAAGTTTTGATTTTACTGCTGATTTTTGTCGTCGGCCTCATTTTTTTCGTGCAGAACAGCGCAGCGCTCGGCACCAATCTGCAGTTGAAGTTTGACCTGTACTATTACGGGCTGAGCTGGCAAGGTCAGGCCATACCATTTTATTTTATCGTGCTTGCGGCATTCGCCTTGGGGATGCTGTTTGCCACACTCATGCTTTTCATCGATCGCATCCGGCTGGGCTGTTCCCTGATCGGCCACAAACGTGCCGTCCGTACCTTGGAAAGAGAGGTGGAACGTTTGCGCGTCGAGCGGGCAAAAGAAGCTAAACCCCTGCCTCCAGCCCCGGAAATAAAGGAAACGGCCAAGGAGACAGACAAGGAAAAAGTTGCGGCCAACGAAAACCAGGGAACTGAACCAGCCTGAGCAATTACGGATACCCGCGTTGAAAAGTAAACTTTTCCCTGCGGAGGATCGTCAGCCGAAAAGCGTTGTTTTCGGCTGATTAGTACCATAAGGATTTGCGGGCAAATTCTTGCCGCGAAACAGGAGCAGGCGGGCTTTGCCCGCCGTAAGCGGACTGTTTCAAGCGTTAATTGCTCTGACGCCGCTTCGCGGCGCAGCGGTCTTGCGGCTGATGTTTACTGATTTATGCAGAAATCAGTAATATACGTACCCGTAAAAGTGAAAATATCCGTACAGGATAAAAATCCCCGGCCCGCCCCGGTACGGCCTAAAGGTCTTCCAAGCGCACGGCCTTGACCGGCTTTACCAGGCAGGCATATTCCAAGCTATGACCTCCTCCGCCCCACCTCTTCATCCCGCGCCCGTTGTGCCGGCTGAAAAGCTGACGCCCATGTTTGTCCAGTATCTTGAAATAAAGAGTCAGTGCGAAAACGCCCTACTCTTCTACCGCATGGGCGACTTTTACGAACTTTTTTTTGATGACGCGCTCGTAGCTTCAAAGGCCCTGCAGATTACCCTGACCAGCAGGAATCCGCAGGCCGAATACCCCGTACCCATGTGTGGAGTGCCGCATCACGCTTACTTGTCTTACGCCAGACAGCTCATCGAACAAGGATTTAATGTCGCCGTCTGCGAGCAGACGGAAGAACCCAAAAATGCCAAGGGACTGGTCAAGCGCGATATCCTGAGGATATTAACGCCTGGGACTATTATTGATGAGGAAAGCTTGAGCGCAAAGGCGCACAACTACCTGGGAGCGGTCTACTGGAATCCGTCCCAGGCCAGAGGCGGTTTTGCCTGGCTTGATTATTCCACGGGCGAATGGTCAGGACTCTACAGTAAACGTAAAACGGAACTTATGCAGTGGGTGCAGAAGATGCAACCCAGAGAACTCCTGCTGCCGGCGATATCCGATGCGGAATGCGGCATTCCTCTGTCGGAGCTTCCGCCGGAGATTGCTCCGGTGCGCGTCCCCCTACGTGCCTATTTCGACTTGAGAAGCGCGCAAACTCATGTTTTCGAAGCCCAAAAAATCCCTGCCCTGTCCGTGATAGGTCTTGAGGAGAAAGACGAACTCGTCCGGGCCTGCGGAGCCCTGCTTTCGTATCTCATGCGCACCCAGAAACAGGGAATTGAACATTTAAAGCCCTTCAAACTGCTGAATCCGGGGCAACATCTGATTATCGACGAGGTAACGGAAAGAAATCTGGAAATATTCAGGACAATTGAAGGTAAAAAAGGCCCGGGAACGCTTGTGCATGTTCTTGATGAGAGCATAACCCCCATGGGCGGACGGCTTCTGGAAGAACGTCTGCGCCACCCCTGGCTGGACGAGAGGCGTATCGCCCAAAGCGCGGATGCGGTTCAATTTTTTTTTGAACGCAACTATATCCGCGCCGCTTTGCGCGAAGCCCTCAATTTTGTCCACGATCTGGAGCGCCTGACCACGCGTGTTACCTTGGGACGGGCGACACCGAGAGATCTGGCGGCCCTCGGCCGAAGCATGGCCAATATCGCAACGGTGCGCCAAGCTTTGGAAAAGGCGAACCCAGAAACCACAGCCCCGGACACGGACAATGTCCCGCTGAAACTCACTGAAATCAGCGCGCGCTGGGACGACCTCGCCGACGTCGCCGGATTGCTCCGGCAAGCGCTTTCCGACCCCCCACCGCTCACAGTGAGCGAGGGAGGGATTTTCCGATCCGGCTTTAACTCTGAACTGGACGAGCTGCTGGACATTTTGAACAATAGCGAACAACGTCTTAAAAAACTTCTCGAAAATGAACAGGCAGCGAACGGTCTGCCCAAGCTCCGACTGGGATACAACAGGGTTTTCGGGTATTATTTTGAACTGAACAAATCTTTCGCCGCCGATGTCCCAGATCACTTCATCCGCCGCCAGACGGTAGCCAACGCCGAACGTTACGTCACGGCGGAACTCAAAGCTCTGGAAGACAAAATGGCCGGTGCCTCGGACCAGGTCAACAAGCTGGAATATCAGCTTTTCCGTGATCTTTGCGGACAGGTGGCGGAAGCCCGTTCCCGCATTCTGTTCATGGCTGAAAGCATAGCCGCTCTGGATTTCTGGCAAGGTCTGGCTGAAGGGGCGCGCAAACGGGACTGGCGTCGTCCCGCCTTACACGGCGGAAGGGACATAACTATCCGCCAGGGCAGGCATCCGGTCGTCGAAGCTGCCGTCTCCGGCTTTGTGCCCAATGATCTGCATATGGATCGGCAAAGGTGCATACTGATAATCACCGGCCCAAATATGTCCGGAAAATCAACTGTCCTGCGCCAGACAGCCATAATGGCCCTCATGGCCCAAATCGGCTCCTTCATACCGGCCGGGCAGGCGCGTTTGGGGATAACCGACCGTATATTTTCCCGCGTAGGGGCCTCGGACAATCTCGCCAAGGGCCATAGCACCTTTATGGTGGAAATGACGGAGACAGCCAGGATTTTGCGTCAGGCGACGGCCCGGAGTCTGGTGATCCTGGATGAAATAGGCCGGGGAACCAGCACTTTTGACGGTTTGTCTTTGGCCTGGGCCGTTGTCGAGGATCTGGCGGGGCGCAAGGAAGGACCGATCCGCACGCTTTTCGCCACCCATTACCATGAGCTGACCGCTCTGGAAAAGAGCCTCCCAGGGGTGCACAACATGAACGTCGCCGTACAGGAACACGGAGGAGACATTATTTTTATGCGCCGTCTCGTGCCCGGTCCGGCTGATCGCAGCTACGGGATTGAAGTGGCGCGGCTCGCGGGAGTGCCTGCCTCCGTTGTGCAACGGGCAAAAAATATTCTGAAAACCCTTGAAATGACAAAATCCCGATCGGTAGAAACCACGGCCGATGCGGTGCGCCTGCTCCTGCCGAGTCTGGAAAACCGGGACGCTCCGCAGTCCCTCCCTGAACCAGGGGTGGAGAAGAAAATCCCTCATCCTCTTTTTACAATTCTCAAAGATCTTGATACAGACAGTCTAACGCCGATGCGGGCGCTACTTTTAATCAATGAATGGAAAAAACTCTGGGGCGCAAGTGACGAGCGACAATGATGGCAACAAATACGTAGCGTACGGTATCTGCCGGGATTTCCCGCGTCCGGCCATGATGGCGGTTATGGCCTGTGCCCTGGCGCTGTTATGCGCCGCCTGCGGGAAAACCGGCTACCCCAGGCCGATGGACGAAGGCCAGACCTTTTCCTGGATGGAATCCCATGCTGTTCCAGCAGGCGAATGCATTGCCTTCAGCGGAAAATTTACAGGAGCCTATCAGAATTTTGACGGATTGCGCCTTGAACTGGACGGGCTACGCCGCCTTGACGAATGTCAGGGCTGTCCCTTCGTGGCAGACGAAATAGCGGAATTTTCCCCCTCCGGCGCCGGCTTCAATCCCATGACCGGCGACCTGGGCTTTTCCTATTGCCCCAGGTCCGCCCAAGCCTATCGCTGGCGCATGATCGCTGCAAACGTATTCGGCAGCCTTCCCCATGCTTCCATGTCGGATCGTTTACTGCTCATGGACGAAGAGCCATAACGGAAGGGATGGTTACGCATCCCGCCGCAACCGGGCAATGCGTGAAACCCGTTATTGGAACAGAGAACGCTCAGGGGCGGCGGCGCCTGTTCTGTCTTCTACTTCAAAGCCCTTGGGGGGGGTGTAGCTGAAAACGGCATCGCGCACACCGGTTTTGGCGTCATAGCGGGAAAAGACGATCTCGTTTTCATTGCCGTAGAAATCATATACGCGTAACCTGCGGATCATAAAATTAGCCGGGTCCACCCAAAGCAGAACCTCCACCACCGATTGGTCGGCCTTTTTAGGATAAAGACGTAGTGTGTGCAGGCCCTCTTCCCGTCCTTCCTCTTCCAGATCGAAATCCTGATCAATGCGCGCCTGGCCGGTGACAATGCGCGCCAAAGAGGCGGAACCGGCCAGTTTGAGGGAATACTTGTAGACCAGTTCTTCTTCCGGAAAGGCGTGCCAGATCGCGTCCCGACCAATCACCAGAAGCTCCGGGGCCGGTTTTTTCGTTTCCCAGCGCAAAAGAAGCGGCTTTTTAAAGAACAGGCTGCCGCTACGCTCCTCGCGCGATCCGCTTTCCTTGTGCAGCAAAGTCTGTCTGAATTCAGCCCGCATGGCCGATATGCCCGCATAGACGCGTTGCAGATTGTCCACAGTGCCGGCCGCCCTGGCGCAAACAGGCAAGATGAGCGTCAAAAGGCAGATTGCCGGCAGTAGCGTCATAAACCTGAGCATGTCCGCTTCCATCTCCTTCAAAACGGGACAAATTTGTCACTTGCCCGGATATGTTATTCTACTGATTCTACTGATATATGCTATCCGGTGACTTTACGCGGCTTGCTGCCGTCCGCCGGCCCAATGATCCCGTCCGCCTCCATCTGTTCCACTAAACGGGCGGCCTTGTTGAAACCTATGCTGAATTTGCGCTGAATGAGAGAAATGGAAGCCGTGCCCCGATCCCGGACAAATTCGACCGCCTCATTGTACATGGGGTCGGAATAAAGGTCTCCGCCACTGCCGGTTCCGCCCCCGCCTGCATCCTGGCCCCACTCGATAAAATTAATTTTATAATCAGGTAGTTGCAAGGACTTCCAGTAGTCCACCACTACGTTAACATTGTCGTCGCTGACAAAAGCTCCGTGCAGGCGTTTGAATTTCCCCCCACTGGGCTTAAACAGCATATCGCCCTTGCCAAGCAGGTGTTCCGCGCCCACAGCGTCCAGAATGGTCCGGGAATCGTGCTTCGACATCACCTGAAAGGCTATGCGGCAGAGAAAATTGGCCTTGATCAGTCCGGTGACCACATCCACGCTCGGACGTTGCGTGGCCAGGACCAGATGGATTCCGGCCGCGCGGGCCAGTTGGGCCAGACGTACGATACTCGTTTCCACTTCTTTTGCCGCCGTCAGCATAAGATCCGCAAATTCGTCAATTATTATGACCAGGAAAGGCATGGGAGCCAAATCTTCCATACCCGGCGGAGGGCAAGACCCAAAGGCGGCTATTTTGGCGTTGTAATCCGTAACGTTGCGCACCATAGCCCTGGCTATGCAGGCGTAACGCCGCTCCATTTCCGCTACAGCCCACTCCAGAGCGTTTTTGGCCAACTGCACGTCCGTGACCACAGGATGCACAAGATGGGGAAGATCCGCATAGGCGGCCATTTCGACACGTTTGGGGTCTACCAGCAGAAGCTTTACTTCCTCCGGTCGCGCTTTGTAGAGCAAAGACAAAATGATTGAATTTATGCCGACGCTTTTCCCGGCGCCGGTGGCGCCAGCCACCAGAAGGTGAGGCATCGAAGCAAGATCGGCCGTCACCGGATGCCCGGCTATATCCTTGCCCAAAGCCAAGGTCAGCAGAGAGCGGGAATTCGTGAACTCCGCCGAATCGAGCAGTTCCCTCAGGTATACGGTTTCGCGTTTGTCGTTGGGAATTTCAATGCCGACGGTATCCGTGCCGGGCACAGGGGCCTGAATGCGCACGGCCACGGCTTTCAAGGCGAGAGCGAGATCGTCGCTTAAGTTGGATATGCGCGCTACACGCACTCCCGGGGCAGGCCTTATTTCAAACATCGTCACCACCGGCCCCGGAGTGATGCCCACAAGTTCACCCTGCACGCCAAAGTCGTTCAGGCAACCCATAAGGTTTCCGCCCTTCTGCTCCAGCTTTTCGCGCTCAATCCCCCCAAAAACTTGAGGAGCGGCGTCCAGAAGCTGCAAAGACGGCAACAACATTTTGCTGGCTTTCGACGCCGGCTGCACTGCTGCCCCGCCATACGCTTCGATTTTCGTAATCGAAGGAGCAACAGTTGTTACCGGTGAAGTCCGCTCATCATCGGAAAGAGCAAAAGCGTTCCCCTCCTTTTCGGCAAAAACCGGAGGGAGTTTTTCTTCCCACTGTGACGGTTGTATTTCGATTTTTCCCGGTGCGGATTCCGGTACGGAAGCGCTTTTCTCCGATGCGTTCTCCTGAGGTTTCGTTGTCGAAAGAATGTTTACCGATGCGCTTGTTCCAGAAGAAGGAGGGCGGAGCGAAAAAGTCATACGCACTATTTTCCCTGCCGCCGGACGCGCGTCGGTTGCTGGTGGAGCATTATCGGGCCGTGTTTTGTCATCTTCAAGTCCGGCCGTCACGGATGTATCGGGGGCTGTTTCTTCAACGCAGCTTTGGTTTGCGGGCTGTACTTGCGGGGTCAGACCCTGCTGCGCGTCCGTCGACAGGCAAGGCGGCGCATCCGGCGCGACCAGGACAGTCACTGCCGAAGCAGTTGAAGCGGCAGGAGAATATATCTCTTCTTTCAGATACTTGTCGAAGTCGTCTTCAATTTTATCTTCCCCTGCGCAGGACTGAATAATAGGGGGATGGACCGGAAGTTCCGGAAACGGCTCGTCCCCGGCCTTGCGCAGAGCCAGCACAGCGGCCGCTGTTTGCGGGGAAAGCGCCAGCTCTTCAGGTGAGCAAGGGGAAACGCTTGCGATCGTTGCATCTTTGCCCATGCCGACATCCGCGTTGCCGTTGTCCAGCCGCGCCTGTTCCTCCGCCCAAAGCGTCTGCAACAGGTCTTCCCCTTCGTTTTCCGGCTTTCGCCAAGGTACGCAGACAGGCGGCGCCTGCACCGGATCCTCGGCGGACGAAGGAAGCCCAAGGCGGCCGCTTTCAAAATCAGAAACCCAGGGGGGCATGTCATCATCCACATCTTCGAGCGGCGCGTTGCTTTTTTCTTTGCGCGCAGGAACGTCCGCCTTCTCCTGTTTTCCGTCCGAGCTATCTGTATTTTCCGCCCGGTCCGGCCTTCTGTTTGCCCGACCGGGGAAAATGACACCTCTGCCGAAATTTTTTCGCGCATCAGGCTCAGGTTGGGGTTCCCGCCTTCTTTCTTCGCGGCGCGCTGAAAACGCTTCCGCCAGTCTCACAAACAGGGCGCGCGCCGAAACAAATCCGGCATTGAGGATGAAAGGCAAAGACAGGCCGGAAAGCATCTGCGCGGCCAAAAGCAGGCTGAACAGCCACACGAGAAAAGCCCCTGCCGGACTCAGCCAGCCCAGCATCCACACATAAATGATCTGTCCTAGGATTCCTCCTCCATGGGCTGAGATATTGCCTGACCCTGCGGGCGCGGCCCCGCGGTTGAAAATTGTCACATCTCCCAGATCGCCGGCCGCTCCGGCGACGCTGACGCAAAAAGCCAGGAAAATAAAACCGGTCCAGCGCCACCAGGGCCAGGGTTGCGCGCACAATATGCGCCTTGCGCCGGCAAGACTCAGAAAAGCCGGCAGGGTCCAGGAAGCCGCTCCGAAAATGTCATACATAAAACCGGCGATATAAGCCCCGAACAGCCCGGTTTTATTACGCACGGCGGCCGCTCCGCTCACTACATGGTTAAGCCAGGGATCGCGGCTGTCGAATGTAGCCAGACTCAAAATGACAAGTACGCAGAAAAAAATGGACAAGAGCCCGGTGACATCGCGTCCGAGCCTGCCTCCATCGCTGGGCGAAACCCTTCTCCGCCCCTGTTCAGTCATGCTTATCGCCATTATTCACGCCCCAGATAAGCGCCTGAGCGGGTATCGACCTTCAACCTGTCGCCCTTGTTTACGAAAATAGGTACCTGGATCACCAAGCCGGTTTCCAGTGTCGCGGGTTTGGTGACATTGGATACCGTATCCCCCTTGACCCCCGGTTCCGTCTCCGTCACCTCAAAGACCAGCGCGGCTGGCAGTTCGATATCAAGAGGCTCTCCATTGTAAAGCAAAACCTGCACAACCTGGCTCTCCTTAAGATAGCCGGCTTTACCCGCAGCCGCATCCCCTTTTATGTGCATCTGCTCATAACTGGTAAGATCCATAAATATCAGCTCATCGCTCTCGCGATACAGAAACTGCATCTCTCGTGCTTCCAGGTCCGGCTTCTCAACTTTCTCGCCGGAGCGGAAGGTGATGTCCTGTACCCGCCCGTTGAGGAAATTACGCAGTTTGGTGCGTACCATGGCCCCGCCCTTGCCGGGCTTGAAATGCTGAAATTCTATTATTTCATAAGGGATGCCGTCTATTTCAATTTTAAGTCCCTTCCTGAAATCCGTAGTCGAATACATATTTCCTCCAACAGGCAAATTATTCCGCAATACCGGACAGATGCGCATAGAGCGCCAAAACGCCCAGAGCGTAGCTTTGCAGGCCGAAACCGGAAATTATTCCGAGGGCATGCGGGGCAAGAAAGCTGCGGCTGCGGATTTTTTCGGCACGGGCGAAAATATTGGTGATATGCACCTCTACAACCGGAATCCCGATCCATTCGATGCAGTCACCCAGCGCCAGACTGGTATGCGTATAGGCCCCGGCGTTGAGGACTATGCCGTGCACCGCGTCCTTCCGTGCCTTTTCCAAACGCTCGATGAGCCCGCTTTCACTGTTGCTCTGAAAAAAAATCAGGTTGACCCTCGACTTTTCCTCTTTGAGCAAAGCGGAAACCATTTCCGGGATGTCCGACAGGGGACGATCTCCGTATATCTCTGGCCGCCGGCTGCCTATAAAAGCCAGATTCGGCCCGTTAAGCACAAGAATTTGATAAGGCGGCGCGGCATCCTTCATCTGAGTTTCCTTTACGGTTTGAGACCCCGGCCTTCAGGCAGGGACAGCCCGATTCCGCCCAACCGCAAGACGCATGGCCTGAAGGCCCATACTGCCTTCTTGGTTAAAAATTCCTTTTGGCGTCTTGCATTCAAACTCGTTTGGATGCGACTTGGTATGAAACGCGGCGTCTGATTTCAGGGCCTGTTTCCACATGGAATCTATCGGCCCGGCCCAGAAAATGTTTAGGGAAACACTGATTTATTCCAGTGAGGAGGCTTTACCTCCTCACACTCCCTCAGCAGGGGAATGATTCCCCTGACCCCCAGCTGAGGGGGTCCGGGGGAAATCATTTCCCCCGGCGGGGTTCGGGGCGGAGCCCCATAAGCGCTAACTAGTTTTCTTCTGTTTATTTTTATGGTAAACCTTCCCAAGCGAGCATTTGGAGGTTTGCCCATGAAAACAATTACGATCCAAGATGATTGGCAAGAATTACTGACTTTCCTTCCTCAGAAATGGCTTCAGCTTGCGCAGGAGTATGGAGCGTTGAAGGGGTTGCGCAAAGACAAGTCGCCGGATTCTTTGCTGCGCACAATGTTGCTGCATTGCGCGTGTGGCTATTCTTTGCGTGAAACCGCCGCCCGTGCCAAGGCAACTGGGTTGGCTGATATGTCCGATGTAGCGCTTATGAAACGACTTAAAAAATGTGGTCCCTGGTTCCATGCGATGTGTGTGGCCCTTCTTGGCGAGAGGGGCACAGTAAATATGGAATCAGCCAAGCTGCCCCTCCGAGTGTTTGACGCGACTCATGTAAAAGAGCCAGGGCAAACAGGCAGCCAGTGGAGGATTCACTACTGCATCAATCTGCCTGATTTTAGTTGCGATTCTTTCTCAATCAGTGGCATCAAAGGTAAGGGCTGCAACGAATCTTTGCAAAGGTTTCCCATTAACAAAGGTGACCATATCCTGGCTGATCGTGTGTATTGCAGAGGCAAAGGCCTGGAGTATGTAGTAGATAGCGGAGGCTTCATAACCGTTCGCCTTCAGCCGGAAGCAGTCCTCCTTGCCGACAAAAATGGAGACAAGTTTGACTTGTTGGGAGAGCTTGGAAAACTGAGCGCAGCTGGGATGGCTGGAGAATGGGATGTTCAAATTCGCGGTAAGGACAGCAAACCTGTAAAAGGACGGATATGCGCTATGCGCAAGTCAGCCGAGGCTGCAGCACAATCTCGCAAAAAGATCCTTCGCAAAGCCAATAAAAACAGCCGCAATGTTCGCGAGAGCACGTTGTTTTATGCCGACTATATAATAATATTCACCACATTTGAGAAAGAGCACACCATTGACTCCATTCTCAACTACTATCGTTTACGCTGGCAGATTGAGCTTGTGTTCAAGAGATTTAAGCAATTGGCCGGATTCGGGCATTTGCCTAAATATGATGACGAAAGTTCGAAAGCTTGGCTTTACGGAAAACTATTCGTCGCGCTACTGACAGAAAAACTGCTCGCCTATGAGGGCGCAATTTCCCCCTGGAGGGAAGAGTGCGAGGAAATTGACAAGGAGTCGCTGGAGGGAATTTGCCTTTATGTTCCACCAATTGACGGCAGTGATTCTGCCATATCAAGATTTACGAGGCGTTCTTTCAAATTGGCATAATATCAAGCGTGAGTTGGCTGAGCCGCCGCGTAAACGACGGCCCTGCATGGGCTTTTAAAATTAGTTAGCGCTTATGGGGCGGAGCCCCAATCAATCAGTGTTTCCTTAGATGAGATATTTTTCCAACGCTTCGAGAATTTCCTCATATTTCAAGGGTTTGCCAATGTGGCCGTTCATCCCGGCTTGCATGCACCGTTCCACATCTTCACGAAAGACATTGGCCGTCATGGCGATAATGGGGACTGTTCCGGCCTTTTCCAGGTCAAGAGCCCGAATGCGCCGTGTCGCCTCAAGCCCGTCCATTTCGGGCATCTGCATATCCATGAAAATAATATCGAAAGCATCCGGGTCGCTCTGATAGATATCCACAGCTTCCCGGCCGTTGAAGGCGGTAATGATATCCACTTCCATGGGTTCAAGAAGGGCCTGGACGATTTCCTGGTTGATTTCCACGTCCTCGGCCAGCAATACCCGACGCCCCGAGAAACGTTGCGGCTGTTCGTCCGCTTTGGTGGACCGGAGAAGCGGGGCGCGGTCAAGGCAACCACGGATGGAATCAATAATGGAAGAAGCGAAGAGGGGTTTGGCCAGAAATTTCTCAACTCCAACTGCTTTGGCTTTGTCTTGGAAATCTCCTAGGGCGGCGGCTGAAATCATGATAATGATGCTTTTCGGGGACACATGCTCCTTGATTTGCTGTGCCAGTTCCACGCCGTCCATTTCAGGCATTTTCCAGTCCAGGAAATATATATCATAAGGCTGCTTTTCTTCTATAAGACGCAACGCTTCAATGCCGCCAGCGGCCACCTCGCAGTGAAACTTATGGTGGTTCGCAATTTCCAGGAAATACGTACGGACATCCTCCTCGTCATCCACCGCCAGAACACGAATATCGCTCCAGTTTCGTCCGGGCAGCATGCCGGTGCCGCTGTGTTTGCCGGCAGCAAGAGTTTTGATCGTAAAGCCGAAGAGGGAACCCTTGCCCTGCTCCGAGTCGATCCATACCTTGCCGCCCATCATTTCAATCAGGCTTTTCGCTATGGCAAGCCCCAGTCCGGTCCCTCCGAATTTGCGGGCGGTGTTTTTCTCCACCTGTTCAAAGGATTGGAACAAGCGAGCCTGGTCTTCGGGGGCAATGCCGATTCCGTTATCCTTTACCTCAATCCTGAGGACACACTCGTTGTCGCGCCTTTCCTCCAAAGCGGCGCTTATTGCTATAGTTCCGCCCTCGCGTGTGAATTTATTCGCGTTGCCCAGAAAGTTGGTAAGGATCTGCACCAGGCGTTGTTCATCATACACAAGACGTTCAGGAATATCCTGATCCAGATGTACGGTAAGCGTCTGCCCTTTCTCTTCAATGCGGAACAAGTTCACATTGACCACCTTCTGCATGGTTCTTTCAAAATCGTATGTATCCGGCGCAAGCTCCATTTTGTTTGCTTCTATTTTCGACATGTCCAGCACGTCATTGATGACGCCGAGCAGATGCGACGAGGCTATTTCAATTTTATCAAGGGCGTAGTCTTTGCGCTCAATGGTACTGGCCTTTTTGGCAACCGTCATCATGCCGATAATGGCGTTCATCGGGGTACGGATTTCATGGCTCATGCTGGAAAGGAAAGTGCTTTTAGCCCTGCTTGCGAGTTCAGCCTCTTCCCGAGCGGTGATCAAATCCTTTGTCCGGTCGGCAACACGGTTTTCCAGATCATTGGCCAAATCCCGAAGTTGCTGTTCCGCCAGATTCCGTTCTTCCAAATATTGGGCCAGATGTTTGTATAAGAAGAAAAAGATAAAGATGCCGAGCAACCAGATGCTGACATGTGTGACGGTCAGCCCGGTTGCGGTTTCCTTCGCCGAGAGAAGAAAAGGAAACATGGGTACCGCCACGCTGATGCCGCCGCGCTGATCCCCGACCTTATATCCCTGAAAGGCGTGGCAACTCATGCAGCTCTGTTCCACAGGCAAGGTGCCCATAAATCGGAGGTATTCCTGGTCGCGGATGGTCTGGACAGCGGAAATCTCTTTCAAGCCCTCGCTGCCGGTCAATGCATTCAGGGCATCCGTTTCCCATTGATCCGCCATGTTCCCGGGCCGGATAGGATTGGTACTGGTAATATGTCCTTCCACTCCGGAGTTCAGCCTGCCCAGTTCATGAACCAGGCGCGTCATGTAAGCCGGATTGATTTTGGTGTATGTGACACCGTTCGGGCCTGTGATTTCCCGTGTGCCGTCATCTTTAAGATATGGGTTGGGGGGCAGCGTTTCACTGACTTTGCCGTAAACGCCACCCATTCCGGAAACCCAGCGCCGATAGACAACATCCTTTTCATAGGCGGTTCTCGCTTGTAACAAGGCTGATTTATAGGCGTTTTTATAGGTTTGACCGATATTGTACCAGAGCAGGACGCCAATAAAGGAGGTCCACACCAGAATAATGATAATAATGAATTTTGAAACGGGGTTCTTTTTCACATCTATAACTGAAACATCTCGTTGCCCGGATGTATTCTCCTGTCCGCACTGGTATGCCATGATACAGTCCTTTCCTGCCTGTTGATCGCAACGGATACCCGTCTTCTCTCATTAGATGTATTATTTGGAGCAAAAAATATTTGTAATTTATGAAAACTTGGTGACCTTGGTCTCCTGGAACATCAAGAAACGCGCAAGTTGCCTCAAGGCGCGCAAGAGGCGCTCAGACAGAAGGGTGCCAGAGCTGTTGTGGTGAAGAAAACGATGCAGAGAGCTGCGGCAAAACTTTTTGAAATTTCTGAAAACGCTGTTCCGACCTGGGTACGGGCATAGAGAGAGCCAAGGGCGGACAGGTTTACAGTCCGAGGTTTTCGGCAATCTGTTTCGCGGCCGAGCGCCCAGCCCCCATGGCCATAATCACTGTGGCCGCGCCGGTCACTATGTCTCCGCCCGCAAAAACCCCCGGAACGGATGTTTCGTAACGCTCGTCCACCTCTATGTAACCGCGCCTGTTCAGCTTGATTTCCGGTGTCTCCTCCAGAAGGATGCGGTTGGCCTCCGTGCCCAGAGCGACTATGGCCAGGTCGGTCTTCAACTCGCGCAGGCTCCCGGCTTTGGGCACGGGGCTGCGCCGTCCGGAGGCGTCCGGTTCGCCGAGTTCCATTTCCTGGAGCGTGACGGAAACCAGACAGCCCTGGTCGTTCCCCGCGAAAGACACCGGGGCGGCCAGTTCCTCCAGAATCACGCCTTCTTCCACCGCATGCTCCAGTTCCTCGGCGCGCGCGGGCATCTCCGCCCTGGTGCGACGGTAGACTATGCGCACGTTCTGCGCGCCCATGCGCAGGGCGCAACGGGCCGCGTCCATGGCCACGTTGCCCGCGCCGTAAACCGTAACTTTGCGGCCCTGGTAAACCGGAGTGTCGTGGTTCGGGAAATCGTAAGCCCGGCCAAGGTTCAGTCGCGTCAGGTATTCGTTCGCGGACAGCACGCCGATCAAATTTTCGCCCGGTATGCCGAAAAATTTCGGCAGTCCGGCGCCTATGCCCACAAATACGGCCTTATAACCCTGCTCGAAAAGCGATTTGAGGCTGACAGTCTTGCCCGCGACCCAGTTAAGTCGAAATTCCACCCCCAAGTCGGCAAGCGCGGACAGTTCCTTTTGCACCACGTCCCGCTTGGGCAGCCGAAATTCCGGGATGCCGTAGACCAACACTCCGCCCATTTCATGCAAGGCCTCAAAGACCGTCACCTTGGCGCCCCTGGCGGCCAGATACCCGGCCGCGGTGATTGAGGCCGGACCTCCGCCTATACAGGCCACGGCCGGGGCGCCGGGGGCGGGCTCGCGCTTTTCCCCCGGACCCCCACGGGCCAGGAAAAGGTCGGCCACATAGCGCTCCAGACGGCCTATGGCCAGGGGATTCTTTTTCGCGTTCAGGATGCAGCGGCCTTCGCACTGGTTTTCCTGGGGACAGACCCGGCCGCAGATCGCGGGAAGACTGTTGGTGGACGCTATGATCCTGTACGCCGCTTCCGGGTCTCCGCTGGCGACGGCCCCGATGAATTCCGGTATGGGCACTTCCACCGGGCAGCCGGCGACGCAAAGCGGCTTTTTACATTGAAGACAGCGCCCGGCCTCGAATCTGGCCTCTTCTTCGCTGTAGCCGAGAGCCACTTCCTCAAAGTTGCCTATACGCGTCCCGGCGTCCTGACAGCGCATGGGGACGCGCGTTTTGATTTCTTTTGCGCTCATACCGCACACCCGCATTGTTCACGATAAAGGTCGTGGGAAATTTTTTCCTGACTTTTAAAAGCGGCGAGACGTTGCTGAAGTTCGTCAAAATCCACCAGATTCCCGTCAAACTCCGGACCGTCCACGCAGGTGAAACGGGTTTCTCCGTCCAGGCTGACCCGGCAGGCCCCGCACATGCCCATCCCGTCCACCATCATGGCGTTCAGGCTCACCGTGACCGGGGTTTTGAAAGGTTTGACGGTTGCGACCACGGCTTTCATCATGGGTACCGGACCCACAGCCACCACTTCCCGGACGGAAGGATCTCCGCTCAGGCGATCCTTGAGCAGTTCTGTGACCAGACCTTTGCGCCCGGCGCTGCCGTCGTCAGTTGAGACCAGAACTTCAGGGCAGAAAGATTCCAGTTCTCTGCGGAAGAGGAGCAGATTTTCGCTACGCGCGCCAATGGCAGCCACCACATGGTTGCCGGCCTGGTGGTGCCCCTTGGCGATATGGTGCATGGCGGCTATGCCGGTGCCGCCGCCGGTACAGATCACCGTGCCTGTTTTTTCAATATGCGTGGCCCGGCCTAGAGGCCCGCAAACATCGGCTATGCTGTCCCCGGCCCGTAGCCGGTTGAGGGCGTCCGTACTCTTGCCCATGACCAGAAAGACGATGCTGATGGCGCCGGCCGCGGGGTCAGCGTCGGCAATGGTCAGAGGGAAGCGTTCCCCTTTTTCGTCGACGCGCAGCATGACGAAATTTCCGGGTCTGGCCGCGGCGGCCACATGCGGGGCGTCAAGCAGCATAAGACTGGTGCGCCCCGGTATAAGTTCCTCTTTGCGGATGATCTTGGTCGGCATGGCGCCCCTTCGGGATTACCGGTTTTAGGGAAACACTGATTACTGGTGCGATGTCACGCCTGTACTGTCGTAACAGGCGTGAGCCCCTTGCGGGATTGCGACTGGTGTCGCGTGACGCGGCACTAGTGAGACGTAACGCCTGTGCCCTGAACATTTTATAACGCTGCGCGGCCTACTGGCAAGCTTGTCCTGGCATTATGGGCAATTTTATTTTTAAATGCTACTTTTTTTCCGGCGGGTGGGCTTTTTTCCGCGCCGGGACGTTGTTGCCCGCAACGCTTGGCTGTATGCTTATCCAATGCGTGAATGTCTTTTTCGTTTTTGGCGTAAGCATCCGGCCACGCCGCAGGGCTACCGCGCCATCCTCCGGGTCGGCCTGCCACTGGTGGCCGGAATGTTTTCCACCACCTTGATGGAATTCACGGACAGGCTTTTCCTCAGCCGTTACTCCGTAACCGCCATAGCCGCCGCCCTGCCCGCCGGAACGGCCTCCATGGTCTTGCAGTTCGCCTTGTCCGGCCTGTGCGGCTACGTTTCCACCCTGATCGCCCAATATGCCGGGGCCGGACGGCCGGAACGCATCAGTTGCGCCCTTTGGCAGGGCATCTGGCTTTCCCTTGCCGGCGCGCTGCTCCTGGCCTTCTCCTGTCTCGGGGCCGGGGCGCTTTTTTCTTGGATGGGCCACGGCCCGGAAGTAGCGGCGGAAGAGGAGGCCTATTTTTCCATACTGAACCTGGGCGGGGTCTTTTTCCTCCTCAATTCCGCGCTGGGCGGCTTTTTTGTCGGCATGGGAACGACGCGGCCCGTGCTGCTGGTCAACTTCGCCGGAGCGCTGCTGAACATTCCCCTGGACTACGCCTTGATCTTCGGCTGGGCCTTTTTCCCGGAGCTGGGCATCAAAGGCGCGGCCCTGGCCACTGTGGCCGGCTGGGCCTTGAGTTCTCTAATCTTCGCTGTCCTGATCCTGAAATCCGCCAGCCATCTCGACATCCTCGGCAACTGGAAGCCGGACAGGGACATGTTTCTGCGTCTGCTGCGCTTCGGCGCTCCCAGCGGCGCCAATCTGCTTGTGGACATGCTGGCCTTCACCTGGTTCATTATGGAGGTGGGGAAGCTGGGTCTGGCTGAACTTGCGGCGAGCAACATCGCCGTTTCCATCAACATGTTGATCTTCATGCCCATGCTGGGGCTGACTTTAGCCGTGTCCACGCTGACGGGCAACGCCATGGGGAAGGGCCGGCCCGAAGACGCGTTCCTCATCGCGGGAAACGCCATGCGCCTTTCCCTGTCCTACATGCTGCCGGTGGCGGCCTGCTGCGTTCTGTTCGGCGGCGCGCTCATGGATATTTTCCGGCCTACGGACGGCGGGACCGCTTACGCCGGCATCCGGGAAACCGGGATAATGCTGCTCTACTATGTGGCCGCCTATTCCCTGGTGGATTCCTGCAATATAGTCTATATGGGAGCCCTGAAAGGGGCGGGGGACACCTTTGCGGTTCTGCTGATCCTCTGTTTCGCGGCCTTGTTCTGCCTGATCCTGCCGATCACCCTGCTGAAGATCTTCGGTCTGACCTCCCTGCATTCCCTGTGGATGATTTTCACGGCCTACGTGGTCGCTCTCGCCCTGACCGCCCGGTGGCGCTTTCTGCGCGGAAAATGGCAAAACATACGCATGATCTGAGGCGCGTCCCCAACCATGTAGTGGAAGCTCAGAGCAACGGCAGCAGCCTCAATAACTGGCTGGTGTCCGTACTCAGCCAATCCCACCACCCATCTTAGAGCGAATTGCTATTGAAAATATATGATCCACTCTGCAAGGATTTGCAGCGCAAATAACTTGCGCTTGTGCCTTCGCGGCGGGCGCCCGCTCTCGCGGCCGCCAGAGCATTTCAAGAGTGATTTTACCCTCAATAATTTCTGCCGGTTATCAGTTTTATTCAAATAATATCAGATGAATCTTTATCCATAAAATTTTTGAGAATTCAGATGTCGCCAAAGTCAGTGGAGCAAAATTGGAGCAAGCGAAGCAGCGATTATTTTTCATACGGCCCTAAAAAACGCTCTCCATTGAAATGAATCAAGTGGGTAGGAGCATCCGCTACCCAAACTTCTGTTTCCCAGGCGATATCTCCAAGGTAGCGGGTCATAGTTGCACGATTGGGGAAGGCGGTCACATAAACAACGCCCGGTTTGGCATCCGAAAAAAGAACCGCCAGTTCATCGTGGCGTTTACCATCTACTGGCCCGTGGCTGGTAACGGACTCCACCAGCAAAAGCCAATCTTTCTTTTTATAATAAAGAACAACGTCAGGCATTTTGCCATGAGAATCTGTAGTTACTCCAAGGCTGGCGAGCAGCTTCTCATCAAAATAACCCCACTTGTCACCGGTGTCCCCTGCGTAGACAAGGCTACTCCCCGGTGCAAAGCAAGGGGCGAATACCTCAATAATGGCTTTGATGAGTTCGCTGTGCGTACCAGGGCTGAGTTCGATTTGCGTTCCTTCCAGCAGCGAAACAGGAATTTTTACCAGATCCCGTTCACGGGCATACCTTTTTGCCAAACTTTCCTGTTGCTGCAAAAAGTCTTTCACCACCTTTGGCCAACGCTTCGTTCCATAGAGACGCACCAAGGCGAGGGTTTCCTGTGCTATTTGGTATACGGCTTTCGGGCTGTTTACGGCACGGCCGGGGTCGTCGGGATTGTAAAGGCAGATACCCGCCGCCATGAATTGGTGCATGCTCTGGCGCCGAAAGGTTTCACGGGTGTTGGGCGCGTAGTTGGTGGCATAATGTTCCTTGGCCCAATCCATTATTGGCGTGATGCCGATATAGGGACTTTCCGCTTGGCTCCAGTTCAAATCGGGAGTCATATTGCAAAGCGCCAGGAGGCAAAGAGCGGAACGCTCATTTTGCTGCGCCCTCGGCAAGCCTAAAGTTTTAAGTATTTCCAGTGCTTCATTGATTTTTTGTGTCGCGCTCATGCCAGTACATTCTCCAAATGGCGTTCCACAGCTTCCTGAGTCAGTTCTTTTTGCTCTTTCACCCATACACCGAGTTCAGCAAGGATTTTTGAGGGCGGGTACGGGAGAGCGCGTAAATCAGTGGCATTGACTTGAGTATGCCCGTTGAAACGCCGGAAAATCGTATCAACAAAGCGAGAGTTTAAATAAAGCGCAAGGCCTTGGGCCACGTCTTTATCCAAGCCTTCTTTGCGGCAATGAAAGACGTTAAGGTGGTTTTCAAACCCGAAGAAGGGTTTTTCAGGGAAATACGCCGGGTCTACAAAATGCGCAACGATTCGGCGTTTCTCTTCCTTGGATGATAACCGTCGGACTATGACGTAGTACCCGTTCGGATACAGCCATTTCATTGTTTCCGGGCAACAGGCGATGGCGTTGGATTTCTTGAATCCCGCTTTGGGCCATTCCGTTTTGCCGTTGAAGTGCCCAGAGTAAAGCAGCGGCGCGTCATCGCCCTGCGGTATTTCGCGCAAGTATTCCTTGAGGCGAAAATCGACGACAGGCCCGGTGGAAACCTCTATGCCCAAAGAGGCGAGCGAGGAGTTCACCAGGGAGAGCGACTTGGCCTCGTCCTGCGCATCTGGAATATGGATAAATTTTTCCAAGTCTCCTGGCCTGACTATATACGCAAAGGAATAATGCGTTGAATCATAATCATCCATATCGCCATTGGTCGAGGTGGATATGCAAATATCGCCTTGCTCCGCGTCCCGCTCAAGTTTGAGAATGACATTTTCCTGCAATATCTTGTCGGCTTTGAATGCATCCGTTCTGGACGTAAAGAGATGGATGTGCCGGATAGCCGCATGGCGCAAAATGAATTCTCTAAATGGCTTGTAATACGGTCCATTACAAAAGCTGCGCGGGATAATAGCAACCAGCGTTCCCCCAGGTCGCAGCAAAGCAACAGCAAGCGCGACAAAGGCCGTATACAGGTTGACGGTCTCAATGCCGACATCCCGTAAAAAAGCTCGATGCATAGAACTGCTGTTTATTTTTTTATAGGGCGGATTAAGTATAGCATGCGTGAAAAGTCGTTGTTTGCGCAGAACGAGCATCGTTGCATGCTCAATGAAATCGGTGTGGTAAATATGCCGTTCGACAGACAACGCGCTAAATGCGTTGGCAGTATTCGCTTCCAGCTTTTGCACCAGTGCGGCATCAAACTCGAATAGCGAGGCTTTGCCGGAAGGAAAAGGGCTGTCGCTATTTCTCAAAGCATCCAAGAAAGCACAAGTAAGGCTCCCTCCTCCCGCTCCAGCATCAAGCAAATGGAAGCCGTCAAGGGACTTCGGAAAGAGAGAAGCCATAAATGCCGCAATATTTGAGGGCGTCATATACTGGCCCAAGGCGGCCTTGCCTACGGGTTTGCCCGCCGGGCTGTTTTTATTCATAGAAGTTTCAAATAATTGAAGCATCTCGAATCCTTAGGCAAATCTTGCATAAAGCATAATAGCTTGCCCTGCGGATATGCGCAAGTTTCACCCTTCTGTTGTGTCGCAAATCCTTGCCAAAGCATTTCAAGTGTGAAATGCTCTAAAATTGCCGGTACCGGATATTGACAGTGACACTAAAGAGACACTATTCAGCATGAACAGCAAACAGCGGAAAACGCCCGCCTCCATTTTTGTCACGCCCACGTTGAAGAACCTGGTCTGGCCGATATCGAGTCGCTTTTGCTGGCCATCGGTTGTGAATTGATCGAGGGCAGCGGTTGTCGCATCGCTTTTCTCCGGGACGGTTTGAAAGCGGACTTTCACAGACCGCACCTCGGCAAAGACGCCAAGCCGTACCAAGTGCGGAATGCCAGGGATTTTCTGACAAAACTTGGAGTTGAACCATGAATATCACAGACAGCACCATGACACACAAAGGCTATACGACCCTTATCCGCTTCAGTGCCGAAGACGAATGCCTTGTGGGTCAGCTTGTCGGCATCAATGATATTGTCGGCTTTCACGGTGACTCCGTGGAGGAAATCCATAAGGCATTTGAAGAAGCTGTGGATTTTTACCTTGAGATCTGTGCCAGGTCCGGCCACGAGCCGAACAAGCCTTACTCCGGGCGTGTTACCCTGCGCCTTCCCCCTGACCTGCACGCCAGGCTGGCTGTGGAAGCTCAGAGCAACGGCAGCAGCCTCAACAACTAAGGTCATTCCTGAATCCGTAATAAACTGTGCTTATGACCCAGCTCATAGCCCAAAAGGGCTTTTGACGTATTGAAAATCACCTGGGGACTACCAGTTTATGGCCAATTCATCGCTTTTTGTACCTC
>JAISZH010000100.1 GCA_031269345.1 Desulfovibrio sp. | reverse complement strand
CATGGCGGCCCTCGGCAAAGCCGTACATTGCACATGAAGACGACCCCGCCCGCGATAAGCTGACGGACGGGGGTGTCGGCATGCATCGGCAACCACACTCAACCAAGGAGTATAATATGAGATTCTGGCACGCAACAGTCGCAGTTCTCGGCATGATTCTGCTTTTGCCCTTCGGCGGAAGCGAAGCGGCGGCGGCACAGAAATTCACCTTCAAGATCGCCCACATTGAAGCTGCCGGAGGTGCGGGCGAAGCCGCGTTCAAACATCTGAAAAATATTCTGGAGGAGAAATCCGGCGGCAGAATCAAGGTAACCCTTTATGCCGGCAAATCCATGGCCCAGTCCGACACGGAACTGGGGGAAATCGTGCGCCAGGGCACGGTGCAGATGGTGCCCGTGCCCACGCACACCCTTTCGGCCATGAGCAACATCCCCCAGTACAGCGTGTTTGAGTTTCCTTACCTCTTTACGGACTGGGAGGAAATATACAAGGTACTGGACAGCGCTTTGGCGAAAGATTGGGCCAAAGCGCTGGAAAGAGACGCCGGGGTCGTGGTCTACGAGGGATTTGTGAAAGGCTGGCTCAGCATAGGAACCAGGAAAGGCCCGATCAATACGCCCGACAATTTAAAAGGTCTCAAGATCCGCACCATGGCCACGGACATGCAAATGGGGCTTATCAGCGCCCTGGGCGCAAGCCCCACGGTGGTGGCCTACGGCGAACTGTACACGGCGCAGCAGCAGGGCACGGTCGACGGCATGCTCACCGCCACCACCCTGTACAAAACCGACAAATTCGCCGAAGTCATCGATCACCTTTCCATTATCCGCGCCACCGCGCATTTTCACCTGCCGGCCATAAACAAGAAATGGCTTGATTCCCTCCCGCCGGATCTGCGCGCGGTTTTCGATCAGTGCATGAAGGAATACGTGGCCTACGGCCGGGAAGAAGAGCGGAAGCTGAACGAAAAGGTGATAATTTCCATGGGAAAGGAAGACAATGTGAAGGTGCGTCAGTATACTGAAGAGGAACTCGTCCCCTTCAAAATCGCCACCAGGAAAATGTGGGAAGCCAACTATGACAAACCCGGCAAAGGCGTCATGGATGAAGTGCTGAAGTTTCTGGGCAAGGATTACAAGACGCTGTTGCAGTAGACGGGTTGACGCGCGGTTCACCCCCCCCCCGGCGGCATATACGGGGAGACGCGATGCTCCGGAAGATATGCGGCGGAAGGCCGGAGACGGCTTTCCGCCCGGCCCGGGAAAGGGAAAAGCTGTTCACCGGCAGTTCCGCGTCGCCTGACATCAGGCTTCGCTTCCGCAATATCAACGCTTTCGATTGAAAGCAAATCGGCATGAAACACCTCCATTCAAGGAGGGAGCACCACCCGCGAACCGGCAGCCGGGGCGGAACCGGCCGGAGGACGGGGCCGGATGCGGGTTGAAACATATGGGGGACAACTTCATCAACTTTGCGTGTGGAGGGGTATTTGTGAACAAAAATGAAAAAACCGCATGGTACGACGAGATAGAAAGTTCGGTCTGTGTACTCATTCTGGCCTTCATGCTTGTAATCCTTTTTTATCAGGTAGTGGCGCGTTATATTTTCGGGGTAACAAATGCCTGGTGCGATGAGCTTTCGCGTTACGCGCTGGTCTGGTTCGGGTATTTGTCCGCCTCTTATGCGATTTGCCACAACGCGCACATCAAGATCGACATGTTCATAAAAATCTGGCCCAAATCCATGCGCAACGGCATAAAACTGTTCAGCAACGTCATTTTTCTGGTCTATGTGCTGACCGTGGCCTATTACAGCGGTATATGGGTTTACGGATTGATGAAGAGCGGGGCCATCACCCTGGGGCTTAAACTGCCCATGGCGCTTTTTTGTTCCATTGTGCCCGTGAGCCATATCATCATGGCTCTGCGTCTGATTCAACTGGAAATACGCCTGATCAGGAACCCTGAACTGTTGGAAGATCCCCCCGAGGACGGCGACGCCTCTCAAACCCCGCCGGAGGTGAGCGTATCATGACCGGACTTTCCCTGATCCTGATGTTCATGGTTCTGCTGTTCTTCAATCTCCCCATCATGCTGGCCATAGGTGTGGCGAGCGTAGCTTACTGCCTGTTCTTCGATCCTGTGCCGATAGCCATGATCATGAACACCTATTTCACGTCCCTTGATTCTTTCCCGCTCATCGCCATTCCTTTTTTCATCCTGGCCGGCGAGTTGATGATGCAGGGGGGAATTTCCACCCGCCTGATCAATTTCTGCCGCTCTCTTGTGGGCGCGACCACAGGGGCGCTGGGCGCGGTGACTGTGGTAGCCAGCATGATTTTCGCGGCGGTTGCCGGGTCTGGCACGGCCACGGTGGCCTGCATAGGAGGCATCACCATTCCGGAAATGCTCAAGGAGAAATACGACAACGGCTTCGCCTGCATGCTCGCCGCCACGGCAGGCGCTCTGGGGCCGATCATTCCGCCGAGCGTGGCCATGATTCTTTACGGGGTTTCCTGCGGCGTTTCCATCACCAAACTTTTCATCGGCGGGATAATTCCCGGCATATTGATCGGCTTCGGGCTGATTCTCCTGGTATACTGCGTTGCCCGAAAGAACGGCTACGGCCTTTCCCCGGAGCAGACGAAAAACGAGCGGCTTCCACTGGGCAGGGCCTTCAGGGAAGCCACCTGGTCGCTGCTGGTACCGGGGATTATCCTGGGGGGCATTTACGGCGGCGTTTTTACGCCCACGGAGGCGGCGGTGGTGGCTTGCGTGTTCGCCCTGTTCGTGGGCATCTGCGTTTACAGGGAATACACAATTCGCGAAATCCCAAGAGTTTTCAAAAAAGCCACCTTGACCAGCGGCACAATATTGCTCCTGGTGGCCTGCGCAACGGCGATGGGGCGGCTTCTGACCGTGGAGCAGATCCCCGAGCAGCTTGCCGAGACTCTCATGGATATTTCGGCCAACAAGTACGTCCTGCTGCTGATCATAAACGTCTTTTTGCTGGCGGTGGGCATGTTCATGGAAACTTACGCCGCGATTATCCTTCTGGCGCCTGTGCTTTTGCCCAGCATCATCGCGGCGGGCATTGATCCTTTGCATTTCGGACTGCTCATGACGGTGAATCTGAGCATAGGCCTGTGCACGCCTCCGGTGGGAGTGAATCTGTTCATAGCCACCCGCATAGGACGCTGCCCCATAGAGCGGATGTTCAAATGGATGGTTCCGACGTTGGGGGTGCTGCTTCTTGTACAGATGCTCATCACCTTCATTCCGCAACTGACACTTTTCCTGCCGAACGTTTTGATCGGCAAATAGCGGGTTTCCCCAGTCCGCGCTGTTGCGGAACGCAGTCTCGCCTTGCCCGCGAAATGCTCCGCGTTTCAGCGCGACAGAATGTCGCGCTATTGCAATTCCGGATAAAAAAGGCTCAGCGTCATGTCCCGACAGTTTTCAGCTCATTCACGGCGGCGGATGCCTCCGCCGCCGTTTCAGGCCACTGCGCCCGCACAGTGTCGCGGCCGCTGCTTTTTGCGGCATACAGCGCCTCATCCGCCCGGCGGATCGCGTTTTCAAGGTTTTCACCCGGCACATGTACGGTGCAACCCAAGCTGGCGGTAACCCTGGGCAAAGAACCGAAGCTGTGGCCGCTCACGGCAACGCGCAGTTTCTCCGCAATACCCAGAACCGCCTTCCGGTTACGTGTCTGAACCATGACTATGAACTCCTCACCCCCGTACCGGGCGACTATATCCTTTCCCCGGCGCACGTTCTCCAACAGTATCCGGCCCAGGTCGTTCAGCACCAGATCCCCGGACTGGTGCCCGTAAGTGTCGTTGATGTTCTTGAAGTGGTCGATATCAATCATGATCAGCGTACAGGGTGGTTCTGTTTCATCGGCGCCTTGCAGACGTTCCTCAAGCTTTTCCATAAAAGTTGTGCGGTTCAACACCCCGGTTAAGCCGTCAATAGTGGATTTCAGCTTGTATTCTTCAAGATCGTTATGCAAAATGCGCCGCTGCAAAAGTTCACTGCGCACGGCTTGCAAAAGCGTCATCCGATCGACATAGGCGTCCGTAAGCAGGCGCACGATGATAATTTGGGCGCCTGGGAAAGACATGGCTTCCGCCACCAGTGCCTGGTCGATTTCACAGATGTTTTCCTCCTCCCAGGTCCCGGAGGAAATCATGCCTTCCTCCCCGCCGGCGAAAAATTCTTCCGCCATCTGAAAAAAAAACTCCAGCATGGAGGAATGCCGCCAGGGCGCGGCGCAGGGAGCTCCCGTATCCGCGTCCGGCGGAAAGCTGTGGTTGTAAAACGGCGGCACTTCGCCGTGAACAGAGTATTGTCCCGGCGCCTCCCTCACCAGGATGGCGGTGTTGAGATTTTTTAGAATTGTTTCAGCAAGTTTTGTTTTATTCATAGCCGTTTCCTCCGGCGCTTCCCGGACGTTGCGAGACTTTTTGGCATGCACGGCAAGACCGGTGTCACGCCATTTCCTAAGCGAAAAATCCTGGTGCCCCAATCTGCTTTCGATAGAAAGCGAATTGGGATGGCGGAGGCGAAACCGCCGCCCGCAAGTTTTTGAAACTCAGGCTTCGCCTGTTTGTCAAAAACTTTGGAGTCTTGCATTCAAACTCGTTTGAACGCGCCTTGGTATGAGATGTCACGCCCGCCGCGAAGGCGTAAGCGCAATTTATTTGCGCTGTTAAACGCCTGAGCGGGCGTAGGCTGGGGAGGGCCGGGTGCATCATCTCAAAGTAAAATGCTCTAGAGCATGTCACTGGCCAGGGAGATAAAGGCCTCTTCCACGGACTGTCCGGTTTTGGCGCTGGTCACGAAGACGCGCAGCCCTGTTTTCTGGACGGCTTCTATGTCGTCGCGGCCAAGCTCCCATTCGGTGGCCAAATCCGCCTTGTTCACCAGCAGGTAGTGAGGCATCTCCCCCACAGCCTCCAATGCCTGACGGCGCAAATCCAGGGCAATCTCCAAAGTCTCGCGCCTGGTGCCGTCAGCCACGATAAAAAACCCCATCGCCCCGCGCAGGTAGGAAATATTCACCGCCGTATAGACATCCTTGCCTTCCATATCCCAGAGAATCAGACTCATGGGCCTATCTCCGACGGAAACATCTTTCTTGCTGATCTTGACTCCCAAAGTGGAAAGATAACGGTCATCAAAGATGGAACTGACGAACTGCTTGACAAGGCAGGACTTGCCCGCCGCAAACGCTCCGAGCATGCATATTTTCTTGGTTATCATCGTTAAAGCCGCGGATGATTGTTATGCGGGCGACCATACCCGCGTTAAATCATAATATCACAAGTGCAACATGTGGACAAGCTCCCAAAAGGCCTTGTCCGGAGCAATTAACGCTTGAAACAGTCCGCTTGCGGCGGGCAAAGCCCGCCTGCTCCTGTTTCGCGGCAGGGATTTGCCGACAAATCCTTGCAGAACCGTTCACTCGTTTCATCTGAGCTTCCTTTACGGTTTGAGACCCCGGCCTTCAGGCCGGATAGCCCGACCCCGCCCAGGCGCAAGACGCATGAGCCTGAAGGCCCATGCTACCTTCTTGGTTCGTGAACTGCTCTGGAGCAATTTCAAAGTGAAATTGCCCTATCGTTTCGTCAGCACATATACCGCGCCTTTGGCATTAAGATGCCCAGCCGTATGCCCGGCTCCCTCTTCCATCCCGCAAAAAAGATCCACGCGCCGCCCCCGGATGGCTCCACCCCTGTCCTGGGGCAGAACTAGTCCATAGAAAGGCAGCGCCGCCCTTCCTTCCGCGTCCGGCAGGGGGAGGATGGAAAAAAGCGCCGATCCGAAAGGCAGGACGGAGGTATCGACGGCCGCGCTCACATAAGGAGTGAGGACTTTGCCCATCGCCCCAATCGGCCCTTGCGCCGCCAAGCGGAAAAACACGTAGGACGGATTGGCGTCAAAAAGTTCAGCCCGCTTGTCGGGATTGGCGAGCAGCCAAGCGCGGATGGCAGGCAAATTCACCCCGTCTGCGGGGAGCAGCCCCCGGTCGCGCAACACCCGCCCGATGGGTACGTACGCCCGGTTGTTCTGACCCGCGTAAAGCGCGTGCCCCACGCTGCCGTCCTCGAAAAGCAAACGCCCGGAGCCTTGGATATGCAGGAAAAAGGCCTCAATCTCGCTTTCCACCCATGCAATTTCCAGGCCACGCCCGGCCAGGGCGCCCTCCCGGTCTATGCCGCGGCGCGTGTGGTAAGCCACGCCTTTGCGCAAATCCGGCGGAGGTTTATATAAGGGATAGGGGAAGGCGGCGCTTTTTGCCCGCCCTGCCCGCAGGATCGGCTCATAGTAGCCGGTAAAGAGAAAATCCGGCCCCAGGCGATGCCACCTGAACTCCGAAGCCAGCAATTCAGGATGCGCCGCCAGTCGCGGGGTCAGGGCGCGCAGACGCGCAAGGGTCGCGCCGAGTTCCCCGTAGGTCAGCTTCAGTCCCGGCATGCTCAGCGCCAAAGCTCCGGGCGGACGCGCGGACACATGGGCGGCGCTGCGTTCCAGGGCGTCGGAAAGGGCTTGCAGGGACTGCACGCTACGCAGAGAGGGCGACATGCGTCCGGCTATGCTCCCGGCCTCGGCCCGGCTCAGGGGAAAGGCTCCGAAACGCTCCAGAGGCTGAAAAAGCGCGTCCCCATCTTCGTCCGGCAGTGATTTTTTCAGCGAGCAGGAACAAAGCGCCAGGGCACAGGCAAGGATGAGCGCTGGAAAGGTTTTTCCCGGTGAGCGGGCGAACAACGGGGATCGCCTCATTCCGAACGGGCGCCATTTCTCCAGCCCGTCGCGGGCAATGCGGTTTTGCATCATGAATGCACTACCGCAGTCGTGCCGATGCGATAACGCATGGCCTTGCGCACCACGGTTGACTGGCTGATTTTCAATTTTTGCGCCGCCTTCCACGTGCTGCCGGTTTCGGCAAGCGCCCGGGCCACCAGGTTGCGCTCAAATTCCGCCACCAGCGTCGGCAGGCCCCGCCTGTCCGCAACCGCCGCCTCGCGCGGCGCAAAAGGCGCGCGGATGCGTTCGGGCAAATCGGCAACGGCGATGATGTCGTTCTCGGCCATGGCCACCAGATATTCCACTGTGGCGCGCAATTCGCGCACGTTGCCGGGCCAGGAGTACTGGCTGAAGCAGGGGAACACGTCGGGAGCGAAAATTTTCCTGGTGCTGTTCTTGCCGTTGGCGATCCGCAGAAACTCCCCGATCAGGTCGGGGATGTCCTCAGTTCTTTCCCGCAACGGCGGCAGGGTGATGGTCAGAACATGCAGCCGGTAATAAAGGTCTTCACGAAAAGAGCCTTCCCGGACCATTCTGTCCAGGGATTTATTGGTGGCCGCAAGCACCCGGCTCTGCAGATGCCGGGGTTTGACGCCCCCTATCCGGGTAAAGGGCTGCCCGTCCAGCACATGCAAAAGTTTCCCCTGCATGTCCAGCGGCAGATCTCCTATTTCGTCAAAAAAAACCGTCCCTCCCCTGGCGGCGTCCAGAAGGCCGACCTTGCCCGTTTTCTGCGCGCCGGTGAAAGCGCCCTTTTCATAGCCGAAAAGTTCCGACTCCAGAAGGGAGGCGGGAATGGCCCCGCAGTTGATGAGCATAAACGGGCCGTCGCGGTGGGGGCTGGCCTTGTGGACGGCCCGCGCGGCGATGGTCTTGCCGGTGCCGGTTTCCCCCAGAATGAGAGCCGGGGCGTCCGACCGCGCCACTTTGGACAGATCGTGCAGAAGATGCCGCAAAGTGGGACCTGAACCGGCGAAATCGGAAAAGTCCTTTTCTTCCAGCCGTTGCAGGCGATGCTTGTAAAGACAGTTCGCGCGCTCAAGTTTCGTAAGCCTTGCCTGCAATTCCTCCAGCATGGACATGTCGCGGATATAGCCGATAACGCGCCATACGCCGCCCGCGTCGTCAAACACCGGAACGCTGGTGTTGAGAAAGCGCTTTCCGTTGGCGTAGTCGTCGAACATGGTCACAGGAGCCCTGTCGCGCAAAGCCCGCAGGGTGACGCAGGAGGAATACTTGCCCTCTTTCATGGGCGCGGTGACATGGCGGCCGATCAGTTCCCGGCTGGAAAGCCCCGTCATTTTCTCCACAGCCTTGTTGACCCGCACGGTGATGCCCCGGGAATCAATGACCCAGATGCCGTCATGAATGGAGTCGAACAACGCGTTCAATTCGCGCAAAGCCGCGGCGTTGCTGGCCTGCAGCCAGCTCCTGTCCAGCTGCAGCAGCGAAAAAAGACGTTCCCCTCCGCTGCCGGTTTTTCTCTCTTCATCCCATTGCCATTGCAGCACAAACAAGGAATCTTCCTTCTGAAAAAAAGAAGGACTGTTTTCTCCACGGCTTTGCAGGACGACAAAAGCGCGTTCCAGATCGCGCGCCGCCAGCAACTCGCGCAGAGAACGGCCGATCATCCTGTCCCGCGCGGTTTCCAGCAATCTTGCCAAACTGGCGTTGCCCTCCGTAATGATCCAATCAGAGCCGCAACACGCGCCCAAGGCCACAAGATCGCTTTCCCACATGGCCAGCGCTGCTTGTTGCTGCTTATCCATAATGCCTCCTGATGCAGAATCGGTTCAGCTCATGCGGGCGGGGCAAAGAAAAAGCAAATTATTGCTGCCCACATGGAAAAGTAAATGATTTAGTGTAATGCAAAACCGCATCAAACGCAAGCCATCAATCCGCAAGCTCTCCTGATAACTTTTATGAAAACAATCTGTTACCTTGCCGCAATGTTCCCGGCATACTTGTTGCTACTCCCTTTATGTGCTGATTCAACCTGCAAGCAGTGGAGGCTTGGACATGAAAATCGGCGTTGTCAAAGAAATCAAGGCCAATGAAAACCGCGTCGGCGTCACCCCGGCAGGGGTTGCGGCGTTTGCCGCGCACGGGCACGAGGTGCTCATTGAGGCCGGGGCCGGGCTGGGAAGCATGATCACGGACGCGGACTACGCTGCCGCCGGGGCCGTTCTTGTTCCGGACAGGGCAAAAGTATGGGGCGCCTCGGACATGATCCTGAAAGTCAAGGAGCCGTTGGCCGAAGAATATCCATTGCTGCGCCCCGGCCTGCTCCTTTTCACCTATCTGCATCTGGCGGCGGAGGAAAAGCTGACCCGGTCCCTGCTTGAAAAAGGCGTGACCGGCATTGCCTACGAAACCGTTCAACTCGCCAACGGCAGCCTGCCCCTGCTCGCGCCCATGTCGGAAGTGGCGGGCCGCATGGCCGTGCAGATCGGCGCGATGCTGCTGGTCAAACATGCCGGGGGCATGGGCGTCCTTCTGGGCGGCGTGCCCGGCGTGCACGCCGGGCACGTGGTCATTGTGGGCGGCGGCGTGGTTGGCGCCAACGCCGCCAAAATGGCCATCGGCCTCGGCGCCCGCGTGACCATCCTCGACAGTAGCGTGGACCGGCTGCGCTACCTGGACGATATTTTCGGCGCGCGCTGCCAGACCGTCGCTTCCAGCGCCTTCGCTCTGGCCGAGCAGATCGCCTCGGCCGATCTGCTCGTGGGAGCGGTGCTGATTCCCGGAGCCAAGGCCCCCAAACTGGTGACCGAATCCATGGTGAAAACCATGAAGCCGGGCAGCGTCATTGTAGACGTGGCCATTGATCAGGGCGGCAGCGTGGAAACCATTGACCGCGCCACCACCCACGCCAATCCCACCTATGTGCGGCACGGCGTGGTGCATTATTCCGTGGCCAACATCCCGGGGGCCGTGCCGCGCACGTCCACCTTCGCCCTGACCAACGCCACCCTGCCCTACGCCCTGCGACTGGCCGACCTCGGCTGGCAGCAAGCCTGCCGCGAAAACCGCGCGCTGGGACTCGGGGTCAACACGGCGGGCGGCAAATGCATATGCGGGGCCGTAGGCGAAGCCTTCGGACTTACCTGCGCGACCCTTGCCTCCGTTCTGGCCTGAACTCCCTTATCCCGCCATCTGAAAAAATCGAGGATATCATGAACCAGAAAACGCGAATGACGCCCAGCGAGGCCATTGTGGAAACCCTGCTCCAGGAAAAGGTCAGCCATGTTTCCGGAATCGTCGGTTCCGCTTTCATGGATATGCTGGATCTCTTCCCCACGGCAGGCATCAGCTTCATCCCCGTCCGGCACGAACAGTCGGCCGCTCACATGGAAGACGCCTACGCCCGCGTCACGGGACGTTGCGGGGTCTGTACCGGACAGAACGGCCCCGGCATCACCAACATGGTTACCGGTGTAGCCGCGGCCACCCACGCCCATACTCCGGTAGTGATCATTTCTCCCTCCGCGGGCACCCCCAGCATCGGCTGGGACGGTTTTCAGGAATGCGACCAGGTTTCCGTCTTCAAGGCCGTTACCAAAGCCACGGTGCGCGTGCCCCATCCCAGGCGGGCGGCTGACTGCCTGCGTACCGCTTTCCGGATTGCTTACGCCGACCGCGGCGCGGTTCTGTACGACATTCCCCGCGACTACTTTTACGGCGAACTGGAAGAGCGCATTCTCGCCCCGCACCAGTACCGCGTCACCGCGCGCGGCTGCGGTTCGCTGGAGGACATCAGGCGGGCCGCCGATCTGCTGAAGAAAGCCGCGCGCCCCATCATCCTGGCCGGGCGCGGGGTGGTGGACGCCGGCGCCAAGCGGACTGTGGCCGCCATAGCGGAACACCTTTCCGCCCCTGTTGCCGTGACTTATCTGCATAACGACGCGTTCCCCGGAGATCACGAACTGTTCGCGGGCCCCATCGGCTACATGGGCGCCAAATCCGCCATGAACCTGATGAAGGAAGCCGATGTCATTCTGGCCCTCGGCACCCGCCTCTCCTATTTCGGCACCCTGCCGCAGTACGACATCAACTATTTTCCGGAAAGCGCCAAAATCATCCAGATTGACATCAACCCCAAGCACATCGGCCGCACCCATCCGGTGGAAGTGGCCATTGCCGGCGACGCCGGAGAAGCCAGCTCCGAAATCCTGAAAATCCTCCGGGCGGAAAGCGCGCCCGTTTCCAACCCGGCTTACCGAAAAGCCATCAGGGACGCCCAGGACGCCTGGGAAAAAGAAATCAGCGATCTGGCCATGAAGGACGGCACGCCGGTCAATCCCCGCCGGGCGCTTCTGGAAATGCAGAAAGCCATGCCCAAAGACGTCATCGTTACCACGGACATCGGCAATGTTTCTTCCACGGCCAACAGCTACCTGAAATTTTCCGACAAGGGCATGCACATCGCGGCCCTGACCTTCGGCAACACCGGCTTTGCCTACCCCGCTGCCCTCGGCGCGCAGCTCGGCCGCCCGGAAGCGCCGGTGGTGGCTATCATCGGCGATGGAGCGTGGGGCATGAGCCTGCACGAAGTCAGCACTGCCGTGGAACACAGTCTGCCCGTTGTGGCCTGCGTTTTCCGCAACGGCGCATGGTGCGCGGAAAAAAAGAACCAGATTGATTTCTACAATGACCGTTTCGTGGGCGTGGATATTCCAGTCCCCGACAGTTTCGCCAGAGTGGCCCAGGCCATGGGCGCCAAAGGCGTCACCGTGGACAGGGCCGGCGATGTGGGCGAAGCCCTCAAAAACGCCCTGGAAAGCCATACGCCCACCGTGCTGGAAATCATGGTTGACGGCAGCGCTCCCCATCTCGCCCCGCCTTTCCGGAGGGACGCCCTGGCCATGCCCACCCGCCTCATGCCCAAGTACGCTCATCTGGACGTGCGCAACTGGAAGCAAAAGTGACTCCTTCCGGCCGGCGGAGATATCCCGCCGGCCGGACTTCCCCGTTTCCCCTCAACTCCCTGTCCCCGGAGGCATCCCATGACCCAGGAACTTTCCACCCTGATCGAACAGGACAAACAGAACGTATGGCATCACCTGGTGCAGCACAGGCAGTATCTGAACGGGGAACCCCCCATCTACGTCAAGGCGAAGGGCTGTACGCTCACCGACATCCACGGGCGTGAATACCTGGATGCGGTATCGGGCGGCGTGTGGTGCGTCAACGTGGGATATGGACGGGAAAGCATCGCCAGGACGGTCTACGAGCAACTGCTGGAAATGCCATATTACGCGCTGTCCGCAGGGAATATCCCGACCATCCGCCTGGCCGGGAAAATCAACGGCCTGATGCCGGACCGCTCCCGCCGGATTTTCTTTTCCAACAGCGGTTCGGAAGCCAACGAAAAAGCGTTTAAAATGGCCCGGCTTTACGCCCGCCTGAAAACCGGCAAAGAAAAATACAAAATTCTTTACCGTCACCGCGATTACCATGGCACCACCCTGGCCGCGCTCTCAGCCACGGGGCAGGAGGAACGCCGCATGGGCTTCGGCCCGCTGGTCCCCGGCTTTGAAATGGTGCCGGAATCATTCTGTTACCGCTGTCCTTTCGACGCCGCCTATCCGAACTGCGATCTCCAATGCGCCCACGCTGTGGAAAAGGCCATCCTGGCCGCCGGCCCCGATTCCGTGACCGCGTTCATCACCGAACCCATCACGGCCGGCGGCGGCATTCTGGTTCCCGTGCCGGAATATTTTCCGACAGTGCAGAAAATTTGCCGCAAGTACGACGTATTGCTGATCATTGATGAAGTGGTCTGCGGTTTCGGCCGCACGGGCAAATGGTTCGGATACCAGCATTTTGACGTGCAGCCCGACATGGTGACCATGGCCAAGGGCATGGCCAGCGCCTATCAGCCCCTCTCCGCCACCGCCGTCAGCGTTGAGGTGTTCGACCAGTTTCTGGCGGATCCTTCGGACAAATTCGGCTATTTCCGCGACATCAGCACTTACGGTGGATGCGCGGCCTCCTGCGCGGCTTCGCTGGAAAATCTGCGCATCATTGAGGAAGAAAAGCTGCTGGAAAGAGTGACCGATATGGGGGCTTACCTGCTGGACAAGCTGCGCGAACTGGAAGAACTGCCCAAGGTGGGCCAGGTGCGCGGGCGCGGCCTGTTCGCCGGCGTGGAATTCGTCAACGACAAGAAAACCAGGGAACCCGCGGACGAAAGCCTTGTGGGCCGAATCCTCGCCCTCGCAGCGGCTGACGGCGTTCTTGC
>JAISZH010000107.1 GCA_031269345.1 Desulfovibrio sp. | reverse complement strand
TGTAGTGACTTTGACATCCAGCACTCCCAATTTGTCGTCAATGTATTCCCGCTCCAGGTTCGGGTCCACCACCGTCAGTGTCTGGTATTCTTCAACGGGCAAATCCAACACGGCTTGCAGGAAATCACGCAAAATTTCCACTTTCTCCCCGAAAATTTTACGGAACACGAAATCGTTAACGGGCGAAAGCGGTTTTTTATCCATTCGCGCGGTTCCCCTCGTTTAGAGTACTTCACACTTGAAACGCCCCGCAAGGATTTGCGGACAAATGCACGCCGCTTGATGCGCATTTTTGGATGTTACAGCGTACTACATGGCCCCTTTTACCCCCATATCCCGCAACATGGCGTCCGAAGCTCCGATATGGTAGTAAAAATGCCCGGACATTTGGAAAAAGGCCTCAAGGACGGTGACGTCCCGCCCCATGCGTTTAGAGCGGGCCTCGTGGCGCTTTGAGAGTTCGTCGTCCGGCAGGGCCGCCAGATAGGCGTCCAGGGCCTTGCGCGTATCGCCCATAAAGGCGAGCAGGCGATCCTTGGAGAGCGTGTCCGGGGCGTCCTCCTTCAAAAACTGCACCGCTTCCGGGTACAGAGGGGAGGGAACCGTCTGTCCCAGAGCGTAGGTTCCGATATTGACAAGCAGATGGTAAATCTGCTGCCAGAATATGTATCCGCCCTGTTTGCGCGCCCAGAGTTCGTCAGGACATCGCCGGACGATGTCCTCCAGCGCGTCGAAGACCCGGTCGACATTCTTGCTGACGGAAGAAATCAGTGCAGGCATGGCTAAGCTCCTTTTGAGCCTGATGGCGCTTGACGCGACACCGGCATGTTTGCAGCGGACAGCCCCTCCCTGAAGGGAGGGGCTGCCGGAAAGGTATACCCGGCGATGCCGAGCGTCAAGCTGGGGCCCTCCTTTTACATGTCCGTAATCCCGCCAGCGTGGATCACGTTGTACTCAAGCCCCAGGTCCTTGGCGGGAATGCCCAGGGCAAGACCAGCCAGTTGCGAAAGATGCAGCACGGGCACACGAGCCTGGGATCCGCTCAGTTCCTGAGCGGTATCCTGGTAGATGTCCAATTGCATCTGGCAGAGGGGGCAAGGGGTAACTATGCAACGGGCTCCGCCGTTGGCGGCGCTGTTGACGATTTCACTGGTCATCCGCATGACGGAATTTTCCGCCGGATAGACGGCATGGAAGCCGCAGCAGTCCAGCCGCTTGGCAAAGGGAGCGATTTCCGCGCCCAGAGCGTTGACGATGGTTTCAAAGCTGGCGGGGTTCACGGAGCTTTCAAAGCCGAGGGCCGATTCCGGCCGCAAACTGTGACAGCCGTAGAAGGCCGCGACCTTGAACCCTGTGAGTGGTTTGACGACTCTGGCCTTGAGCGCGTCGGCGTTTTGGGCCAGTACCCAGAGCAGGCTTGTCACTTCGCTGGACCCTTTGTAGTTCAGGTTGCCCTCGGCCAGAAAGGTGTTGATATGATTTTTGCGGCCGCCGTCCATCTCCGTCTTGGCGCGGCGCAGCATGAGCAGGCAGGTGCTGCACGCGGTCAGCACGGGCAGGCCCATGTCGTCGGCCAGGGCCAGATTGCGGGCGTTGGCCACCATGGCCGCCAGCGGATCCACGTCCTGAGACTGCGAAGCGCCGCAGCAACTCCAGCCCGGTATTTCTCTGAGGGTGATGCCCAGCCTGGGCGCAATGGCCCCAAGGGCCATCATGGATTCCTTGGCGGCCTGGGTCAGCACGCAGCCGGGAAAAAAGGCGAATTCGGTCTGCATACGCTACTCCTTCTCCGAGGCGTGGGCCGCCTCTATCATCTTCACCAGGGCGTCATGCCCTTCAATGGTTTCACCGCCGAAGACTTCCAGCGGATTCATCTTGCCCCGGCGCAGCAGGGTGATCGCCATGCCGGTGCGGGCCAATGTGCTGACGCCCTCAGTGCGCAAGGCAAGCCGCACTTCGTTGAGGCGGCCGGAACCCTCCACCAGATCGGTATAGAAGGACCTGGCGTGGGCCGGACCTTCTCCCTCGGTCATGCCCTTGGCCATAACCATGGCCCGCAGTCCCGCGATGTCGTCAGCTGAGCTGATGCCCTTGGGACAGCGGTTGGCGCATTCCTGGCAGTGCACGCAGTTCCACAGGCCGCCCGCCACAGCCGGTTTGCCGTGCAGCAGCGGGTCTTTGGAGCGCGAGTCATGGGCCGCGCGCCAGGCGTGTGTGAACACGAAAGGCTCCATGTAGTCGCTGCGGTCGGCGGTGAGCTTGTTGCATTCCGAAGCGCAGCAACCGCAAAGGATGCAGTCCCACTGCTTCTTGATGCGGTCAAATTCCTCTTGGGTCTGGCGGCAGCCGTCTTGCGGTGAGAATTCGGATTTGGCCGCCAGTCCGGGGTGGATTTTGCGTAAATTGTCAATGGAGGGTTCCCAGTCCACCGCCAGATCGGAAATGACCGTGAAGTTCGCCAGGGGTGAAACGCGCAGAATGTCCGCGCCATAGGTAGCGAACAGCTCGTCCATTTTGGTGTCGCAGGCGAGCACGGCATGGCCGTTGATCCGTACGCCGCAGGCGCCGCAGATGGCGCAACGGCAGGATGCCGTGAAGTTCAGCGTAGGGTCCTGGGTCTGCTTGATGAGCAACAGGGTATTGAGCAGGGTCTTGCCGGAAATATCTTCATCAGCAAGGGAGTAGCTCCGTTCGTAGTGTTTTTTGCCGTCAAAACGGTCTATTATGAGGGTAGCCATTAGTACTTTCTCTCCTCTGGCTTGAATTTGGTGATTTCCACATCTTCCCAGCGCAGCTTCAAATTGCCCGCGTCATCCATGACAACCATGCTGTGCTTGAGGAAGTTGGCATCGTCACGCACGGGGAAGTCCTCACGGGTGTGCGCGCCGCGTGACTCCTTGCGTTCAGCGGCTGCCAGGCATGCGGCCTGGGCCAGTTGCAGCATGTTGCCGAGTTCCACGTATTCCGTGAACACGCTGTTGTAGACGGGGTTGGCGTTGGGCACACGCAGGGAATCGTATTGCGAGCGCAGTTCAACCAGAGCGCGGGTCAGAGCCGTGAGCTTGTCTCCGGTACGGAAAATGCCCATGTCGTCCCATAGCCGCGCGCCCAATTGCTCGCGGATGGAGTACATCCGTCCGGCATCGCCGCCATCGGTCACATCCTTGAAGCGGCTCCGCCACCGTCCGGCAAGATCGGCAATATGCCTGCCCGCGCAGTAGCCCACTGCGGAGGCGTACGCCGACGCTCCGTCGCCGGCGATTTTTCCGGTAACCACGGCGTCAGCCAGGGAATTGCCTCCCAGGCGGTTGGCCCCGTGGATGGACACGCAGGAGGCCTCGCCCGCCGTGAACAGACCGGGCATCGCGGTGGACATATCGTCAAACTTGTCCACAGCAATGCCGCCCATGGAATAGTGGGCCGTGGGCCGGATGATCATGGGCTTGTCCACGAGGTCGATATTCTCGAACAGCTTGCCCACGTGGCGGATCTGCGGCAGGTCGTTCACGATCTTGTCTTTGCCCAGATGCACGAGGTCCAGCAGAACATAGGATTCAAGCCCCTGGCCGAAGCCTCGTCCTTCGCGAATTTCCGTCTCAATGGCGCGGGCCACGATGTCGCGGGGTCCCAGTTCCATTTTGGAGGGCGAGTAGTTCTTCATGAAACGTTCACCCTTGTTGTTGAGCAGATAGCCGCCTTCGCCGCGCGCGGCTTCGGTGATAAGCACGCCGCCGTGCACTACGCCGGTCGGGTGGAACTGGATCATTTCCGCGTCCTTGAAGGGAACTCCAGCGCGCATCGCGGCGGCCACTCCGTCGCCTGTGGAGATATAGGGAGTGGACGTGCGGTTCCAGAAAATGCGGGTGTAGCCGCCCGTGGCCAGCACTACGGCCTTGGCGCGCACCGGGGAGATTTCTCCGGTGCGGATATTGCGCAGCACGGCCCCTTCGCAGCGTCCGCTGTCGACGCCAAGGTCGAGCAGTTCGTGGTCCATGAGGAACTTGACGCCGTGGGTCAGCGCCTCGTCCAGGCAGACATGGGCCACAATGTGGCCTGTTTTGTCGGCGGAATAGTTGCAGCGCACTTTGGACGCGCCGCCGAAGGGGCGAGCCTTCACCCTGCCGTCTTCCGCGCGGGTGAAGGGCATGCCCAGATAGTCCAGTTCCAGAATGGCGGGACCGGCCAGCTCACAGAACTTGAGCGTGGACCCCTGATCCACCAGATAGTCGCCGCCCTTCACCGTGTCATAGCAGTGCAGTTCGTAGGAGTCGCCCTTGCTGAAATCGGTGACGCCGTTGATGCCGCCTTCGGCCATACAGGTGGCGTTGCGTGAAGGCATGGCTTTGGTCACCACCACGACGGTGAGCGCGGGGTTGTTTTTCATCGCCGCCACAGCCGCCCTCAGACCGGCGCCGCCCGATCCGATGATCAGGACGTCGCAGGAGGCCATGGGGCCGACGCCGGTGACAGCGGCGAGGGCTTTTTCAATGCCGGTCAGATTCATCGTCAGCGCGCCGACGGTGATGCATGCCGATTGCAAAAATCTTCTGCGGGTAAAGTGTCGAGTCATATATGCTCCTCTAAAATAAGGGGAATGTCGTTGATGTTTCCGCCCGGGGACGAACGCCCCGCAGCTGCGGGGCGTTCGTCCCCGGGCGGAAAAAGCTTCTCCAGCGCGCCGCTTCGCGAACGGGCGGCACACTGATTTTCCAGCCTATACTATAGAATAATTTTGCAAGAGAAGTAAAGCCGGTCCTGTATCGCGCAAATTGGCAAAGACGGAAAAAATCTGCTATTGTCGCGTAAAGCGGCAATAAAGCAGTTCACGAATGAAACGGGTGAACCGCTCCGCAAGGGTTTGCGGGCAAATTCTTGCCGCGAAACAGGAGCAGGCGGGCTTTGCCCGCCGCGAGCGAACTGTTTCAAGCGTTCATTGCTCTACATCATTTTACTTTTGAGATGATGTACCCGGCCCTCTCCAGCTTACGCCCGCTTCGGCGTTTAACAGCGCAAATAAATTGCGCTTACGCCTTCGCGGCGGGTGTCAGCTCTCAAGGCCGCTTTTTGCAATATATAAGGAGAAGACCATGACCGTGTCGCATAGCAAACGTTCCCTGGGCCCCAACACCCTGCTGTACCCTGAGCCGGCGCTTCTGGTCTGCGTCTGGGACGCCGAGGGCA
>JAISZH010000057.1 GCA_031269345.1 Desulfovibrio sp. | reverse complement strand
CGGGGTCCAAACCCCGCCCAGGCGCAAGACGCATGGGCCTGAAGGCCCATGCTACCTTCTTGGTTGAGCATCCTCCTGCCGCAGAGTAACCAAAGCAGCAAAAAAGGCCAAGGAGCGCTGCACGACCGCGCTGCCCGAGGCAGTTCCATGCCCAAGCGCGGCGAAAGCGCATTGCGGGTTTCGGGCTTCCCGTCGCTTGTATGCTGCCTGCTCTGCCCGCAGCGCGCGCTTTCATGGTTTGCTTCGGATGCAGGTTGACAGGTTGCGTTGAGGCGTATATGTGTATATACACAGTTTTAATGACTTGGCATGCAGATAATTTTTCAAAAACTTTGGCGTCTTGCATTCAAACTCGTTTGAATGCAACTTGGTATCAATAGGGAGGATGCCATGGTGGATGAAACACGGCAAAAAACCGGCACGGCGGCCACCTCAGGGCAACGGCTTGTGAAATCGTCGAAGCGGGACGGTCAAAACGGTGCCGCCCCGTATTCAGCGGCGCGCGCAAGGATAGCGGCCGTTGTATCGCTGTCGTTTCTCATCATTATGATTACCATGGGCACGCGCCTGACGATCGGACTCTTTGTACAGTCTGTGATGGACGGCACTGGATTGAGTATCGCCGCAGTGAGTATGGCCTTGGCTGTCGGGCAGTTGTCTTGGGGCATTTTCCAGCCTGTCTTCGGTGCTTGGGCGGACAAAGGCAATCCCTTCGCCGCGCTTGCAGCGGGCATGCTCTGCATTGCGGCAGGTCAGATACTCACTGCCCGGGCAGACGGTTTCTGGAGTCTCGTTCTGGCACAGGGCCTGCTCGCACCGGCAGGTGTTGCGGCAGGCAGTTTCGCGGGAATTTTCGGCATTGCCGTCTCCAGAATTCCGGCACATGTGCAGTCCGTGGCAGGCGGCATCATCAACGCCGGCGGCTCGGTGGGACAGTTTGCGTATGCGCCCTTGATTCACCTGGTCACTCATCTGCGTGATTATTGCATGAGCCTGTATACTCTGGCGGCATTGGCCCTTCTAGGCTTACTGCCGGCACGAATTCTTTGCCGGATGCGACCGTTGCCCGCGCCCGCCGGAGGGGAAGCGACGGCGCATGATGCCGATATTCAAGAACGCAAGGGATTGCGCGAACAGCTTGGCGTTGCTTTGCGCAATCCCGGCTATCTTTTGCTGAACGCGGGATTTTTTACCTGCGGATTCCACGTTGCTTTTCTCATTACCCACCTGCCTGGAGAAATCAGCCTGTGCGGGCACTCCGCAGCCGTATCGGCAGCCAGCATTTCGCTTATCGGGCTGTGCAATATCGCCGGGAGTGTAAGTGTGGGCTTTTTGGGCAGGCATTGTCTTATGAAGAATATTCTGGCCGTGCTGTATGCCGCCCGCGCCGTCACAATCGCCGTGTATCTGCTTGCGCCGAAAACTGAAGTAACCTTTTATGTTTTTGCCTGTGCTATTGGTTCCACATGGCTTGCCACGGTTCCTCCTACAGCCGGCATTGTGGGCAAGTTGTTCGGTAAACGCTATCTGGCCACGCTGTTCGGTCTGACTTTTTTCACTCATCAAGTGGGTGGATTTCTCGGTGCCTGGTTGGGAGGGGTTGTCGTGAACGGAACGGGCAATTTTTTATGGGTTTGGTATGTTGATATGGCTCTTGCCCTGCTTGCCGCTTTCGTTAATATACCGATCAGGGAAAAGGCCAACGAATGATACCAGGTTGCATTCAAACTCGTCGGGCAGGGCAAAAGTTCCCGCTTCTCGTTGCCGGCGACCAGCCAAGAGCAAAAAGGCATATGCCGCCACGATGAGGATGGGGACGCTTTCTACGGAACCGGGTTTACGTACCTGTGCTTCTCCAACCCCCAGTACGGTTTTTTATCCCTGAAGTTTACCTCCATTTCCCATCGTCAGGCGACAGCAGCCTGATGGCTGCTGTTCAGATTTCCATGCGGAAGTCTGTAAAAGCATACGGCGTTCCGGTTGAATTGCCAACGAAGAGGTTAAAAATCTGGGCTGTAGATAGGTTAAAAATCTGGGCTTGAAGCCATTCGGCCTATGAGCTATCCTTAAAAAGAGCGGTGCCACCATTATGCGAAGGCTTGGGCAGGCGGTACTCCCGCCCGGTCGGCGATTTTATCCCTCTTGATTTTGGAAACGATTAAAACGGGTCAAGCCGTTGTTTATGCAATAACGCAGCCCATAAGCAATCCCGGAAGGCGCGCAAGGTAATGCCTGAGTGTTGGCAGATTAGGTAGCAAGCCTATGTTCATCAACGAAATTTCTCTGAAGAACTTCCTGAGCTATGGCGAGCGGCAGAATCCCGTCTCTCTGAGACCACTCAACGTGGTGATCGGGCCGAATGGTTCCGGGAAGTCAAATTTACTTGAGGCTGTAGAACTTATCCGCAACACGCCGGGCATGGTCAGTAAAACCATCCGCGAAAGTGGAGGAATCGGCGAATGGCTAAATAAAAGGGACTCACATCAACCAGCTGTCGCCAGCATCAAGCTGAATCTAGACTATCAGCAAGACAAAAAAAACCATTTACTTCTCTACACGATATCATTTATAGAACATCAACAGCGTTTTTGTATCACTGATGAAATTATTAGCTACTTCATAAAAGATATTGAAGGGGGAAATGGTATTGATAGTGTTTATTCCAACATAGCCGCATACGCCGAAATAAGCGTCAAGGGTGGGAAATATAAGCGGACTATGGAAAAGATAGAGGTTGATACGGAAAAATCTATTCTTGCCCAACGTAAAGATCCGAAACAATATCCGGAGATTACATATCTTGCGGATGAGTTTGACAAGATACGCCTTTACCGGGACTGGACCTTTGGCCGTTATGCGGCGATGCGGCAACCGCAGAAAACGGACCTGCCCAACCACTGGCTTGAACCGGATGCGAGCAACATCGCGCTGGTTCTCAACAGGCTCAGGCAGAATTACAAGGCGAAGAGTCGTTTGCTGGAAGCCGTTTGCAAGCTCTACAGTGGCATTGAAGATTACGATGTCCGCGTCGAAGGAGGTACCGTCCAGGTTTTTTTCCAGGAAGGTCGCAACGCCATCCCCGCGACCAGACTATCGGACGGTACGTTACGCTATTTGTGCCTGCTCACCATTCTGCTGCACCCGACACCTCCTCCTCTGGTCTGCATTGAGGAACCAGAGCTTGGCCTGCATCCGGATATTCTGCCTACAGTAGCCGATCTGCTGAAGGATGCCTCCAGTCGTATGCAACTCATTGTGACGACCCATTCCGACATTCTGGTGGACGCGATGGCGGATATGCCCGAGGCTGTGCTGGTCTGCGAGAAGACGGCGGAAGGCAGCCAACTGCGCCGCTTGTGCGCGGAGCAACTAAAGCCCTGGCTGGAAAAGTACCGCTTGGGTGAGTTGTGGATCAGCGGAGAAATCGGAGGCACGCGTTGGTAGAGTATAAGCTTTATGTCGAGGGTGGAGGCACCGGCAAGCACCTGCGCACTGAGTGCCGGGCGGGTTTTTCGGCCTTTCTCGAAAAAGCCGCCCTGAGCGGCACCATGCCGCGTATCGTAGCCTGCGGCAGCCGGGGTGAAGCATATGAAAAATTCCGTCTGGCCGTCGGCCAGGGGCAGAAAGCTTTTTTGCTTGTCGACAGCGAGTCTCCTGTGGATGCGGAACATGCTGTTGGTGAGCCTGAAATCTGGAAACCTTGGGGACATCTTCGTCGCCAGACAGGTGATGGCTGGTCAAAACCGGCGTCCACGTCCGATACGGATTGCCACTTGATGGTCCAAGTCATGGAGAGTTGGTTCCTTGCGGATAAGGAAACACTGTCGGTTTTTTTCGGACAGGGTTTTCGCTTCGGCGCGCTTCCTTCCCAGGACAAGGTGGAACACGTTGCCAAGGACGCCCTGTACCGTGGGCTGGCAAGCGCATCTCGTTCTTGCAAGACCAAAGCCTGCTATGGGAAGGGATCGCATTCTTTTAAAATCCTCGCGCTACTCGACCCCACCAAGGTATGCGCTGCTTCTCCGTGGGCCAAACGGTTTATCGACACGCTGAAAATACGTGCGACCATGTTCCCGATTTTGGGAAATTGAAATCGCTCCGGCGGCGTCCGTCTTGAAAAGAGTGTGAATATCCGCTATGGATATGTTACGTCCGTTCTGAAATAAGGAGACTGGTCATGCGTGACATTAAAGTCATTCTCTGCGCGCTGGATCTGTCCCAGCACAGCGCTTTGGTCGCCGAACACGCCGTTATGCTGGCCCGAGCTTTTTCCGCCGAGGTGGTGGCGGTATACGCCGCCCCGGCTCTTACCCAGTACGTCGGTTTCCATGTGCCTCCAAGCTCCATCGAAAATTTCGTAGGCGAAATTGTAAGCGGGGCCGAACAGAGCATGAAGGAATTCGTGGCAGAGCATTTCAGCTCGGTCATGGCTAGCGGGAAAGTGGTAAACGGCTACGCGGCCGAGGAGATACTCAATGCCGCCGAGGAATACAAAGCCGACATCATCGTGATGGGTACTCACGGACGCAAGGGCATTGACCGCATCCTCTTCGGCTCGGTGGCGGAAAAGATAGTAAAAAGCTCGCCCATACCGGTGATGACGGTGCGGCCTGCGGACTGACGGGCATTCGCGTACAGCCCTGAACGGCGTTCGTGCGCTGGCCGGGACGGCATTCGCGCGCTAGCCGGGACGGCATTCGCGCGCTAGCCGTGACGGCATTCGCGCGGCCGATAGACGACTGTCCCATAATCAACCGGAAGGTTGATTATGGGAGACGCGCTTCGCCGGAAAACGCGGTTTCCGGCCCGCTCCGCCGCCTGCGGCGGCGCGCCCGACCTCATGTCATGACGCCAACTGAAGCCGTCAACCGCTTTAAGGTTTCTTCTCAGCGCGCTGTTTGAGCGCCTTTGCCTCCTCCCCGCAATTCGCTATCGCCTCAAGCACGGAGGGCACGTCATCCGGGGGAAAAGCCACTATGCTTTCTTCCCCTATGTCGTTATGCGTCTGCTTGATCGCCACCATGAAATTCTGCGTGACGAAAATTTCCGTCTCCGGCCGGTAGTAAAGTTTGAAGTCCATAGAACCTCCCGCATCTGAAGCTTGTTACGCTCCTCCCGAAGGTATGCCCGGCGATGCCGGGCGTCAAGTGGGAATTTCCCTGAAGGATTTGCGGGCAAATCCTTGCCGCGAAACAGGAGCAGGCGGGCTTTGCCCGCCGTAAGCGAACTGTTTCAAGCGTTAATTGCTCTAAACGCAATTCCGCGCGAAACTACGCTTCTTTCAAAAAATAAGCCGCCCGGATAGACCGCAGCAGCAATAAAGTCAAAATACGACATATGCACGGCGATACGGTAGTGGCCGCGTCAGGGCCAGTAGCGGGTATCCGCTCCCCAGCGGGCCAGTTGCTCCTTGGGGATATCCAGGGTCTTGGCGCCCTCTACGTAAGGGCCGGCCACATAAGGCGGATAGAGGACCGCAAGACCTCCTGGCGCCAGGGCGAAATAGCCCATCTGCCCGAGCACGTCCGACATGTCGAAGAGCCAGGGGCAGTCCTTGTTCCTTTTTTCTTCCTCTCCGCAGGAAACGACGCGTTCATTAAGCAAATCCGTGAGACTCATCAGGGAAGACGGGTTCGGGAAGAGGTCTCCGACCGTAAGCCTCACGCCGCTCTCAAGGTCATAGCTCAGCGTCTCCAGCGTGAAGTTGGGGTGCGCCCCTCCCGTCCAGGCGTAATGGCGGAAAACCACTGAAACATAGCGGCCGGACGGTCTGACCAGGACAAAATCACTGACAAGTTCATAAGGCGAAAGCTCCCTGTCCTTATCGCCCTCCTCCATGAATTCGTCCGCCCAGCGCCGCTGAAAGCGCCGGATGTCCCCCGCATAGGCCTCGATGTCCGCATCCGCGCCCGCGTTGCCCAGGCCCTGCGGATAAGTGATGGCGATGCGCAATTCTTCCCCGGCCTTGTTGACGTAAGTGACGGAACCGAAATCGCGGGTCTTCGCGCCCGCCGGCGCGGCGGACGAGGTTTTGCCGAACATGTCGAGAATGTCTTTGGCGCTCGATCCGGCGGCAGAGGCGGCCAGGGCCTGGAAAAGCAGGACAAGCGACAGGAGGAGAATCCGGGCGGAGCGGGGGAAAAACGACGACGCCAGAGACGAACGGCTGAGGTCTGCATCCGGAAACATGGTTGGCGCGGGCATGACACGCTCCATTTGCAAGCCGGAATTGCGTCCGGCGATTGTGCGTCGGCGACCGCGGAAAAGGCGGCAGTAGTGAAATACCACGCCTGTATTGTGGTAACAGGCGTGAGCAAAGCAAAAACCACGTTTTCCGGCGAAGCAGGCCGGAAAAAACGCCAGGGCGCGGCCTTAAAAACTCCAGAGAGGCGAGGCCTTAACTGTTTATACCAATTCGCTTTCGATAGAAAGCGAATTGGTATAAACTCCGTTATACACAAGGAAACGCTGACTAGAGATAATATGATTGAACGTGCCTAAAAAGGTCTGTCCATCCTTGCCCGCGTGGGTTAAGCAGAAGGCACAAAAACCAGGCTCAGAGCCACAACCAAGGAGGACAGACCAATGAAA
>JAISZH010000011.1 GCA_031269345.1 Desulfovibrio sp. | reverse complement strand
AGGCCGGAGCCGTGCGTCATCTGTACGCGGCAGGTTCCGCATTCGCTGAGGCCGAGTTGCGCCCCGCTGTTTTCTAAGGAATGGAAGAGGTTTTGGCCGATGCGCATGGCTATTTCGTATTTTCCTTTTTTAAAGCCGTAGCTGCCCGAGATGCCGCAGCATCCGGCGTCCATGTTTTCCACTTGCAGGCCGGGGATGCGTTTCAGGATTTCCAGGGCGGGCAGTCCGACGCCCAATGCGCGCAGGTGGCATGGGGCGTGGTAAGCGAGGGGTTTGCGCGGGGCGCGGGCGCTTTTGAGGGAAAGACGGCTTTCGGCGATTAAGCGCAGGATGAAATCTCCGGCCTCGGACACTGGATGGTTGTTTACGCGCGCGTCGTTTGAAAAGAGCTTTTCGTATTCGCGGCTCAACATCAGGGCGCAACTTGGGCAGGGGGTGACGACGGGGACATCGTTTTCAGCCAGACGGGACAGGATTTTGGAGTTGATTCGGGCCCGTTTGCGGGCTGATTCCGACAGCCCGCCGGTCAGCAGGGGGAGTCCGCAGCATACGAATTCGTCCGGCACGCTTACGGTGTAGCCGGCGGTTTCCAGCAGGTCGACGATGTCCAGAGCGGCGTTCGGATCGTAGTAGCGCGCGAAGCAGCCGGGAAAAAGGGCGAGATTTGTTTTCTGGCCGCGATTTTTTTTGCGCAGTCGGCGGCGTTCTGACAGAGGGGCGAAGGCGGGCAGGGGGGCGCGTTTGTCTATGCCGGCCCGGTCAAGCAGGGAGCGGGCCAGGCGGTTTTTCATGCCGGTGTTAAGGAGAAAGGCGGGCAGTGGGGAGGAGAGTTTGCCCAGGTCGCCGCTGTGTCCGGTAAGCATATCGCGCGCGGCGTGGCCGTGTCTGGCGGAATAGCCGGACCGGGCCAGCATGTTGAAATCCGCGATCGGCACTCCGGAGGGGCAGGCGATTTCGCAGCTTTTGCAGTTTGAGCAATATTCCACAGACGCGTCGTCCTCAAAGCCGGACAGGCGGAAGCGTTCGTAGGACGGTCCCGTCAGTTTCGGCCCGCGGAACTTGAGAGTGGCCGCGGCTACCGGGCAGTGCATGGTGCAGATGGCGCAGGCCGTGCAGTCGTCCGGGTTGTGCCGTGCGCCCTGTTTCATAATCACGCCCTCAAGCCGGCGAAGCGCCCTGTGCAGAGGGCCACGCCGCTGCCGGATTTTTCCGAGGCGAAATCATAGCCGCCAAGGGTTTTTCCCGCAAAAAAAACGTTGTCGAGCATCTGCGCTCCAGTTTCGTCCACAGGATGCAGCTCTTTGTTGACTGCTACCCCCATGCGCGCGAAAGGATGCGGTTTTGACGCGAAAAAAAGCGGTTCCGACCATTCTTCGGTTTTTTCCGGCATGGACAGGGGCAGTTTGAAGATGCTTTCGAAGGCTTTGCCGGGAAAGGTATTTATGCCGTTGCCGAAAACTCCGCCGGTGGCGATGATGAAGGATTCGGCCGGATATGCGCGTTTGCCGTCGTTTTGCGTTTCGAGCCAGAGGCAGCGTCCGTTTTCAACCATGGCTCCGCTTATTTCGATGTTGTCAAAAACGGGAACGGACAAGGCGCGCAGTCTTTGGCGCAACATGCGCTGTATGCGCAGCCCGGCGACTGCCGGGGGAGGGCAGACGGCTTCAGTCACGGGCAGGCCGAGCGTTGTGAACAGCGCGGAATGTATCCCGGCAGTCTCGCGGACGCCCAAAATGGCCGGCACAAGCACCGCCTGCGCCTTGGCCGCCGCCTTTTCCAGTTCGTGGCGCAGCCAGTCCGTTCCTTCCGGGCCGTCCACGAAACGGGCCAGATCAAGGGAGGTGAGGTCGCGTTCCCCGGAGTGCGCCAAGGCAGGGGGCAGGGGCAGCATGACCGGGAGCAGGGTTTTCCCGCCGAAGGTTTCAGTTTGGGAGAGACCGCGCGCGAGCATGCGCGGGGAAAAATCTTTCAGTCCCTCAATTCCGGCCACAGCCAGGGTGCGGGCGCAACGCAACGCGGCCGGGTCCGCGCCGGGACCGGCCAGCCATACGGGTTTCAGGGTTCCGGTAGATGTGGGCAGCCAGGCGTTGCCGCTTTCCCTGTCGCCGGCCTGAATCAGGCAGCAGCCCTCTTCAGTCGAAAGTTTTTTCATGAATTCCAGGGCTTCCAATACGGCATCGGATCCCAGCAGGGTATAGGGATGATCCGGTCCGAGATTTTTGAAGGCGGATATCGGGTCTTCTCTGACCGGTTCGCCTTCGATATAGCCCAGAACGTCTATGGTGCCCCCTCCTATGCTCAGTGTCCCGGCGCCTTTGCTCAGCAGCAGGGTTTTCCTGCCCCGTTCCGCCGCGCTTATCGCGGCGGCGAGTCCGGAAAGTCCCGCCCCCACGACTATTACCTCGTAACCGTCCACGCTGGAGGACGCGGCGTTTTTTCCCGAAAGAGGCGGGGTGTACCGGCTTCCGGTTGAGGGAGAAGGCGAAGGACCGGCGTTTTCTCCGGCTGTCGCGTCTTTGACGGGGGAAGGAACTGGGGACGGGCATTGCGCGGGCCGTCCGTCAATATTGAGGGAAGCCATATAGATGCCGCGCTCCAGTTCCACCTCGCGCAGTTGTCTGCCCCATAGCAGGGGACGGATGCCGCGCCAGCGTTCCTCAAGAAATTCCCGCAGCATTTTTTGCGGCTCAAGCGTGTGCAGGACGCCGGATTCCGCCAGGGCGGCCCCGGCGCGCAGGGCGCAGAAGTTTCCCTGGCAGGTGCCCATGCCCATGCGTGTGCGTCTGCGCAAGTCGTTTAAGGCGGTCAGGGCGTGAAAGGCATGCGCTTTTTCGGCGGGCGAAGCGTTTGTTGTTTGCCGCGGGGAAGGGGATTCGCCTTCTTTGGGCGGGACTTCGGCTTTGGCGTATTGCTCCGCAATTCCGGCCGCCGCTGTTTCAAATTCCGCCTGGGTAACCATTTCGCATTCGCAGAGCAGGATTTTTTTCCAGGGAGAGGACTCGGCGACGGCGACGGCTTTTTCCAGATCAAGACCCAGGCGTGCGAGCGCCGGGTCGGCCCCGGCCAGGGGAAACACCTTGCCGGCGCGGCGCAGCAGGCGTTTGGATGGTTCAGGAACGAGCGGTTCCTGGGCGGTGCGGCAGGGAACGCCCACGCCCAGACGTTTTGCGGCCAGGTCGCAGATTTTTTCCGCCATGAGCCTGAAAGAGGTGAATTTTCCTCCGGTAACGGTGGCCATGCCCTTGAGGCCGTCCGGCTCATGATCCAGAATCACGAAATTGCGCGTGGCGGACCGGCCGGAGGCGGCGTCCGGAGAATACAGCGGGCGGGTTCCGGCAAAGGCCCGCAGGATGCGGTAGTCCCGCAGTCTGGGGAAAACGGCCTCTCCTTCCTCCAGAAGACGAAGGGCTTCTTGTGTCTCCACCCCGGTGTCGTCCGGATTGTCGACCGGGACGGATGTTGTCCCGAAGATGGCTATGTTGCCGTGGGGCACGAAAATATCGCCGTCCTGGGATTTGCGCAGGCGGTTGATTACCCTGTCGGTAAAGCGGTGGTTGAAGGCGAGCAGGAGCCCGCGATCCGGGGAAACGCCAAGGGTGACTCCGGCCAGGGACGCGACCTGCCCGGCCCAGGCCCCGGAGGCGTTGACAAGGTATTCGCATTCGATGCGGATGGTCTTTCCGTCGGCGCGGTTTTGGGCCAGGACGCCGGCAATTTTCCCCTGTTCCGTAATGATGCCCGTGACCCGTGTATATGGATAAATTTGCGCGCCGCGCAGGCGGGCGGAGGCGGCGTTGTGCCTGACCATGCGAAAGCCGTCCACGGCGGAGTCCGGCACCCGGTAAACGGCTTTTATGTCCCGGCTGAGATTTGGTTCAAGCTTGAAGGCTTGCGCCGGAGCGATTTCTTGCGCGTCAATGCCGCAATTTGCGCAGGCGGCAAGCCAGAGGGGCGCGTAAGCCGGGTCGTCCTGCGCGCAGAGAGTGAACCAGCCTTCGGTTTTTTCGATGCAGCCGGCGGCTATGTGACGCAGGATACGGTTTTCGGAAATGCATTCGCGGGCCGCTTCCGGGTCGCCGACCGCATAGCGCGCGCCGCTGTGCAGGAGCCCGTGAAATCGTGAACTGGCGCCCGCGCAGAGGTCGCCTTGCTCAAGCAGGACGCAGGGGATCCCGCGCATGGACAGATCCCGCGCGGTTCCGGTTCCGGTCGCCCCGCCGCCGATGACGACGACGCGGGTCTTTAAGGTCTTGTCCATGGCTGCCCTGATTCCCTTATCCCATGCCTTCGCGCGGAAGGCAAGGAGCGAAATCACAACTCGCCGAGGTCTTGCGCGACTTTCCAGGGTTTGCGGTTTTCCCCGGCAAGGTCCTCAAGGGTCGCTTCCCCGCTTAAAACCAGCACGAAGTCTATGCCGGCGTTTTCAGCAAGTTTTTTGTCGGTGCTCAGGCGATCTCCGACCATGACCATCTGGTTGCGCGGATAGCGGGCAAGGAGAGGAGAGAGGACCGCCGGGTCCGGTTTTCCGAAGATTTGATCCGGCAGGCGGCCGGTGGCTTTCTGGTAGAGGGCGATAAAACTGCCGACGTCAGGCAGGGGGCCGGCCGGGTCGGGGCATACGAGGTCCGGATGCGTGGCCAGATAGGATATGTGTGGTTTTTGCAGGAGATGCGCTGAAACGGCCAGTTTTTCGTAAGTCAGTTCGGTATCGTAGGCTAATATGACCGCCTGGGCCTCCCCTGGATCGAGGCGCAGTTCCGGCATGGCCTCACGCAGGGCTTTTTCGTAGTCCCGGTTGCCCACGAGGTAAGCGGCGCGGATGTTTTGGGCGCGCAAATGCTCAACCAGAGGGAGAGTGGGCGAAAGCAGACGGCTTTCTTCGGCGGGGACGCCCATACGCCGGAGTTTTTTCAGATAAGTGCCGGGCCCCTTGGAGGTATTGTTGCTCAAAAAGTAGAAATCACAGTCCTCCCAATGACGGAGGATAAAGGCCACAGCCCCGGCTATGGGATTGTCGCCGAGATAAACCGTGCCGTCTAAGTCGAGGACGAAACAGTGTTTTCCGAGGTAGGGCATATTTCAACTTGCGCGTTTTATGCGGGCGGCGGCTTCGCCTCCGCCATCCAAATTCGTCTTCTGTCGAAAGCGAATTGGCATTACATCAGCCGCTCATCAGCCATTTGAGGGGCGTCAGCGAGATGGCGGGGAAATAGGCCAGCAGGAAAAGTATGGTTATTTCCACCAGTACGAAGGGCAGCATCTTGCGCACCAGATGCATGAGAGTGATGTTGCCTATGCCGCACACCACGTAAAGGACCGTACCCACCGGCGGGGTGATGACCCCTATACCGAGGTTGAGAATGAAGAGCAGGCCGAAATGGTAAGGATCGATGCCTGCCTGCAGGATCAGGGGGTAAAAGACCGGAGCGAAGATCAGAACATTCGGGGTGAGGTCCATGACCATCCCGGCCACAAGCAGGAACAGCATGATGATCGTGAGCAGGATGCGCGGGGAGTCGATGTAATTGGAAAAAATGCCGGCTATGTGCGTGGGTATCTGGGCCATGGTGATGAAATATCCCACGGCGGTGGCTGTGGCCACGATAAGCATGACCACCGAGGTCGTGCGGGCGGCGGCGACGCTGACGCGCAACAGTCCGCGCAGGGGCAGCTCCCGGTAATAGCACATGCAGACGACGATGGCGAAAACGGCCGCGAAGGCTCCGCCTTCGGTGGGAGTGAAGACCCCGAAGCGGATGCCGCCAAGCAGCAGGACCGGCAGCATGAAGGCCGGAATGGCGTCTTTGAGGATGGCTCTGGCTTCGGCGCTGGTGAAGGTGATGATCTCGGTGTATCCGTCCTTGCGCACTATGAAAAACCAGACGATCATCAGCCCGAGGCCGAGAATCAGGCCGGGGAAAAGGCCGATCATAAAGAGTCTGGTTATGGAAAGGCTTACCGTGGCCCCGAGGATGATGAAGTTGGTGCTGGGCGGGATGATGGGACCGAGAATGGCCCCGGAGGCGATGATGCCGCCGGCGCGGCCGTGGTCGTAGCCGGCTTCTTTCATCATGGGCAGGAGCAGTCCGCCGAGGGCCGCGGCTTCACCTACCGAACTGCCCATGAGTCCGGCAAAGATTATGCTGGCCAGGATGGCCGCGTAGCCGAGGCCGCCCTTGACACGGCCGATAATTAGCTGGGCGAGTTGCACCACGCGTTTGGAGAGCCCTCCGGCGGCCATGATCTCCCCGGCAAAGACAAAGAAGGGGATGGCCATCAGAGGGAAATTGTCCGCTCCGTCCAGCATGCTGTTCGGGATTATCATCACGTCCCATATGCCGCTCGCGTACATGAGGACCATCGAGCAGAGCATGAGCACCATGGAGATGGGGATGCCCAGAGCCAGAAATAAAAACAGGCTGCCGAAGAAAAAAAACAACTGTTCCATAGGTTGGTCCTCGCGTTGTTTCAATCAAGGTTCGGCGCAATGTTTCTGGTAAATTCGCCGGCCGGTTTTTTGAGAAGGCGGAAAAAGTCCCTGACGCGGATGACGATCGCGGCCGCCGCCATAATGGGCAGGGAACCGTTGATGAAGGCCAGATTGATGTCGGTCGCGACGGAGTAGGTGTCCATGGTCTGCTCGACCAGGATGATTCCTCCCCAGAGCATGAAGGCCAGGGCGACCAGAGTGAGCAGGGAGGCCACGATGTCCACGGTTTTGCGCGCGACGCCCCGCAGGAGTCCGACGAACATGTCCACGGCGATATGCTTGTTGCGGTAGAAGGCTTCTATGGCTCCGAAAAAGGTGATGTAGATAAAGAGAAAACGGGCCCATTCCTCGCTTGGCGCGAAACTGGACCCGAAGGCGTAGCGCAGAAAGGCGTTGTAGAAGACAAGGCCGATCATGCCGAGGAAGATAACCGCGCAGAACAGCTGAAAGGCAAATTCCCCGGGTGTGTCGGTTACAGTCGTCTGGTCCGGGTTTTTTGCCCCGGCGGACGGGCTTGCGGCCAGGGAGTCCCGCTCAGGCCGCATTTCTTCACGATCGGACATGTCCGCCTCCGTTTTTAGAATTGTACCTTTGGGATGATGCGCCCGGCCCTCTCAGCTTACGCCCGCTCCGGCGGTTAACAGCGCAAATAAATTGCGCTTGCGCCGTCGCGGCGGGCGTCCGCTCCCGCAGCCGCCAGAGCAATTTCAAAGTGAAATTGCTCTGGCGCAATTAACTCTTGAAACAGTGCGCTTACGGCGGGCAAAGAGCCTGCTCCTGTTTCGCGGCAAGGATTTGCACGCAAATCCTTGCAGAGCGGTTCACTCGTTTCATTCGTGAACTGCTCTGGCCGCGGCCAGGGGCGGCAGCGGAGCCAGGGGCGGCAGCGGGGCCAGGGCCTTCAAAATGGAGGGCAGGACAAATTCCGTCAGAATGCCGCCCCCCTCCGTAGTGATGTGTATCTTGTCCTTGGCCCGGACGCGGACGGGTTTGTTGCTCTTGTTCGTGAGAAAAGTGGAATACTTCCCCTCGCTGTCAGCAAGCGTGCGGTAATTGTCTATGAACAGGGCTTGGCCGTTGTCCTCGCAAGCGGCCTGCTGAAGCAGGGAAACCCGGCGCAGGATGCCGGAGAACCGCTCTGCCCCGACAATCGGCAGTCCCAGCCAGATGACTTTGGCCCCCCCGGACTGGGCGATGCGCAGAAAGTTTCCGGCGCGTTGCCGGTAAGCGTCATCCCAGGAAGGCGTACCGACTATATGCCGTTTTCTCGCCTGATCCACGATATTGCAGCCGTCATTCGCGCCGATGAAGATTACGACGAGGTTCGGGCTGTGTCGCGCCACCAGTTCGTTGAGGTGCCCCGGCCAGTTGAAAGGATTCGCGCTGGCCAGTCCAGTGGACGGGCGGGTATCGCGCACAGCCCGGATTCCGGGCCTGCGGTTCAAGGTCCGTTCCAGAACATGGCCCAAACCCCAGCCCATCATGGAATCCCCGACCAACAGCACCACCTTTTCCCCGTTTTTCACAGTGCCGCTCACCACGGGAGGAGCGGGCGCGGGCAGGGAGCGCGGAGCGGTTACGAACCCGGCGCTCTTCCCGGAAACGGCAGCCCCGGATGGCGAAACTTCCGCCCCGGCGGACGCTTTCGGCTTCCGCCCCGGAGACGACGCACCGGCCGCAACGGCTTTACCCCCGGCTGACGCCTTCAGCCCCTGTTGCGAAACGGAAGCCTCGGATGGCGAAACTTCCTCCCTGGCGGACGCTTTCGGCTTCCGCCCCGGAGACGGCTCACCGGCCGCAACGGCTTTTCCCCCGGCGGACGCCTTCAGCCCCTGTTGCGAAGCGGGCGTGCCGGATGGCGAAACTTCCTCCCCGGCGGACGCTTCCTGCTTCCTCCCGGACTCCATGGCTTCACCCGCCGTACTCCCGGTTTCCCCGACCAGCAATTCTGGCGTCTCCCGCGCCGTTTCCGCACGCAAGGCCCTCTCCCTTTCCAGATGCAAATCCGGGGCTTGCGCTTCCGGCGCCGGTTCGAGCAAAATCAGCGCCTCATTTGCGTTACGCAATAAAAATTCAAGGGTCTGCCCGGAAGGGAGGGACTGGGGCGCGACGGCCGAAACAGCGGGAGGAGGGCCGGCAGGAATATCTGAAGCGGCGGGGGGAGGGCCGGCAGGAATATCTGAAGCGGCGGAGGGAACAGCGGCCGCCTTTTCAGCGCCAATCCTGCTTTTGTCCGCCAAAGCCAGGACCAGGGCGTCCTCGCGCGCCGTCAAGGCCGCAAGGCCGCTTATCTCCCCCAAAGAGCGCGCCAGACTGGCGCATTTTTCCACCAAGGGCGAAGGCGCGAGGGAATCCATAAAAACGGCGACCCGTTCTGACTCCAAAAGCAGTACCAAGGCGAAAACCGCGGCGAAAAAAAGAAAGACCCGGCCTGGCCCCGATACCTCCGCGGCCTTCGGGGAACAACACGGGCTTTTGCCGCTTTGGGACAGGGCAAGGGCGCGCCTGCGCGCCCGCTCCTCCCGGCGCAGGAGTTGCGCGGCGCGGCGGACCGCTTCCCGTTTCGCGGCGGATTTGTTCTTTTTTCCAGCCATGGCAAACCAGTGGATTTTTGCGTCCTATCCATTCTGGCGGGCATGGGCGCATTTGTCCGAATGTCTGTATCTTGTGCGTTATCGCCGCCTTGTCAAGTGATTTAATTGCTTTTTAGACTATTTTTAGAAATTTTCCCCGAAAGATTTTCCAGACTCCGGATTATTCAAGCAGGGCCTTGTAGTTGCCAAGCTCCGCCAGGCGCCCGCTCCTGGGGACGGATCTCAGACGCCGCAGGCTGGGGTCCAGGCGGGCGGAAGCCGGCATACCCCCCATGGCTGGACTTTGCGGGGAAAGTTTGCCGGCCAGGGCTCTTTCCATGCGCTTGGCCGTTCCGAGCACATAAGCGGCATACAGGCTGTCGTCGTTGTAAGCCATAAGCACCGCACGACGGCGGGCGTCGTTGGAAGCCCTCCGCCAGCCGTGCGACTCCAGATAATTGGCGGCACTGAACATGGCGTCCACCGGGGAAAAAAGATTGATCTTCCCGTCCTGGTCTCCGTCCACCCCGTAGATCTCGATATTGGAGGGCATAAATTGGCAAAGGCCCACCGCTCCGTAAATGGAACCGGGCAGCCGGGCGGCGTCCAGTCCCGCCTTTTCGCTCCAGCGCAGCAGCGCGGTCAGTTCGCCGTAAGCGCGTTCGGAACGCTGCCGCAAGGTCCCGGCGAGACGGCGGCCGGAACGTAGCCTTGAGGTCTGCCGGGAATTGCCCGCGCTGCCCAGTTTGTCCACGCTGTCCGTGACCGCCATGCCCGCCAGGGCGCGCATTGCCACATCACTGCCCATGTTTTTCCCAAGGGCGGTTTCCACCAGCAAAATCCCCAGGATCACGGAACGGTGCACCCCGTGTTTTTTTTCAATCTCCGCGAGAGACTGCTCGTATTTCGCGGCAAATTCCAGGCACACCCCGACGTTCAACTCGGACAGGGGCAAGGGCGCTCCTTCCGGCAATTCCGGGTCAGGTCCGGTCTCCCGGCTGACGCCTATGCCGGACACCCCGGAAAGCTCCAAAATTTTCAGGCCCATATAGGCCGGGGTATAGGCATTCGGACCAAGGCGGGCAAAAAGCGCCCGCGTCTGCTCCAAAGGGAATCCGTCAGCGTGCAGCCGGGCGATAAGGGAGGAAAAGGCCGGATCCGGCTCCAATTCCTCTTTTTCTTCCGCCGCCGGCTCTTCTCCTTCCCGGCCCGGTCTCTCCCCTCTTTCGGCCGAATCCGCAACGGAAGATTGCGCCTCTTCGCCCGCCGACGCATTATCTTGAGCCGCGGCGCTTTCTCCTTGAACCGGAACAGCTGGTTTGTCCTCTCCGGTGGCGGCGCTTTCTCCCTGAACCGGAACAACTGATTGGTCCTTTCCGGTGGCGGCGCTTTCTCCCTGAACCGGAACAGCGGGTTGGTCCTCTCCGGTGGCGGCGCTTTCTCCCATAACCGGAACAGCTGATTGGTCCTTTCCGGCGGCGGCGCTTTCCCCTTGAACCGAAACAGCTGATTGGTCCTCTCCGGCAGCGGCGCTTTCTCCCTGAACCGGAACAGCTGCTTGGTCCTTTCCGGCGGCGGCGCTTTCTCCCTGAACCGGAACAACTGATTGGTCCTCTCCGGCCGGGGGCTCCATTTTCACGCCCGGATCCGAGGCAAAGGCCATCGTCTCCGTCCGGTCAGACGCAGCCGCTCCGGGATCCGGGGCAACTCCCTGAATGTGCGCACTCTCTCCGGCGGCGCTTTCGCCAGGAGTCCGCGCCGGGCCACCGGCAGGCGGCTCCGCGAAGATGAAAAACCCGGTAACGAGGAAGGCGAGGCAGAGAACGAAGAGCGGCTCCACGCTCAGGCGGCGCGGGGAAAGCGGCGGTTTTTTTTCAGGGGTTGGCGAATAATTCGGCATTGCGGCACAGATGCCTTACTTGCGCGCGCTCCGGCACAGTTCTACAAAGGCCGGCGCCCAGTGCGGCAGCGCCGGGGCATAGATATGCATATAGGCGGCAAAGGTGTTTTTGAAGAGCAACCCGTCAAAAGCGTCTTCTCCGAATTCGCCGCCCATGCCCTTACCCCTGCGCAGGCGCAGAACGCGAGAAAACCCCGCGTCCTCTCCGGAGGCGCGGCAGCGGGAAAAGTGAAACTCATGCCCGCGCAGCAGCATTCCCCCGGGATGATAAGGATTGTCTCCGACCACTTCCGCCTCCACATAACCCAGCCCCTGCGGACGAGGGCAAAATTCGACGCTGAAGGGAAAAACCCCGGCCATCGGATGGATTGCCCCGTCAAGCGCAAGATCGCGCGCCAGAAACATAAATCCGCCGCATTCGGCGTATATGGGCAGCCCGGCGCGGGCGAGCTCCGCCACATGGGCGCGCATGGGGCAGGCGCTAAGCCGCGCGGCGTGCAACTCCGGCAGCCCCCCGCCAAGATAAAGCCCGTCCAGACGACAGCCCGGCGGGGGATCGAAGAGCGAAAACGGGACAAGTTCCGCTCCCGCCCTTTGCAGGGCGTCCAGGTTCTCCTGATAATAAAACCAGATGGCCGCGTCAAAGGCATAGCCGATGCGCGGCCTGCCTTTCTTCGCCGTCTTCGCGGGCAAAACCGCGTCTTGCCCGGAGGCGGGGACGGGCAAGGCGGGCGCTCTGGCGGCGACATCGCGGATCGCCCGCAAATCCAGATAATTTTCCGCCAACTCCGCCAGCCTGTCAAGGATCGCGTCCGCCTGGCCCAGCTCGTCAATCCCGGCCAGGCCCATGTGGCGCTCGAAGATCACCGGCTGCGCAAGACGCGGCAAAACACCGAGAACCGGCACTCCGGCCAGTTCCTCCACGGCGTTCTTCGCCATCTGCCCGTGTCTTTTGTTGCCGATGCGGTTTAAAATGACCCCGGCGATGTCCACGTCCGCCTCAAAGTCCAGACAGCCCCTGACCAGGGCGGCCAGGGTGCGCGTCATTTTTGAGCAGTCCAGGACAAGCAGCACGGGGGCTTTGAGCACGCGCGCGACTTCGGCGCTTGAACAGGAACCGCGGATGTCCAGGCCGTCGAAAAGGCCCCGGTTGCCTTCCACCAGGGCGATGTCGCAGGCGGCGGCCCGCTCCCGGAAAAGACCGGACAACTGTTCGCCGGAACTGAAAAAAAGGTCCAGATTAGCCCTTGCAGCGCGCGCGGCCAGAGCCAGCCAGGCGGCGTCAATGTAATCCGGCCCCTTTTTGAAGGCCACGACCTCAAGACCCGCCCGCCTGAAAGCCCGGGCAATCCCCAGGGTCAGCATTGTTTTGCCTGCCCCCCCCGAAAGCCCGGAAATGAGCAGGCGCGGGATATTCATGCCCGGCAGCGCCTAAACCTCGCCTTCGGCCGCGCCCTGTTTGCCGGCGCCTTTCAACCCGTACATGGTCGTGCTCCCGGAAGACCAGAACTCCAGAATCTCCTCTTGTACCATGCCGGTGAGAACCTTTTTCACCTCACGCGGCCCTCTGCCGGGGAAAACTTCAAGAAAATCGTTAAAATAAAACTTCGTCTTGCTCCTGCCGGTGATGAAATCCACAACCTTTTGCTGATCTTCTGTCATTTTCCTTTCCTTTCACCCCGGTTTGCCGGGCAAAAGCGCGACTTTTGCCCGGCAGACAGAGGATAAGTTAGAACTTGAACTGGGTCGTCTGCCTCCATGTATAATAGGCAGGTTCCCGGAAATCATCAATAAGATGGTGGGTGAACTCAAGGCCGGTCAGGGAGAAAAACCTCTCCCAGCCAATGCGCGCAATCCATTCGCCGATGCGCTCATATTTTTTCGCATGCGCGGCATAGGCATCCACTATCTTTTTCACCGTCGCCGTGACGGTCGGCCAGCGCGGAGGCTCGTTGGGAATATAGGCCACCACCACCTTGGAAAACTGGGGCGTGCCGATGCGGTTGGAAACCTTGCCGCCGACCATGACGGCAATGCCGTCCCCCACCCCGTCGGAAATGGGCAGGGCCGGGCACATCGTAAAGCAGTTGCCGCAGTACATGCAGCGATCCTTGTTGATGGCCACGGATTTGACTTGCCCGCCATTGACCTCGACCTTGGCGGGACGCACGGCTCCCGTCGGGCAGGCCGCCACCGCCAGGGGTATTTCGCAAAGCTGCCCCGTCCATTCATGGTCGACCGCCGGCGGTTTTCTGTGCACCCCGACCAGACCGATGTCCGAACAGTGCACCGCCCCGCACATGTTGATACAGCAAGCCAGAGAAATGCGCAGATGCGCGGGCAGGCGCATCTGCCCGAATTCCGCAAAGACCTCGTCCATAATGGCCTTTACCGGGCCGGAGGCGTCCGTGGCCGGCGTATGGCAATGCACCCAGCCCTGGGTGTGGACTATGTTGCTGATGCCCGCCCCGGTGCCGCCGGCCGGAAACTTGCTGGAACCTCCGGAGAACTTGCGCCCGGCCAGATCCGCCTTCATGGCCTTTGCCTTCTCTTCGCTGTCGGTCATGAATTCAATGTTGTTGCGCGTAGTGAAGCGCACATGGCCATCGCAATACTTGTCGGCTATATCGCAAATTTCCCGGATGTGCGTTACGCTCATCAGGCGGGAAGCGCCGCAGCGCAGGGTATAGACCTTCTCTCCGCTTTCCGCCACGTGCACGAGCAAACCCGGCTCCAGGATTTCGTGGTAGAGCCATTTGCCCTTGTTTCTGGCGATTACGGGAGGATAGAATTCTTCAAAGTCACGCGGACCGATGTCGCTGATCCGGTTTTCCATCGGTTTTTCCGGGTTGTAGCCCGAAGATGAGAACACCATGATTTTTCCCTCCCTTCCTATCTTTTATGGCGCGCGCGGTGCGCTTGCAGATCACGCTCAAAGCCCCCCGGCACCTCTTCTTCCTTGAAGAACATATAGGGGTTATGGCGCGGTTCGCGGACATGGACGGCCTGGGGGCTTAATCCGACGACGTCCAGAAGACGCTGAAAGGAAAGCCGGCGGATTGTCTCGCCCAGGCGTTCCCGGTTCTTGCCTTCCTCCATCCACCAGTCCCATATTTTTTCAATTATTTCTTTTACCTCCGTATACGGAGGCTTTACCTCGACAAAGGGCAGAAGCAGGGAGCCCATCTGGGCGCCGTCCAGCACCGGGGCCTTGGCGCCGACAAAAACGCTGGCTCCGCTCTCCAGGCCGATGCGCAGGGCGCGCGGCATGACGTTTATGCAATGCATGCAGCGCGTGCATTCTCTGTTGTCTATACGCAGCTTCGCGCCGTCATAGGCCATACAGCGGCTGGGACAACGTTCGACTACCTCTTTTTGCAGGTCGAATTTTCCCCAGTCCCGCCCGGAGTGCGCCCCCGCGTTGGGGGGGAACTCTCCGCCGACATAGGCCGCCACGGCCGACTGATCAATCCTTATATCGTCCTTCCAGGTGCCGATAAGGGAAAAATCCGCGCGGGCTATGGCCGCCACGCAGCCGTTCGGGCAGCCGTCAAACTTGAATTTAAACTTGTAAGGAAAAGCCGGGCGGTGCAGCTCGTCCTGGTAGGCCATGGTCAGCTCCCGGCAGATGTCCTGAGTGTCAAAACAGGAGAACTCGCACCGGGACGTGCCCAGACAACACTCCGGGGTGCGCAGGTTGGAGCCGGATCCGCCAAGGTCCGAATCCATCTCGTGGGTGAGCTCGAAGAAAATCTCCTCAAGCTGCGGGGTCTGCGTGCCAAGCAGCACTATGTCCCCGGTCGAGCCGTGCATGTTGGTCAGGCCGGAGCCGCGCTTGTCCCAGAGGTCGCAAAGCGCGCGCAGGTACTTGGTGTTATAGTACTTGGCGGCCGGCTGGTTCACACGGACGGTGTGGAACTGGGCCACAGCGGGAAACTGTTCCGGCTGATCGCAATAGCGGCCGATGACCCCGCCGCCGTAGCCGAAAACCCCGACGATTCCGCCGTGTTTCCAGTGCGTCTCTCCGTCCTTGTAAGAAAGTTCCAGCACGCCGAGCAAATCCTCCGGGCAATCCGGCGGGATCTGATGCTCGATCTTTCCGGGATTTTCAAGCCTGTTCGCGGCCTCTTGTTTCACATCGGAAACAAAACTGGGCCAGGGTCCGGACTCCAGTTCGTCCAGCTTGGGTGTGGGATGTTTTGCCATAAAGGGTCTCCATAAGGGTTTGGTATTCATTATATTTCAAGTCCGGACCCGGCTTCGGCAGTTCGCGTTGCGCGCCTTACCCGGCCAGACTGTCTTCCCGTCCGCGGCCCATCGCCCGCGCGACATAGCAGGAAAAATTCTCCACCGCCAGACCGGGGGCCGCCTCAGGGCGGGAGCGGGCGGCGGCGAGAAGAAATTCGTGGCAATTATGGCAAAGATCAACCAGAATCTGAGCCCCGCTTGCCTTGGCCTCGGCCAGACGCGCCGCGGCAAGCCCGCCCGCCAGATCCGGCATGCTGTCCGTCGCCCTGCCCCCGCAACACAGGGTATTGCGGCCCTCATGCTCCATCTCGACCAGTTCGGTGCCGGGGATGGCCCGCAACACCTTGCGCGGGCTCTCGGTGTCAAGCCCCATGTAGCCGCTTTTACAGGGCACGTGGAAGGCGACCCGGCAGGGCCTCGCGGCGGGAAACTCAAGGGCGTCCAGGTTTCCGGCCACATAAGCCGAAAAGGACAGACACTCGAAAGGCGGCCGGTAAAAATGCCGCACCTGGTTGTGGAGCACGCTAAGGCAGGTATGGCACCAGAAAACCATCTTCTTCGCGCCGAGTTCCTCGGCCAGACCGAAAAGCTTTTCCGCCGACCCCTGGAGCCAGTCGGCATCGCCGCTGTTTCCCCGGACGGAAGCCCCGCAACAGTAGGCAAGGCCGGGCAGGAAAGAATAATCTTTGCCTATGGCGTCCATGATGTCAAGGGCGTTCAGCAATTTGTCCGGCTGCTTGTAGACGTTGCAGCCGGGGAAAAAGACCAGGCCGGAACCGGGCTTTAGAGATAGCTCGCTGATGCGCCCGTATTCCGCCGCGCTCGAACGCTCTTCGGCCAGAGCCGCGTGCACGGGATAAAGCGGCATGCCCCAGGGATGTTCTTTGGCCAACTGCGTCTTCCTGGCGATCAACTCCACAATCAGCATGGGATTTAATCCGATTGGACACGGCAGGTCCAGGCACCCGTAACAGCGCGTACACGACTTGAATTTGAACCGCCCGGCCATGCCGAGTTCACTTTCTCCGCGCAAAAAATCTATTATTTCGTTCTGCGTCGCGACAGGATCGATATCTTTTCCGGAAAAAGCCACGGCCCTGCATCCGGTGACGCAAGCGCCGCACCTGACGCAGTCGTTTATCAGTCTGCTTTCGGAATCTTTATAATAATCGACAAGTTTCATGTTTCATCCACACAAGGAAATTTTGATGAAAAACTCCCGCCCGGGCCGCCGCCGGTTCTGGCGCCTGCCTGGGCAAGCGCAATTCCAATTCCGGATACACTGGCAACTTATCCGGAATTGGAATTACAGATTCCCGCACGGAAATCTGAACAACGGCCCGGCGGACGCTGTCGCCGCAAAGCGGCGCAAGTCAGCCGAAAACCTCGTTTTCGGCTGACGTTCTTCCGCAGGGAAAAGTTTATTTTTCAATGCGAGTATCAATACTTGCGCGCTCCCGGTTTTCCCGGGCGAGGTCATCCGCGCTTCCCTACAGCATGTACGCTTGAGATGCTTGCTTAACGGCGGGCGGAGCCCGCCTGCTCCGGCGTTTAACGGCGCAAATAAATTGCGCTTACGCCTTCGCGGCGGGCTTGCGCTCCCGCGGCCGCCAGAGCAATTTCAAAGTGAAACTGCTCTAAATCTTGGCGGTTATGTCAGGAAACACCTTGTAAAACATGATATAGGCCATGGCCACGGTCAGGATGAGGTTGAAGGTCTGACCGCATACGTACAGGATTACCGGCTTTCCGCCCTTCAAGTACACGGCCAGCTCCCGGAAATTGGTGCTCAGGCCGATGGACGTGAAGGCCAGGGCGAAGCACCAGCTGCGCATGGGCGAGGTCAGTCCGCCCACGAGGCCCTGCCCGACCAGGGCGCTGGACATGTCGGT
>JAISZH010000002.1 GCA_031269345.1 Desulfovibrio sp. | reverse complement strand
TGGTTTTGAAGCCGTAGGCCGGAGCAAGGCGGAACTTGCTTCCGCCGCAGCGATACATGGTTTTGAAGCCGTAGGCCGGAGCAAGGCGGAACTTGCTTCCGCCGCAGCGATACATGGTTCTGACCTCGGATCCGGATATGGATTGAGACATGATCGGAATTTCAAAATTGTACTGCGGGCAGGTTGAACCGTCGGACGCCCTGCGTTACGGGCGGCATTCCGGATCCCTTCCTTCGCATCTTCTGCAGTTTTCCGCGGACAAAAAGCCCGTTGTGGTCTGGAATATGACGCGGCGCTGCAATCTGCGCTGCGTTCACTGCTATGCGAAGGCGCTTCATGAAAAAGGCGCGGATGACATTTCCACGGAACAGGCGAAGCCGATCATTGACGATCTCGCGGCCTACGGCGCGCCGGTGATGCTCTTTTCCGGGGGGGAACCCCTGGTTCGGGAGGATCTGGCGGAACTGGCGAAACACGCGGTTGATCGGGGCATGCGGGCGGTCATTTCCACCAACGGAACGCTGATCACGCGGGAGAAAGCCCGCGAGCTGAAAAAAGTCGGCCTTTCCTACGTGGGCATTTCTCTGGACGGCGGCGAAGCGGTGCATGACGCCTTCCGCGCCGTGCCGGGTTCTTTCGCGAAAGCTCTGGAAGGGATAGCCAATTGTCGGGCCGAAGGTCTCAAGGTCGGCCTGCGCTTCACCATCAACAGGCGCAACGCGGGTGAAGTGCCGGCGATCTTCGATCTGGTGCGCGATCTGGATGTGCCGCGCATTTGTTTTTACCATCTGGTGTATTCCGGACGCGGATCGGAGCTGATGAAGGAGGATCTGAATCATGCCGAGACCCGCGCGATGCTGGATCTGATCATGGATCGCACCCGTGAATTTTTTGAGGCCGGCAAGCCGAAAGAAGTGCTTACCGTGGACAATCACGCCGACGGCCCCTATGTCTGGATGCGCCTGAAAAGGGAAGACCCGGCGCGGGCCGAGGAAGTCTTCAGGCTTCTGCGCTTCAACGAGGGCAACAGTTCCGGCCGCGGCATCGGCTGCATTTCCTGGGACGGGAAGGTGCACGCCGATCAGTTCTGGCGGAACCACAGCTTCGGCAATGTCCTTGAGCGGCCTTTCTCCGCAATCTGGGATGACCCGGACATAGAGCTGCTGCGCAAACTGAAGGACAAAAAAGCGCACGTGAAAGGACGTTGCCGGCGCTGCCGCTTTCTGTCCGTTTGCGCGGGGAATTTCAGGGCGAGGGCGGAAGCGGGCCATGGGGACATATGGGCCGAGGATCCGGCCTGTTATCTGACGGATGAGGAAATCGGCGGGGCATAGAGCATTTTCATTTTGAAAATGCTCGGGCGACAGAACCATATATCGCTTCGGCCCGCTTGCGGGCCGAGAAGGCCGGCGCGAAGCAGGAAGACTCTCCAATTGAACATTCCGGATGTTTCCGATGCATGCGGCATTCGCGTTTTTTCTTCTGTACGGCCTCCTTTCGGCCTCTCCGGCCTTCTCCTCCGCCGCGCGGAATCCGGCGGACGGAGCGGTCGGTTTTGAGGAGGGCGTCGCCGCCTATCAGCGCGGCGACTATATAAACGCCCTGCGCATTTGGCAGAGGTCGGCCGAAGCGGGCGATGCGCGCGCCACGTACAATATCGGCGTTCTCTTCGATCAGGGGCAGGGGGTGCCGGTCGATTCCGCCCGCGCCGCCGTCTACTTTTTGCACGCGGCCCAGGCGGGGCACGCGCGGGCCATGAGCAACTACGGCCGCCTGCTGGAACAGGGGCGCGGCGTGGAGAAAAACGAGGCGGAAGCCGCGTTGTGGTTTCACAAGGCGGCGGAAGAGGGCATCGCCGAAGCCCAGTACAATCTGGGGCTGATGTACGAAGGCGGCAGGGGCGTGCCGCGAAGCGAGCGCGACGCGGCCGCCTGGTACAGCCGGGCTGCGGCGAGCGGACAAAGCTCCGCTCTGGAACGCCTGGGGCTTATGTACCGCGACGGGCGCGGCGTGACGCGCAACGCCACGCGGGCCACCCTGCTGCTTTACGGAGCCGCCATGGACGGCAGGCAGGCGGCCGTTCAGGCGTTGGAAGGCATGGTCGCCGAACCCGTGCGCCTCGCCCTTTTCGGGCGGCATCTGGACGGCGCGGATCGAACGGCCATGCGCGCGGCGCTGGCCGCGGCCGGCGTCACCGCCGTGCGCGAGAACAACCACTTCTCATGCGACGTGTACAAGCCGGGAACGGGCGTTCCCGGAGCCTCCGATCTCGCGGTCTGCTACGGGCCTCCGCCGGAGCAGGGCGCGCCTTCGCCGCTCGGTTTCGTCAAGATCGACTATCCGGCTCCCGACGCAACGCGGGCGCGGCAGATATACGCCATGGTGGAGAAACGCTTCGGTCCTCCCTCCGCCTCGGAAGGGCCGGACAACCGGCTCTGGAATCTGGGGCCGGTCATCGTGGCGACAAAATACGCGCCGGAACTGAAGCAACTGGCCCTGATGTACATGGTGCCGAAAGTGTATCACCTCACGCGCCGGGGTCGCGCCGCGCAGTAGAGCGTTTTCACTTTGAAAATTCTCAGGCGACCGCGAGAGCGGGCGCAGAGCAGCGGAAGACTGATGTATAACCAAGAAGGTAGCATGGGCCTTCAGGCCCATGCTACCTTCCCGCTTCGGAAGGCGAACCGATAATTTCAATGCGCCCGCAGACGGCCCGCAGGTCGTCCAAATCATGGGAAACAAACAGGCAGGTGGAATTGGTGCGCTCCATGAGTTCACGCATTTCCGCGCGTATTTCCGCCTTCAGTTCGGCATCGAGATTGCTCAGAGGCTCGTCGAGCAGAAGCAATTTGGGGTCGGGGGCCAATGCGCGGGCAATGGCCACCCGCTGCTGTTGCCCTCCGCTTATTTCGTAAGGGTAACGGCGGGCCAGATCCCGCATGCGGATGAGTTCCAGCATGGATTCCACCCGTTGCCGCCGCGCCTTCCTGTTCAGGCGATACAGGCCGTAGGCGATATTCCGTTCCACCGTCATGTGCGGGAAAAGGCCGTAGTCTTGAAAAACCATGCCCACCTGCCGCTCTTCCGGGCTTACATGGATGCCCCGGCCGGCCACAAGCCGCCCGTCGATGAGAATGGTGCCTTTTTGCGGGCGCTCCAGCCCGGCGATGAGCCGCAGCAGAGTGCTTTTGCCCCGCCCGCTCGGCCCGGCTATGCCTACCCGCTCTCCGGCTTCCATGCCGAGACTGTATCCGGCAAGTATCCAGGGGTCGGCTTTGCCCGGATAGGCGAAAAACACGGCGTCAATTTCCAGAAACATGCCCTGCCTTCTTTTTTTCCCAAAATTGCATCAAAAGAATGAAAATCGTTCCGGCCAGGACAATGCACAAAGACGGCAGCGCGGTTTTTTCCAGGACTTCGTTCTTGGCGAAATGGTATGTCGTCGTGCCCAGAGTTTCCGTGTTGAAGGGTCGCAGCAGCAGGGCGAGGGGCAGTTCCTTCAGAATATCTATAAAGACGAGGGCTGAACCGCTGATCAGAGCGTGGCGGATCATGGGGAGGTCCACCAGGAAAAAGGTGCCGGTGACGCTTCGGCCCAAGGTGCGTGAAGCCTCGGTATAGATCATGCCGGTCTTGGCGAATCCCGCTTCTATCGTCTGATAGCCGATGGTAAAAAAGCGGATGCCGTACGCGAAAATCAGCATGATGCCGCCCATGCTCAGGAATCTGTCGGGGAGAAACGGAAAACACACGGACAGAAAATTGTCCGCTCCGACGAAAAGGCTGATAACCCCGATGGCCAGCACCGCCGACGGTACGGCATACCCAATGGTGGCGCCTTGCGAAAGCAGAACGGAAAATCCGCCGGAAAACAGCCTGCCCGCGTTCACTGTTCCCGTTGCCGCAATCATCACAAGCAGGGTGGCGGCCGCTGAAATGCCCAGGGTATACGTTACGGCGTGAGTGAGTTCGGATGTGAAAGCCCCATCCCAACTCAGGCGCAGCCAGTACAGCATCTGCAGAAGCGGGGTGACGAAACCGGCCAGACAGGCCAGGCCGCACAGCAGCAGGATTCCGGCTTGAGGCGGGCCCTTGACCCGGCGGGGAACCACCCGCTTTTCCCTGCTGGAGACAATATGATAGCGACGGGCGCTGTGCGCGGCCTTCCGGACAAGCAACACAACGAAGACCAGGGCGAGCAGAATAAGCGCCAGTTTAACGGCCGTATCCGCGTCTCCCATGCCGAACCAGGCGGCGAATATGGCTGTGGTAAAGGTGTTCAACCCGTAATACGCGGAAACTCCGAAGTCGTTCAGCACCTCAAGGCAAACCAGGATGGCCCCCGCCGCCGCCGCGGGCCATACCAGGGGCAGGCCGATCCGCAGAAACATGCGGATGCGTCCTCCGCCGAGGAGCAGGGCGTTTTCAAACAGCGCCGCGCTTTGATTGCGCAACGCCGCCCGCGTCAGAAGATATACATAGGGAAAGAGGGTCACGCTGAAAATCCAGATGCCCCACGCCTGCGCCGGAATATTCGCGGTCAGGCGGACAGGCTGAAGGCCGAAGGTATCGCGGAAAAAACTCTGGATCATTCCGGTGTACCCGAACAGCCCGTCATAGGCGTAGGCGGCGATATACGGGGGAATGGCCAAAGGGAGCACAAGCATCACCTCAAAAAAATTTTTGCCGCGAAAATCGTACATACTCATGAACCATGCCAGACTCACGCCGAGAAAAAGCGTGGATATTCCGGCGCCCGCGGCAAGAAGAAGCGTTTCCGCAAAATAGGCCGGCAGCAAATGGTCGCGCACATAGCTCCAGTATTCGCCGGCGGGAGAGAAGATGCCCCCGGCGAGGGCCATGAAGGGCAACAACACGCAGAAAAAAGAAAAAGCGCGTACGGCGCTCCATCCGTTCCAGGGCGGAGTAACTTTGAAATTATATATCAACTCTTCCTCCCTTGGCCTGCGGAGCGGGCCTACGGACCAGGAAGGCAGCATGGGCCTTCAGGCCCAGGCTTCCGCCCGTGCGGATACCCCGCCCTTCAGGGCGGGGTATCCTGAAGGCCGGGGTTTCAAACCGTAAAGGAAGCTCAGATGAAGGAGGCGATCCCCTTGGCCAGCGCGCTTTTGACTTCCACCGCGCAATCCTCCCAGGTCAGGTTGGCTTGGCGGGCGCGGACCACAAGCTTGGTCTGATGGAGTAAACCTTCGCCACCGGACTTAAAGCGCGGCCTTTCCTCAATCCGGACATCCGCCCGCACCTGTACCTCGCCCAGTTTCACCCAGTTGTCGATGGTCAGGTCGACAATCGCGCCACCGAGCAGCCCGACCATACCCCCGGCCACCATGCCGACCCCTCTCCCCGGCCCTGAGATATAGCCGATCCCGGCTCCCAGGCCGACGGCGGCCGCCGTTGTTCCCCCGTGAGGATGCGCCTGCGAGGCGCTGATCTCCTCAAGACCGGCGTTGCTCAAGGCCACCCGCAGGATGAGATCGGCCTGCCCGCGCTCCTGGCTTATGCGCAGACCCTTGAGAGACAGTTCATGCTCCAGTGCCCGGTTCAGACCGTCAAATTCCGCTGGCGCTTTCACCTCGACGAAAGCCGTGGTCGGGATAGTTTCCAGAAAAACCGCCGTTCCGGTCTCGGAGGATATCTGCAGGGTCCTGTATTCCATTTGTGTGCTGATGGCCGAGCAGGCGCAAAACGGCAAAGGCGTCAGCGCCAGGAGAAAGAAAAAATGAATACGCATAGGCGGTACCTTGTTTCACTGCCCTCGGAACGAACGGATTTCGTCCATTTCCGCCTTGATTTCAGGAAAACGTCTTTCGGCCTCGTTTTGCGCGGAGTGGTAGAAAAAAAGCAGCAAATCCCCTTCCGGCTTTTCCCTGCCGATGCCGATACCCTGATCCGGTCCCAGGTTGCGCATGGAAAAGGCGAAACGCCGCCCAGAATCGCATTCGAGCGTACCTCGGACCCTGCCTTTGTCGATGGGGGGAGAGTCTATATCTCCCTGGCAGGCGAATTCCGCGCCCGGCGCTTCTTTGTCGCGTGCGCGCAAACTTATTTTTCCGAAACCGACCATGCAGCTCCTGTCCATCTCTCCCGATATGACGAGGCCAGCGTATTCACCGGCTATATGCAAGGACGGCCCTGTCAGGGACTGGCGCACGGTGGGCGGGGGAGCCTCGCGCGCGGCGCAGGCGAAAAGAGTAAGGAAAAGCGTCAGGACGGCAGGAGTCAGCGTTTTGCTCATCTGAACCACCCGGAAACCGGACATCTCCGGTAGGCGCAAGGCGGCGGCTTGTACGCCGTCATCAGGTGTTGCTCCAATCGGCAGCGCGAAGTTTTCGCCCTGCCTCCTCCACAGCTTCGGCCATGGCTTCGCGTGCGGAGCGAAGGCGCTCTGCCAGCTCTTCATCCTCCAGAGCCAGTATCTGCGCGGCGAACCAGGCGGCGTTACCCGCTCCGGCCTTGTCCAGGGACATGGCCGCCACCGGAAAGCCGGGCGGCATCATCAGGGTGGAAAGCAGCGCGTCCATGCCTCCCAGCGCCGAGGCCGTGATCGGAATGCCGATAACCGGCCTTATGCTGTGGGCCGCCACGGCCCCTGCCAGATGGGCGGCCATCCCGGCCGCGCAGATGAAAACCCTGCAACCGGCCCCTTCCGCCTCCTTCACCAGTTTTTCCGTGCGATCCGGGCTTCTGTGCGCCGAGCTTACCTCCGCTTTGAAGTCTATCCCCAGTTTTTTCAGTACCTGCGCGCAGGGGCGCACTGTTTCCTCGTCCGAAATGCTGCCCATCAGAATCATCACCCGCGCCATATCCACCGTCCGTTTTGCGGATCAGCCGCTTTTTTTGTGTTTCAATCCACACTTGGCTCCGTCCGCCGGATGATTACGTCCCGGCGGATTGGAGCCGGGTGAAAAGACCCCTTGCCGGAAAGCGGGCAGGCTCATCAAAAATTCCTCATGGATGAGACCTCCCGTGATATTCGCTGATCCCCTTGCTGCCGATATCATTGCGGAAGAAGGATTCCGGCAGACGAATATTCTTTGCGGCCGCATAGGCGACGTTTCTCGCCGCGCGCAGGTCCTCTCCCAAGGCCGTGATCCCCAGAATGCGCCCGCCCGACGCCTTGATCTCCCCTCCCTCGCACCTGGTTCCGGCGTGAAAGACCTTGACCTTGCCGGGCGATGAGGCTTCGGCTTCGGCGATGCCGTTAACGGGCATTCCTTTGCTGTATGCGCCGGGATAGCCGCGCGCGGCCATGACTACGCAAATTGCCGTTTCCGGCGACCATTCAGGCTCGGGCGCCTTGCTGAGACGCCCTTCGGCGCAGGCCGCCACGAGAGGGAGAATATCTCCCTTGCAGCGCATGAGCAGTGGCTGGCATTCCGGGTCCCCGAAGCGCACGTTGAATTCCAGCACCTTCGGTCCCTGCCCGGTGAGTATGAGGCCGGCGTAGAGCACCCCGGAAAAGGGGCAACCGCGGTTTTCCATGCCGGCTAAAATCGGTTTCAGGAAACGTCCGGCCATATCCTCAAGGTCTTTATCCGGCAGGACCGGGGCCGGGCTGTAGGCTCCCATGCCCCCGGTGTTCGGCCCTTTGTCGGAATCGTAAGCCCTCTTGTGGTCCTGGGCGGAAGGCATGGGGATAATCCGGCCATCGCCGCAGAAGGCCAGAAGAGAGACTTCCCGGCCCTGCAGGGTTTCTTCGATCACCACTTTTTCCCCAGCCGGGCCGAAGCTCTTGTCGATCAGCATGGAGCGCAGGGCGTCAAGCGCTTCTTTATGGTTTTCTGGCACCACCACCCCTTTGCCGGAGGCCAATCCATCGGCCTTGATCACCGGAGGCAGGGGCAGATTTTCCACATAGCGTCTGGCTTGCCCGTAATCGGTGAAAACAGCGAAATCGGCGGTCGGAATCCCGGTTTCGCGCAGCAGTTCCTTGGCAAAGGACTTTGAACCTTCAAGGCGGGCGGCCGCGGCCTTCGGGCCGAAACAGGGGACTCCGGCCGTGGCGCAGGCATCGGCGACGCCGTTTACCAGGGGAAGTTCCGGGGCAGGGATGAGCAGATCAATCTTCCGCTCTTTCACAATCTCCATTATCTTTTCAACGTCTCCGGTATCGGAGAGCGGCAGGTTGGCGCCCTCAAGGGCCGTGCCGCCGTTGCCGGGAGCGATGAAAATTTCCGGTTTTTCCGGGCTTTGCCCAAGCTTCCAGGCCAGGGCATGTTCCCTGCCCCCGGACCCTATGATCAGTATGCGCATGCCTCCTCCATCTTTGGCCGATATGCGCCTTGTATTTCCATGCCAGGGCGGGGTCTGACGGTTCCCGATCCGCAAGTTTCCGGGATGTCCGGCCAACGCTTTGGCAAACCGGGATTTTCGTCGTAATTTTTCCGGGTTCAGCCGAGGCTTTTCCCCGCATCCTTTTTGTGGTATGCAATCCATGCGCTTGGGATTTTGGGCGGGCGAACTGCGATTTACATACATCCAAATTTGCGGGAAAGGCAAGCCCTCAGGTTTTACAAACCGGACCATCAGCGCGGATTTGCCGCGTGGAGCGGGAAAGGTTGCAGCGCGGATTTGCCGCGTGGATCGGGAAAGGTTGCAGCGCGGATCGCGCCGGGAGCGGTTTATGGGTCGATTTATACCACAGCTTGGGGCGGAAGCTTTACGGCGCATCCAGGACGACGGATTGCGCTGGACCGTCCTGCACGCCTATTCGCGTTGTCCTCAGTACCGGGCCAAATTCGTCTCCGCCGGCATTGATCCCTGCGCAGTCCGCGGGCTTGAGGATTTGGAGAGCCTCCCGTTCACTACAGCCGAGGATCTGCGGGAAGGTTTCCCCCTGCCGCTGCTCAGCGTACCGGAGACCTCTGTCGTGCGCGTACATGCTTCCAGCGGCACGACGGGCAAACGCAAAATTCTCGCTTACACGCAAAAAGACGTGGATACCTTCGCCCTGCAGATGGCCCGCTGTTTTGAACTGGCCGGATTGAGCGCCCAGGATCGGGTGCAGATCGCCGTCGGCTACGGGCTGTGGACGGCCGGGGCGGGGTTCCAGTTCGGCTGCGAGCAGTTCGGCGCCCTGGCCGTTCCAGTGGGCGCGGGCAATCTGGAGATACATTTGCAGATGCTCACGGACCTGGGATCGACCTGTCTTTGCAGCACGGCTTCCATGGCCCTGCTCATGGGGGAGGAAGTGCAGCGCCACAATCTTGCGGATCGTATCAAGCTGCGTAAGGTGATTTTCGGTTCCGAGGGGTCGAGTGGAAAAATGCGCCGCGCCTTCGAGCGGGCGCTGGGCATTGACGAGAGTTTCGATATCGGCGGCATGACGGAAATGTACGGCCCCGGAACCTCCATCGAATGCCGTGAACATGCTGGTCTGCACTATTGGGCGGATCTGTTCGTGATCGAGATTCTGGACCCGGATACCTTGAAACCCGTGCCTGTCGGCGAGATAGGGGAGATGGTGGTTACGAGCCTCTGCAAGGAGGCCAGTCCCCTGATCCGCTACCGCACCAGGGATCTCAGCCGGCTTATCTCCGCTCCCTGCACATGCGGCTGTTCCATGCCCAGGCATGACCGTCTGCTCGGCCGCTCCGACGATATGATTATTTTTCGGGGGGTGAACGTCTACCCGGGCCAGATCACGGATATCCTGCACGAGTTCCCGGAACTCGGCTCCGAATACCACATCCGTCTGAGTCGGGAAGAGGGACTGGATTCAATGCTTTTGCAGGTAGAAAGGGCGGCGGGGCTTGGCTCGGACGAGGACTCGCGGCTGGCCTCCAGGGTGGAGCGGGCTGTGCGCTCCAAGGTGCTGGTCAGCGCCGGGGTGGAGATAGTCAATCCCGGAGCTTTGCCGCGTTCCTTCAGCAAGTCCAGGCGGGTCACGGACACCAGGGAAATCTACAATCGTGAGGCGCAGACATGACAAAACAATGGAGCGAGCGAGAACTTATGGGCGTTTCCGGGGCCTATTGGGCGGGTTGCGCCCTGCAGGCCGGGGTGCGGCTTGACCTGTTCAGCGCCCTGGATAAGGGAGAACGCCAGGAGGAGGAATTGGCCCGGGAGTTGAACTGCGACAGGCGTGCCCTGTCCATGCTGATCACCGCCCTCTGCGCCCAGGACATGTTGGAAAGGAGAGAGGGAAAGGTCTGCGCCCCTCCGGAGATTACCCGCTATTTGTCCAGGTCGTCCCCGGACTATGTGGGTTTCATCATCCGCCACCACGGGGAGATCATGAAAAACTGGGTCAACCTGCCGGAGGTCGTGCGTTTCGGACGTAAATGCAGCGGCGCGGGTACGGTCTTCACCCAGGACGAGGACGCGCGCCGGGACTTTCTTATGGGCATGTTCAACGTGGCGAGACTCCAGGCCGAGCGCGTGGCCGGAGTTCTTGATCTCTCCGGAAAAGAGAGCCTTCTGGACATCGGCGGAGGGCCGGGCACTTACGCCTGCTATTTCTGCCTGAAAAATCCCCGGTTGAAAGCGGATGTTTTCGACCTTCCCACGACCGGGCCTTTCGCCTTGGAAATCGTAGACCGCATGGGTCTGAAGGATCGCGTCGGATTTCGTCCAGGCAACTTCAACGTCGATCCCTTGCCCGGCCTCTATGATGTGGCCTGGGTATCCCAGGTAATCCACGGTGAAAGCGAAGAGGGCGCGGCCGCCCTGATCCGCAAGGCCGGGGGCATTCTTAATCCCGGAGGACTGCTCTGCGTCCAGGAGTTTACCCTGTCCGACGACTTGAGCGGCCCGGCGCACGCCGCGCTTTTCGCCTTGAACATGTTGGTGCAGACGCCGGGCGGGCGCACTTACACCGCCTCGGAAATATGCGCCATGTTGAGTGGCGCGGGGGCGAAGCGCGTGCGCGGGCTGTCCGTCGATCTGCCTATGGACTGCCGTGTGTTTGTCGGCGAGATGTAATTTTTTTCGAGCAAATTTCGCGGGCGTTTCAAAGGTGAAACGCCCTGTACGGCGGAGGGCTGACAATGGATATGCGGGAAATAAGGAGCAGGGCGCGAAAAAGGTTCAATGGCGCCTGCCGGGCCTGTGCGCTCTGCGACGGGCGTGTCTGCGCCGGAGAGGTGCCGGGCATGGGCGGGGCTGGGAGCGGGTCCGCTTTCATGGCGAACGTGCGCGCCTTTGCCGGTTTGAGGCTGAACCTTCGCACCCTGTACAGCCCTCTCCCCCTGCGCACGAGCTGTGAAATTTGGGGACATACCCTGGATTTTCCGGTCATGACCGCCCCCCTGGCCGGGGCTGCCGGCAATATGGGCGGCTTTGCCGGAGAGGAGGAAATGGCGCAGGGTCTGCACGAGGGGAGCGCTTTGGCCGGTCTGCTCGCCTGGAGCGGAGACGGGCCAGACCCGGCGATGTTCCCCGCCGGGCTTGAGGCTGTGAAAAAGCAGGGCGGGAAAGGTATTCCCACCATCAAGCCGCGCGGAGTCGAGGCGATTCTGGCCGGCATCCGCAAGGCCGAGCAGGCCGGCGCGCCGGCTGTGGCCGTAGATGTGGACACGGCGGCGTTTCTCGGCTTAGGCGGAGACGGCTGTCCTTTGAGTCCGCTCGGCTTGCCGGACGTGGCCGCGCTTGTCCGGGCCACGTCCCTGCCTTTGGTTCTCAAAGGCATAATGACGCCTGACGAAGCCTCGGCGGCCGCCTCCCTCGGTGTGGGCGGCATTGTGGTTTCCAATCACGGGGGCCGGGTTCTGGACTCCTGTCCGGGGACGGCGGAGGTGCTCCCCGCCATCGTCGCGGCTGTGGGCGGCAGGACAAAGGTGCTCGTGGACGGAGGGATTCGCAGCGGCGCAGACGTGTTGAAAGCCCTGGCTTTGGGCGCGGACGCCGTGCTGATCGGCCGCCCTGTGGTCCTTGCCCTGGCCGGGGGAGGCCCGGAGGGAGTGGCTTTGTATTTCAGAACCTTAAAAGAAGAATTGGTAAAAGCCATGGTTCTGACCGGAACAAGGGATCTGCGCCGGGTGGAGCAACGCGTCATCTACCGGCCTGACCGGGCATGACGGCGGAAGCGCGGGTCCGTCGACCGCCCGCAAACCGGTGCGCCGCGCAATCCGAACAAGAGGGTACGAAAACAGATGCGCAACATCCATCCGGCGGCCTGGGTCGGGATTGCCCTGAATTTCCTGATGGGCTGGTTTCTCTTTGCGGCCATAGACCGCATTGATCTGAACGCCTTCCCGAGCGCGGATCGGGAGGCGATGGAAGCCTTTATTCAGGGCATCATGGCCGCGCGGCCCATTTTCATGTCTCTGCTGGCCGGACAGGCCCTCGCTCTGGGGCTTATAGCCGCAGGCAACAGGTTTGGTCTGCCGCTGTCCGTGCTTGCCGGCCTGCTCACTCTGCCGGGGAGTATAATCTACATGATTGGTTGCGCCTTGAGCAACGGCCGGATGCGCTATGCGGACTTTACCCCCGCTTTGCCCGGAGTTCGGGGGGCATTTTATGTTTTTCCCTCCTCGGCCGTGAAAAAGACGCGCGTCTGGACGGCGGCCTTTCTGATCGGGATGCTGGCGGCTTTCTGGGTTGGCGCCTACGATGCGGGCATCGTCTTTTGCAGTCTGGCGGCAGGAGCGGCATGGTGCATGTGGAGGGCCGCGAAAATTCCCGTCCTGGCTCTGTATGAACGCCATTTTACCCTGACTCCGGTTTTTTTCGCCCGGTCCCTGCTTATACCCTATGACAGTGTGGAAGAGGCGCGGCTTTTTGAGGAAGAGGAAAGTTTTTTCCCCTTCAAATTCTCGCGTCAGCAGGGGCGTCCCCAGGCGAAAATCCGCTTTCGGGTGGAGACGGGCAGGGGCGCGCGCGATCTGGATTGGCCCCTTGAGAGGCTCGTCCAAAGCGATCAGGGTCCGGCCCTGCGCGAGTTGGGGGACGCTTTGGCCCTGCACGGCGCGCGCCTGATCTGAACGGGTATGGATCGTCGCGCCGTGAGGCCGCGGCAAACGTCCGCGCGGCAAACGTCCGCGCGGCAACCGTCAGGGCTGGCGCATCTAATTTTTCTTGCTACGGCAACAGCGATGCCTTGCCGAGCAATGGGAAAAGCCACCCGATTTGGTGACGCTGAAAAGCAAGTATGTTGCGCCACAACGAAAATAATATGCGTCCGCCCTGTGGCAACCGCTGATGCCCCTTGTTAAAGAGGTCCGAACGGTGTTATCAAAGGCAAAAAAGAGGAGTGGCGCATAGTTTTTTCTCTTTTTTTCCGCCCGGTCGCGGCTATTGTGGCCATGATCGTTCCCAAGGGCGGTTTTTTTTATACCGGAGTGAATATGGAAAAAGATGTACGTGAAGCTTTGCAGGTGACCAAGGAAATAGTCGTCAAATTCATCGAAACCGGGCGGATTTCCCCGGCCAATTTTTCTGGTAGCTTTCCGGAAATTTATCGCGTCGTCCTGGCCACTATAAGCGGCCAGCAGACGGAGCGGAACACGCAGACGGATGAGCCCTGAAAGACGCCCCGGACTCGTTCGCAAAGAGGGAAAGGTTTCGGATGCCGGGTTTGTGCGGGATGCTTTTTCGCGCATCTGCGGGGTTTATGATTTCCTGAACAGTGTCCTGAGCCTGGGTCTGGACGTCGGCTGGCGCAAGAAAACGGCAGAAGGCCTTTGTCCTCTGCCGGAGGACGGACAACGGCAAATTCTGGATATCGCCGCCGGGACACTGGCCCTAAGTCGTGTTTTGGCCGGGACTTTTCCCGGATACAAGATGGTCGCCCTGGATTTTTGCCCTCCGATGCTGAGTGTCGGGCTGTCCAGGTTAAAGCCGGAGATGCGCGCGCGCATCTTTCCCCTGGCGGGCGACGCGCGCTTTTTGCCTTTGCCGGACGCCAGCATGTCGGCGGCGACAGTGGCTTTTGGCCTGCGCAACATAAGCCCGCGCGGGCTGGCTTATGCCGAGGTGTTGCGTGTCCTGGCCCCGGGAGGGCGGTTTTGTGTTTTGGAATTTTCCGGGGGTGGGGAACGCTTGCTTTTCGGGCTGTATGATTTTTATTTGCATAGGGTGCTTCCCCTTGTCGGAGGGTTTGTCTCAGGAAATCGCGACGCTTACCGCTACCTTGCCGAAAGCATACGCGACCATCCTTCCGCTGATGAACTGGCCGGGGAAATGCGCGCGGCGGGTTTTGTAAACGTGGGCTATCAAAAGTT
>JAISZH010000156.1 GCA_031269345.1 Desulfovibrio sp. | reverse complement strand
TTGAATATTTTATAGTGTTGCGGGACAGAAATTTTCAAATAATTTCACAGTATTATCAACCATATGACGACACTCTCTAGAGAGATTTCACCTTGAAATTGCTCCGGCGGCCCAACGCTCAGGCGTTTTCCTCCTCTTGAGGCAGAGGCAGGCTTGCGCGGGGCAGGCGGATGGTGAAGATCGTCCCTTTGCCTACTTCGGAGTCAAGGTCGATTGTTCCACCATGTTCCCGGATCAACTTTTTGGTCATAAGCAGGCCGAGTCCGGTGCCTCCTTCTCCTTTCGTAGTGAAAAAATTGGAAAAAATCTTTTTTTTCGTGGCCGCGTCCATGCCGCATCCATTGTCTTGCACTTCGTACGCCAGTGTGCCGTTATCCTCATGAAAGCGAATGTCTATATGACATTTTTTCCCTTCCTCGGTCATGATGCAGGCGTCTATGGCGTTGCCCACCAGATTGGTCAGGGCTTCGTGCAAGCTTTCATAATCAAGAGGAGCCTGGGGTACGCCCTGCCGCGCGTCCAGGCGCAAATCAATATCGTGCTGCCGGGCTTTGACGCGGTATAGTTCCGCGACTTCGACCGCAACGGCGGCGGGGTCGCAATACCGAGTTCTGATTTCCCGGCTCCGGGCGAAATCCAGGAAGCTTTTGACAAAGCCTCCGATGCGGTCAATGTTGCGCTGCAACATATTCATACCTTGGGCGATACGTTCCGGCCTGTCTCCCTGCATGCCGCTGGAGAGCAGATACATGCCGCCTTCCAGAGCGGTAACAAGATTTTTTACCCCGTGGGCCAGACCCGAAACCGTATGGCCCACTGCGGCCATGCGTTCCGCTTCCATTTTGGCTTTTTCCAGTTTTTTGATGCTTCGCAGATCATCGAAAGTCAGGAGCAGCCCCAAAGATTTCTTGCCGACTTTCAAGCGCACGCCCTGAAGGTTTACAGGAAGCACGTCGTCACCCCGCTCCGAAAAAAGAGGAAGTTCGGAAAAGAAAAAGGACCCCGCTCCGCTGGCAATGGCGGCGTTCACCTTGTCGGGCAGAAGCGCGTAGAGTTCTTCCGGATCGGAAATTCCTATGGCCGGCAGTCCCAGCATTTTGACCAGCGGCGGATTGAAAATGGGAATGTCCCCTTCATCGGAAATAATGGCAAGGCCGCGTTGCGAGTTGTTCACAATTTCGGCCAGCATGAGATTTTTTATTTCTGTCTGCTCGCGCAGATAGGTCAGCTCGGTAACGTCGGTGGCCATTTCCATGGTCGCCGTGACCTTGCCCGTTTCATCGGTAATGGGCACGGCCGCCACTTGGCAACTGCACACTTCCCCCTCGGGCGTAATCCATGGCTGCATGTCATATTGCGGGGATTTGTTGACAAAGGATCTTCTTGCCGTACAGTTGGCGCAGGAAAACTCCTGGCCTTTCAGGGCCCGGAAGCACTGTCTGCCCTCAAGGTCGCCCCAGATGTCCCGCACCATGCGGTTCGTGTCGATAATTCTGAGATCTCTGTCCAGAACAACGATGTAGCAGGGGACAAGATCAAAAAGTGACTGGTATTCATGGCGGAGGATGTCGGAGGAAGTGTTGTCGATGCAGATTTCGAGGATATGGGAAACCTTGCCGTCCTGAACCATGAGCGGCAGGGTATACTTGGTGTAGTGGATGCTCTGCCCCGCCGAGGTTATCCCTTCGCCCCTGCTGACGACGGGCTCGCGCTTTTCGAAGGAGCGCGCACAGCTTTTGTGCTTACACGGTTCCGTGGTCTTGTGGTATGCTTCCCAACATTTTTGCCCTTCCCATGGGCCGAAAGTATGAATAAAGCGTTTGTTGGCGAGGATGATTTCCAGATCGGCGTCAAGAACGGCGGCTGGAACGGGAAGAACGTCGAATATTTGCTTTTCTTTCCAGAAGCCGAGATCGGTCGGCAGAGACGAAGAGCGCTGTTCCATGTCGTTTTCCTTCAGCGAACATCGCTGCACGGTATGGCCCGAAAAGCTGGTGCGTCGCGACAATTCGCCGGCGCGACACAGGGCATGTTGTTCCCAGGCGAAAAATGGACCCTGTGTCTCTCCGTTGAATTTTTTCAGCGGAAAAAAAGACGGTCATTTTCACTGCTTGGAAAGAAGTTGCCGGACTTTCTCCAAAGTATCCGGACTCGCCCCGCGAAGCAGACCTGCCAGATCGGCCGGCTGCGAACTTTTCGGCGTGGAGGCTTCAAGGTCCACATCCAGAATTTCGGCGATGGCCTTCACCAGTTTTTGGGGAGTAATCGGCTTTTCCAGGGTGAACTTGGGGGCGCCGGGGCCGGAAAAGGTGGTATACATTTTTTTTATGTCTTCGCTGCCCATTTCGTCATTGGCGTGGGCGGTAATGACAATGACCGGCAATTCGGCGTATCTTTCCATGGCCCGCAGTTCTTTCAGAACCTTGTATCCCGATTTTTTCGGCATGACCATGTCCAGAGTCATGAGGTCCGGATTCACGGTTTGCACCTTGGCGATGGCGTCTTCGCCGTCCACAGCGGTGACGACCTTGAAACCCGCGTCCTCCGCGCAGGCGGAAAGGAAGCTGCGCACATCCGGCTCGTCGTCGACGATGAGAAGGGTCTTTTCAGAAGCAAGGGCCATGCGTCACTCCTTGTCTTGCGGTTTATGAGGCACGGAGCATGCCGGACGCGGGAGACACCGGATGCTCCGTATCTGCGGTTATTCCTCCTCCCACTTTATGAAGCCGGGATTCACGTCCACCATTGCATTGACGATGAGTTCCACAACTCCCCCGTACTGAAGGCTGTTTTTCTCGAGCAGCCCGCTGTGCTTGATTATTTCGCGTATCTGTCCTTTGCAGTTGGAACAGGGAGCGCAGACGTACTTTTTTGTCTCGGGACCAAGGCACTCGCTGAACGCTCCGCAAATCTGCCGCATTTTCCTGCGACCGCTGATGTTGTTGCGCCATGCTTCTATATTGTTGCGACTCATAATGGCGAAGCCGCTGCCGCCTCCACAGCAGTAGTTCTCGACGCCGTGCGGGGTCATTTCCCTGAACTGCGGGCAGAGATGGCGCAGAATTTCCCTCTGGGGTTTATTGATCCCCATGAGCCTGACCACGTTGCAAGGGTCATGCAGGGTTACGGGAAAATCGTTCCGCGTCTGATCAAAGCGTATTTTCCCTGATAATACGATATCACGCAGGATAGGGAAACAACTTTCCCTGGGTACGTTCAACTCCTGAGGAAGAATACGATCCGCTATGACGGTCAGGGCTTTATGCGCGTGTCCGCATTCGCCGAGCACAATTTTTTTCACGCCGAGCTTTTTGGCCGCTTGGGCATGGAGCAAAGCTGTGCGGGCAAATTGCACATCGTCATAGAACGTGCCGTAATTGATGGAATCGTACGCGGCCAGATCGCTGGACAGGGTCCAGGAAAGGCCCGCGGCCTGGAAGATTATCGAAAAGGCCGCGATGTTTTCCGGCCAGGCCATGATTTCGCCCGCGTTGTGGATGAGGAGGATGTCCGCTCCTTCCACATCCCAGGGAGTGGTGAACTCATACCCCGTGCTTTCGGAAAAGTCCTCGTTGATGAATTCCACATTGTCGCGCACCACCAGCGCGTTCATTTTGGTGGACGAGCCGGTGCTGAGTTGCAGCATGGAGCCGTTGTCGTGCAGTTCAGGCGGGTTGATTCCCAGTTCCTGACTGAAAAGCTTGCGGATTTCGCGCGCGATGAGCCCGTTGTCCACTCCGATGGGACAGCTTTGCGCGCAACGGCGGCAGAGGTTGCAACGGTAGGCCAGTTCACCCAGACGGGCGACGGTCATCCAGTTCAGCCCGATGTCGCCATAGCGCCATTTGGCGAAGGGCTCTCCGGCTATGTACTGCTTGTATATGCGCCGGAATATTTCGGAACGGAAATTCGGGCGGTACATTTCGTTTTTGCCTGAAGCTTCGAAAAGATGGCAGGCGTCGGAGCAGGAGTTGCACTGCGCGCAGTAGTTCATGCTGGTTTCCAGCATGGGCAGGAACGTCCAGTTGTTTTCCGGCGTGAACAGTTTGCGCATGCCTTCCAGAAACCTGTTGACAAGTTCCTCTTCCTCGCGAGGCGTTTGAGGGCGGGGAATCTGAAGCACCAGCATGTCGTCGAGCAGGCAGCAATACTTGTCCTTCGCCTCTTCACCCAAGGGTTTCCATGGAATGTTCTCCATGTCGATTGGGAGTTGTATCAGATCCTCTTCCGCGATATCGGCCAAGTTGCCCCTGACGGTTGAGACGTCGCGCAGATTCAACGGTGCTTTCATGGCTGATCCTTATTCCTTAGGCTTGGTGGGGTTGGTGGTGGCGACTTCAGCCCAGGTCTTTTTGCCGTCTCCCTGGATATGCGAAGCTTTCCAGGACACAGGAAAGCCAAGTACGATACCGATTTTTTTCTGCGTTGCGGGGTTGTCCTGCGTTGGCTGGTCCGCCCAGCGAATATCGTGGTACAGGAAGTATTTCATGAAAAAATGCCCCATATGCGTCATCGGCACATAGGCAGCCATGATAAAACCGAACGTAATATAGAAAGAGAACAGGAAACTGTCCATCGGCGCAAAGGAAAACGTGATCATGCTCACGGTAAAGTCACGCGCCATGACAAAAAATGAGGGATTGCCCAGCCATGTCAGCAGCCCGATCAGGCCAAGCAGGATAAAAGCGCAAAGGTTGATAAAATGCTCACGCGTGCTGTAGCGCTTGAGATCGGGCTGGGAAAGGCGGCGGTGGAGCAGGCCCGCGCCTCCGGCGATAAGGCCGAGAAAGCCGAGAACGCTGAGCACCTGGACGATGTTTCCCATGGCGGTTAGAACGATCCCCGGCTCAATGCCCATAATGCGGGCTACAGCGGTGAGGCAGGTGAAGAGAATGCCGCCGATGAGCAGGTAGAGTCCGAGGTGGAAGGGGTAGGTCCGGTACCAGAGTTTCGTGTTGGTTTCCAGCGTCAGGTGCAGAAAGAGCAGTTCAATCAGCAGTCCTTTCATTCCGGCGATGAACGAAGGTTTCTGCCTGTTTTTCCACCAGTCCGCATCTTCCAGATAGCTGCCTCCATAGGCGGCCCGCTCCGAATCGTGGGCGACGGGATACAGCTCCCAGCGGACATGCACAGGTTTTTTTATGTAACTGCGGACTTTATACGCTATAGCGCCTATGCAGGCGAGTGTGCCCGCATAGGCCACCAAATAGACAAGAGTGCAATCCATATGTTTCTCCCAGGCCTATGCGGCCGATTACTTGCCACGAATGTTGGCGTTTTCGGCTTCGGCACCGTCCTCAGACGGCGTTTCGTCCTGATGCGGCAGCGATTCTCCGCTGAACTGCTCGGTAATCATTTTTCTCAGTTCGCCCGGATGCACCGGTTTGTTGATAAAAGCTTCAGGAAAGGGAAAGGTCGCCAGCTTTTTCAAAAAAATGCGCATTTTGTCGGAAAAACCAGTAATGATAAAAACAGGGATTTTTTTCAGCGTTTCATCCGTTTTCAACTGGCGGTAAGTGCGTACCCCCGACTGATCCGGCATGCTGATATCCAGAGTGATAAGATCGGGCTGTAAAGCGGTGGCGGCGTCAAAGCCCGTGAGGCCGTCCGCGGCCGTATGCACGTCAAATCCACAGTCTTCCAGCACTGCCTGCAGATAGGCCCGTACGTCTGCCTCATCATCAATCACCAGAGCGACTTTCTTTTTTTCCATGCTTGCTCCTTTCTGAAAGCTTCCTTGTTGGCGTCCGCAGAAAAACGACGCAGAACGACCTTCGGGAGAAATCTTTTCAGCATCGCCCTCGCCAGTTCCCGCCCTGGCACGTCACAGGCGTGAAGATCGCTTCGCCGGAAAACGTGGTTTCCGGCTTTCTCCACCGCCTTCGGCGGCGCGCCGGGCTTGTCCGCCCGGCGACCAGTACGCTGTTCGATATGCATTGTTAAGCGTTACTGGCGTACCAGAGCAGTTCACGAATGAAACGAATGAATCGCTCTGCAAGGATTTGTAGCGCAAATCCCTAATCTTCCCGTTTCTTTTTCCCCAAGGGAATAAAGCGCTCCACGTCAAGGCAGAACGCGATGCCGAGGCCTGGCTGGTTCAGGCAGGGAGCCGTCTTGACCGCTTCCAGGACTTCTCCGGCTTTTTCCCTTGGAACCAGAATCATGATGAATTCTTTTTCCGGCACAATGGTGAGGCCGAAAAATTTTACGTCCTCTTCCCTGCCTGTGCCCCGGGCGTTGATGACCGTGCCTCCCGGAGCCCCGGCCGCGCGGGCGGCGTCCATAATATCGTCCGCATAGCCGGTGTTCACAATAATGGAAATAAGTTCATGGGTATGGGCGGCGCTCATGGGTGTTCTCTCTGTTTCGCGGGTGAGTGGGGAGGCGTTTTGGGCGGGAAAGGAGCCATTCTGCCTCCCGGCCGCCGGGGCCAGGTGGTGGCGCAAAATTTTCCCCACATCCAACCCCATGCTGAAGCCTTTGCCCAGTTTTCCGGCGCCGGCGCCGGCGCGCAATGATGCGAGAACCGGCTCCATCTCTTCGTGGGCAAGCAGGGTCAAGACAATGTCGACATCCTTGTCGTCCAGGCTCAGCAGGCGGAGCAAGGGACTTTCCACCGAACTGCGGCCGAGCATGATGGTGCCGCCCCGTGCGCCGGCAGCTTTGGCCAGTTGCATGGCCTTCTCTCCCTGACCGCGCGCCACGACGGTGATCAGCAGCTTGCCGGGCGTGCAGGTTGTTCGAAAAAAATGTTCAGAACCGTGAACGTTCATAGGCGCGTTCCTTGCCCGGCGTCAGAGTGGGCGGACCGGTTTTTCTGGCGCTGGAACAGGATGCCCAGTACCTGGATGGCAATGAGGGGGGTCATGGCAATCATGGCGATAACGCCGAAGGCGTCCGTTATGGGGTTGCTCCCCGCCGCGCCGGACGCGCCCACCGTGAAGGCGAGGATAAAGGTGGACGCCATGGGACCGGAAGCCACGCCCCCGGAATCGAAAGCCAGGGCGGTGAACATGGGAGGACAGAAACGGGACAGGCCGATGGCCAGAATGTAGCCGGGCACGAGGAACCACCAGATGCTCAGGCCGGTCAGCACCCTGAGCATGGCTATGCCCACGGCGCAGGACACGCCGATGGACAGGGAAAGCAGCATGTAAAACCGGCGGATGTGGCCGCCCGACACGTTTTCCACCTCGCTGGTGAGAACCCAGACCGCCGGTTCGGCGCATACAATCATCGCTCCCAGCACCAGGCCGATGGGGATCAGAATGCCGTTGTTGTCCATGCCGCCGATAATGGCGCCCATTTTGCCGCCGGCGGGCATGAAACCTCCTTTGACCCCGACGAAGAAAAGCGCCAGTCCGAGGAACGTGTAGATGAGACCCATGATCAGGCGGCTTACCTGTTTTCCGGGCATGCGGCACAGCGTTATCTGGAACACGGCGAACAGGACCGCCAGCGGCCCCAGCGCTGTTCCCACCTCGACAAGCACCTCCGGCACGAGGCGCAGAAAATGCGCGTCCAGAGAGACGGCCGCGGCCTCTTCAAGGTCCGCGCCGTCCGCCGGCGGCGTCCCGTCAAGCAGAAGGCCGAGAATCAGCACCGCCAGGATTGGCCCGATGGAAGCCAGCCCGATCAAGCCGAAACTGTCGTCTGCGGCGGAGCGGTGCCCCGCGCCCGATACCGCCACGCCGACACCCAGAGCCATGATGAAGGGCACGGTCATGGGACCGGTGGTGGCGCCACCGGCGTCGAAGCCTATGCCGAGAAAGGAGGGATGGGTGAAAAAGGCGCAGACAAAGACCAGCGCGTAAAATATCACCAGCAGAAAACGGTAGGAAACCTGGAGGATGATGCGCCCAAGCGCGATGGAGACGAAAAGTCCCACGCCGGCGGCGATCATGGCGACCAGGAGGCGCGGCGGGATGGACGAGTTGACGCCGGCCACCTGCGTGGCCAGCACCTGCACGTCCGGTTCCGCTACCGTGATGAAAAAACCGATGACGAATCCGGCCGCCAGAATGAGCGGCAGGTTGCGCCTTTTGACCAGTTCCGCCCCGGTTCGCTGTCCCATGGGCAGAACGCCCACTTCCGCGCCCACCAGAAAGATGGTCAGGCCCAAGATCACCAGAACTCCGCCCGCTAAAAACTGCCCCATGGCGCTGCCCACCGGGGCGACGGTGCAATGCAGAAAAAACACAAGCGCCATGACAGGCATGACAGATGTGCCGGTTTCTTTCAGTTTTTCCACAAAAAGCATAATCTGGCTCCGTTGCCGCGCGCGCCCCGGCCGGAAACTCCAGGGGTTGCGTTGGAACAGGGGTAAGCGTGTACGGTATTTTTATGTGAAAGGCAACGTACCGATGAGGCCGCGCCTGTCAACACAGCGCAGATCAGGTGGGAGGGTTTTTGCGGGCCTGAGCAATTTCACTTACCGTCCGGCGTCCGCCGCGCTCCCGCATTCTTTGGCATCGCCGCTTAAGATGTCCAACCCGTGTCCGAGTTCGTCGATGACGCACAAAAGGCACTCCCGGACCGCTTTGGGACTTCCCGGCAGATTGAGGATCAGGCTCTCCCCGCGAAGTACGGCCACCGCCCGGCTCAGCATGGCCCTGCGGGTTTTTTCCATGCTCATGGCCCGCATGGCCTCCGCAATCCCCGGACAGAGGCGTTCCGCCGCATCCAGCGTCGCCTCCGGCGTTACGTCGCGCTTGGAAAAACCGGTGCCGCCGGTGGTGAGGATGAGCCGCGCCGTTTTGGAATCGGCAAGGTGTTTAAGTTCGGCTGCAATAATCTCGCGCTCGTCCGGCAGCATGCCCTGATAGACCACCGTAAAACCGTAGTTTTCCGCTATTTCCCGCGCCACGGCCCCGGCGCGGTCCTCGCGCTCTCCGGCATAGCCTTTGTCGCTTATGGTAAGAACAGCCGCGCTGAGCATAATCATTCCTCCGGGAGCAAACGTAGTTCGTCGCCTATATTTACCACACCACCGAGCAGCACGCGGGCGAAAACCCCCTGCGTGGGCATGATGCATTCGCCCATGCTGCGGAAAATCCCGCAGTGATCGTGGCATTCCTTGCCGATCTGGGTGATCTCCAGAAGGGCGTCGGCACAGGCCAGGCGCGTGCCGATCCGGAGCGAGGCAAAGTCTATGCCTTCGCCGACGATGTTTTCTCCGAAACAGCCGTAAGGCGCGATGGCGCCTCTTTTGCGGAAATCTTCAATTTTTTCATGCGCCAGAAGGCTGACCTGTCTGTGCCAACCCCCGCCGGCGTGGGCGTCGCCCTCGAGTCCGTGTTCCGTGACGAGCCTTGCCGAAGGCACGACCGTTTTCGCTCTGCCTTTTTTTTCGCTTACGCACAATGCGATGATTTTGCCCATTACGCTCACTTTCCTGTTTCCGTTTCCATACAAAATCGCCTCCCGCTCATCCACCTATGCTGTTCATCAGAAAGGACGGTTTTCTCCGCTCGTCTTGAGCAAAGGAGTGCGCCGCCGGCTTTTGCCGCACAGCCTCCGTGATCGCCTTGACCAGGGCCGCGTCATCCGCTCCCTGTCGCAGCAGGGGTTTTAGCTCCACGCCGGTGTTATGGTGCAGGCAGCTTTTCAGAAAACCGGTGGATGTCAGGCGTACCCGGTTGCATCTGGCGCAGAATTTGTCGCTCAGGGCCGAAATGAAACCCACGCCTCCGCCATAGCCTTCCACCCGCCAGTACTCTGCCGGCCCTTTGCCCAGGCGCTCGCCCTCAGAGACGAGACGGCCAAAGCGTTCTTCGATCATCCGTTTTGTTTTTTCCGGCGCCACGCCCTGCTGCGCCTGGCCGAGACCCACGGGCATGACCTCAATGAAGCGCAGGATATAGCCACTGGTCAGGGCAAAGCGCGTCAGTTCCTCAAGGTCTTCCTCATTGCGCCCGCGCATCGGCACCACATTGATTTTCACTCTTATACCCGCCTGCCGCGCCAGGTTCAGAACCCGCACCGCCTCGTCCGGCCCGGCTTGCGCCCGGGATATGGCCCGGTAGTTGCCCGAACGCAGTGAATTCAGGCTGATGTTAAGGCCGCCAAGGCCGATACGCGCCAGCTCCTCCACATAGGGGGCAAGCAGAACGCCGTTGCTGGTCAGCGTGACCTGCTCCACGCCCGGCAGAGACTTGAGGGCGCGGATAAAATCCAGGGCGCCTTTGCGGGACAGGGGCTCGCCCCCCGTCACCTTGAAAGTTACGACGCCCAGGCCCGCAAAAAGGCGGCAGAGGCGCAGGATCTCATCATAGCTCAAAATCTCCTTGTGCGGGATAAATTTTTCGCCGCTTTCCGGCATACAGTAGATACAGCGGAAATTGCAGCGATCCGTTATGGACAGGCGGACGTAGTCTATTCTCCGTCCAAAGGAATCAAAGAGGTAACTGTCTGACATCGCGCCTTTCTTTCAGCAAAAATTTCTTTATGGTCCGAAGCTTTTCCCTTCAGGGATATTTCCACCTGACACCCGGCTATGCCGGACATATTGCTTCGGGCCTTGCATAAACCCCGCTTTTGCCGCCGGTTTTTTTCAGAAGGCGGATGCCGGAAATTTCCATGCCCTTGTCCAGGGATTTGCACATGTCATATATGGTGAGCAGAGCCACGGACACCCCGGTCAGGGCTTCCATTTCCACTCCCGTGCGTCCCTCGGTTTTTACCCTGCACAGTGCGCGAATGCCTCCTGCTTCAACGGCGAGGTCCACCTTGCAGTTCTCCAGAGGCAGGGGGTGACAGAGAGGGATAAGGTCAGAGGCGCGTTTGGCGCCCATAATCCCGGCCAGTTGGGCGACGGTCAGCACATCGCCTTTGGCTGTCCTCCTTTCCAGCACGCTTTGCAAAGCCTCATCCGACATGCTTATGAACCCGTCAGCCACTGCGGCGCGGCTCGTCGCCTTCTTACCGCTGACGTCTACCATCATCACGTTGCCTTGTGCGTCTACATGACTGGACATGAATTTCCCCCGAAACGGCATGTGTTTTTACGAGGCGGCGCCTGACTCCTCAAGTTGAAGCAGGATGGCCTCTATTTCCTCATCCAGATGATCCGTGAAAACCAGGCCTGTCTCCGAGAGCAGGGCGCGATTGCTGACGCGCAGCCTTTTCGCGCGCCCGCGTGTGCCGCTGTGTCCGGTTTGAATTTTTACCTTCCGGCCGCTCAGCCTGGAGGCGATTTTTGCCACGCGCCGCGCCACCTCGCCTATGCTCAGGGATTTGCCGTAGGAGACGTTAAAAACGCGTCCGGCCAGGTCCTTTCTGGGTATGAGGGCCTCAATGACCGCGGCGAAGTCTCCCAGCCAGAGGAAATCACGTTGAGTGCGCGGGTCCGAGCGCAGGAGAAGCGTCTCGCTCATGGCGCTTTTACACAGATCGTTGAGCAGCAGGCTCCAGTTCGCCCCGCCTGCGCGGGCCGGGGCGCCGTAGCCGTTGCAAAAGCGCAGGATAATGCAGCGCAGGGCGTGCAGGCGCGCGAACATGCGGCAGTATTCCTCGGCAAAGAGGTGGGTCAGGGCATAGTCGTTGCCGGGCGCGGGCGGGGTTCGTTCGCTGATTTTCCCTTCGGATATCCCATAGACATGGACGGTGCTGCAATAGACAAGGAGAGGGGCTTCTTCGGGGGTATCATTGTAACGCAGGCGCAGGGCCTCAAGGATGTTTCTCGTCCCCAGGGCGTTCGCCAGCAAAGAGCGACGCGGGTAGTCCGGAAGGGAGGCGTCGGTCAGGGCGGCCGCGTGGACTATCAGGTCCGTCTTGTCCGCAAAGAGCCTGACCAGAGACTGGGGGGATTCCTTTTCCAGGTCCGCCGTAAGGCAGGCGCATGGGAAGCCGGGGGCGGTTTTCCATCCGCTCCGGGACACGGCGATTGCATCATGCCCGCGCAACGCGAGATGCCGACTTATCCAGGAACCTGCGTAACCCGTGCCGCCGGTAATCAGGCAGCGCCGTGCCCCGGATGCCTCGGCGGCCTTCAGCATTTGACGCCCCAAGTATAAGGCACGAGCGGGCTGTCGGCAGGAATGGATTCGGATTCTTCCGGGTCATGGGGCAGGTCGGGGCAGTTGGCCAGAACGGCCGGGGCATCGTCCAAGGCTGTAAATCCGTAAATAATGCCGGGGGGGATATGCACCAGCCGGTAGTCATCCGGCAGACCCAGGGTGAAGATTTCCAGCCTGCCGAAGCTGGGGGAATTTTCTCGTTCGTCATAGGCCACGAGCAGAACACGTCCTTGGGGGCAGGCAAAATTCTGCGACTGACGCCGGTGTTTTTTCCAGGCCTTAACCGCTTCACGGATGAGAAGGGAAAAGTAAATTTCGCCGAAAACCGTGAAATGCGGGGAATCGGCCCGCAACATATGCAGGACCGGCCCGCCTTTGCCGGGCATGATTCCAAGCGGCCTGCTCCAGACCCCGGCAATGGAAGCGCGTGCCGGCGAACAGGGGTCTGAGGCGGCGGAGCAACAGGAAATTCCGGTGTTCAACGCGCCCATGCGAGGTTCCTTTCTCGCGCGAGCGCGCAGTAATCGCCGATCTGACCAACGGTCAGGGCGTACATATCCGGGGCCGTGCCGCCTTTCTTCATTTCGTCCATACCCTGATAATAGCTGTTATACCAGAGAGCTGTAAAGCGCACGGTTTCGGAAAAGGAGAGTACGGCCTTCCAGTCCAGCAGTGCCAGGGCCTTGTCGCAGCAAAGCTTGAGCAGTGTGCTTTCCTTTTTTCCCCGGTCTTCGTCCGGGTCGTCCGGGTCCGCGGAGATGGAAAAGCCCGGCCAGTATCGGAGCAAGGCCTTTGCCAGTTCCCCGACCGGGGCCTTGACCTCGGCGGGCGGACCGAAATTGAACGCCTCCCCGTGCAGGCCGCGTTCTTTGGCCGTGTTTTCCAGCAGAAGGCGCGCGCCGAGGCGCAGATAGCCCGAGAGAGGTTCAAGCACATGCTGCCAGGGGCGGGTGGCTTCCGGGTTGCGTATGATCACCGGACGCCTTTCGGCAAAGGCACGCGCGCAATCAGGCACTATGCGGTCTTCGGCCCAGTCTCCGCCGCCGATTACGTTGCCGGCGCGGGCCGTGGCCGCGCGTAGCGGCCCGGTATTGAAAAAGGAATGAAAATAGGAGTGGGCGATGATTTCCGCGCAGGCCTTGGATGCGCTGTAGGGGTCTTTCCCTCCCAGGCGGTCCGTCTCCCTGTAGCCGAAGACCCATTCGTCGTTGCGGTAGCACTTGTCGCTGGTGATCAGCACCAGGGCCCTGGCCGAGGGGATGTTGCGCACGGCTTCAAGCAGGTTCAGTGTTCCGGCGGCGTTGACGGCAAAGGTTTCTACCGGGTCCGCGTATGACTTGCGTACCAGGGCCTGGGCGGCGAGATTGAAGATTATGTCCGGGGCAAAGGCCTTGAGCGCCGCCTCAAGGCCTTCCCGATCCCGCATGTCGCCGTCAAAATGGCTGATGCGCCGTTCAAGTCCAAGAGCGCGAAAGCCTGAAGGCTCGGTAGGCAGGCCGGAAGACCAGCCGGCCGTCTCGGCTCCCAGTTCAAGCAGCCAGGTTGTGAGCCAGAAACCCTTGAAGCCGGTATGCCCGGTTATGAAGACCCGGAGGCCTTTATACACGTTGTCAAACATGGTCTCTCCCGGAGAAATTCAGCCAGGGGGCCTGGCCTTTCCCCCACAGGACGTTAAGCAGCTCATAGTCGCGCAGTGTGTCCATACATTGCCAGAAGCCATTGTGTCTGTACATGGACAACTGTCCTTCACGAGCTAAGCGTTCCAGCGGCTCCTTTTCCAGATCGCACCCCGCGTCGGCGCTCAGGTAGTCAAGAAATTCCGGCTGAAAGACAAAAAAACCGCAGTTGGTGAACTGGTTGAGTACCGGTTTTTCCTCCCAGCCTTCGATTTCTCCTTTTTCGTCCGTGCTTACGGTGCCGAAACGCGAGGGCATGCGCACTCCGGTGAAGGTGCCCATGCGCCCGCGCTCGCGATGGAAGCGGACGAGTTCGCCTATGTCTATGTCGGCCACTCCGTCTCCGTATGCGGCCATGAACGGACCGTCTCCGAGGTATGCGGCCACCCGTTTGATGCGCGCCCCTTTTTCGGTTTCTTCTCCAGTATCGCAGAGTGTGATCTTCCAGTCCACGCTCTCGTCCAGGCTGTGCACGGTCAACTCGCCTGAGGCGAGGTCTATGCTGAAATTGGAATTGCGCATCTTGTAGTCGTAGAAGTATTGTTTGATCACCTCTCCCCTGTAGCCCAGGGGCAGGACGAATTCCTTGAAGCCGTAGTGAGCGTAGCGGCGCATTATATGCCACATGATCGGGCGGCCGCCTATCTCCACCATGGGCTTGGGCTTGAATTCGGTTTCTTCCTTGAGCCTTGTGCCTTTCCCGCCGCAGAAGATTATGACTTTCATCAGAAATTCCTTCATGTGCCGACGCATCTATTTTACAAGATATCTATAGCATTTTAACTTTGAAATTTATACCCGCCTTATCCTGTGTGGAAGCGCTACGCGCGGGCGGCATGGCTGTAGATGTTCGAAGCATGGAAATCAGCATAGCCGCTTTCACGGGAAAAATTAACAGGCAACTTGGGAGAAAACGATTTTTGCCCTGTCAGGCCTTAGCGACGCAGGCGCGAAAAGGTATTGACAGAGTCCGGCGATCTGACTATAGCATTTCACCTTTGAGATGATGCGCCCGGCCCTCTCCAGCCTACGCCCGCTCCGGCGTTTAACAGCGCGAATAAATTGCGCTTACGCCTTTGCGGCGGGCGTCCGCGCTCGCGGCCGCCAGAGCAATTTCACAGTGAAATTGCTCTAGTGTCGTGGCTGGCGGCACTGGGAGCCATCTCAAACTTACACATTTCGCGTGAGATCGGCAGAAACAACAGCAAGGCTGACACGTTGCATCGTGTCAAGCGGGTCATTAGCTCAATTGGTAGAGCAGCTGACTCTTAATCAGTTGGTTACAGGTTCAAGTCCTGTATGGCCCACCAGGAAAGACAAGGGTTTTCGGATAACACCGGAAACCCTTTTTTAATCGGGGGGAACACCGGGGGAACACCAGAAAAAAATCCCTCAATAAAATCTTCTTTACCCTGGTCTTTGCCCTAGGCTTTGCCCTGGCCTTTGCCCTGGGCTTTGCCTCAATCACCTCATTAAAAGCAGCGTGCCGGGCGTTGCCTACGGCGATTATAGCACAAAATGGCACGACAAATAGCGGGGTAAAAGCTTCTGCTAGCTAGTGTCATGTCATTCGTCAAATGTCGGATAAAGACGTTTAAGCTTTATTCGACATTTGTCGGTGGTAAATTGCCAGTCAATCTTGGCTCGCATAGTGTTTCTATGCGCTTGCCAAGC
>JAISZH010000102.1 GCA_031269345.1 Desulfovibrio sp. | reverse complement strand
CGCATTCCCGCGTCTTACTACAGTATTCCCTTGTTTGTTTTCGGTTCGGGTTCCTTGTTGAACGGATTCTCCAAGAGCGGTACGGCGAGAAAGTTGCGCCTGGTGAAGGGCTGTATTTTTCTGGGGGTGGCTGCCCTCATTTTTTTTGAGCCCCCCCGGAGCGGAATACTGATAGGGATTGTCGTGGGCGCGTTTTTCCTTGTCGATGCCTGCTGGCGGGGCACCTCCGCATACTTTATCCGCTTTGAGGGGTGGCGTTTCAGCATGGGCTTTGCCGTCGTGGAATTTTTTGCCGGCCTGTGGTCCCTCGTGCCCTGGCCCACGCATTGGGCGGGTGAAGTGGGCGAAGACGCCGGAAAGCTGTTTATCCTCTCCGCCGTGGGGGTATGTGTCCTCGCCTTGCGGATCAAGCGGCTGCCGCCGGACCGGAGCGTTCTGTCAATCCTGGACAGGGGTTGGCCTGCCGTCCACCAGGTGGGGGAAGACGGCTTGGAAGAACCGGCGTTTGAACAGGGAAGCGGTGAAGTCATTGTCCATGTGTGGACGCCGACGGGCAAAATCGAACCCATCAACCGGGGGATCAGCCGTTATGTGGCCGCCCTTGACGAGAAAGGCGTGATCTCGACCGGCCATGCCGCGCTCGAAGCCCCCCCGGACGTTTATATCAGCCTTTACCCCGCGGTTGAAATCGACCGGACAGGCACGGAGTTTACCAGGCTTTTCAATGCCGGCAAAGACAATGACGTGCCCGGGGTGTTCCAGTCGAGCTACGCCCAGGAAAGCGCGGACTGGTGCCCGTCCACAAGCCAGGTGCGTTTCCGGGGACTGAATGTGCGCGCCATCAAACGGTTCTGGGATGTCTATAAAAAAGACACCAGCTACAACATGATGAACCGCAGTTGCGCGAGTTCGGTCGCCAAGGCGCTGGACGCGGGCCTTGAAGGCATCTATGAGCAGGAGGTCAGTTCCTCATTGTTCTTTCTGTGCCGGCTTATTTTCACCCTGGAGCTCTGGATCGCCGGGTTCATGCGCCACCGGGCGGCTGCCATGGCCTGGAGCCCGGGCATCGTGCTGGATTACGCCAACGCGCTGTCGTATGTGCTCACAGCCCGGTCGCCCCATTCCCCCCCGGAACACGGCGCGTAAAGGCCCGGGGCGTCCCCGGACGGGGACGGAACACGCAAGCCTGACGGACAGGGACATGCCACAGGAACAAGACCTTTCCCCATCAATTCTGTCGCGCGCCGCCGTGGTGGCGACCGCCGCGATATTCGGTTTGACCTACAGCCTCAGCGCCGCGCTGATCGCGCTTGATCTCGCCGCAAAGGGACTAAGCGAAACCCTGATCGGATGCAACGCCGCCATGCATGCGGTAGGCGTACTGCTCATGGCTTTCCTGCTTCCCGGAATAACCGCGCGCCTGGGCTTGCGCCGCACGGTCCTCGCGGCCCTTGTGACGGCGGCGTCCCTGCTGGCCCTGTTCCCGGCTTTGCCGGTCGTCTGGCTGTGGTTTCCCCTGAGAATCCTGCTCGGCAGCTCGTCCGAGACGCTGTTCGTCCTTTCCGAAACATGGCTGAATGCGCTCAGCAGCGAGGAAACAAGGGCCAGGGCCATGGGCGTTTACACGGCCGCCCTTTCCGTGGGCTTCGCGCTCGGGCCGTTGATTCTGTCCGCAGTGGGCAGCGACGGATTCCTTCCCTATCTCGTCGGTACGGGGCTGACGCTCCTTTCCGCGCTCTGTATCTTGTCACCCCGCATCGCAACGCCGCAAATCGAAAAACCCGCGTACGGCAACGCGTTCCATTACATGCGCCTCGCCCCGCTTGCCCTGGCGGCGACCGCGCTTAACGCGGCCATTGAAACGTCGGGGCTCACCTTTCTCCCCCTGTACGCTCTTTCACTGGGCTGGCCGGAGCACCAGGCAACGCAGCTCATGACCTGCATCATGTTCGGCGCCATTGTGCTGCAACTGCCCGTCGGGTGGCTGGGCGACAAAATGAACCGCAGCCGGCTTGCCTTGTATCTGGCCGCCCTTTCCGCTCTCGGAGCCGCCTGCTGGCCGCTTGTGCTGCAAAGCGTCCTGGCGACCTACGGTGTGCTGTTCCTATGGGGCGGGGCATTTGTCGGCCTTTATACAATCATGCTGACGATTGTGGGCAGCAGGTTTCAAGGCGGGGAGCTGATAGGCATTTATGCGGCCATGGGCCTGCTCTGGGGCGTCGGCGCCCTGCTGGGCCCATTGCTCGCCGGCTTGTCCATGCAGTTCATGCGGCACGGGCTCCCCTTCTTCGTGGCGTTTGCATGCGCCTTGTTCATTGCCGCATGGCTGTTCCTGGCCTCCTCCCCTCCCTCCTCCAAGGAACCAAGAAGGTAGCCTTCAGGCCCCTGCTACCTTCTTGGTGGCGTGCTCATCCCTCTTGGCGATGCGGGAGGTATTACTGAGAGCATATATTCTTGAACACTTTTCACGGGGGTAGGGCTTGAGTGGCATGCGAGAACCACCTTTCGTCGGAAAAACATGTTCAACAATATCCGCCCCGTTAATATCAGACGCAAGCAGCACTGCGCATTGGGAAACATGCGTACTAACAGAGCCCGTTATTCGGATTCCAAATATAACGCGTACCGGTCTGCTGAGATTTCACGCAAATCCTGATAAATTGAAGCAATTTTTATCCGGAATCCGAATAAAACAGTTCCCGTGCGAATTCTTCCCGCAACATGGAAAACACCGCCGCCTTGCCCTTCTCCAGGCTCCCCAGGGACTCAAGACGCAAGGCCGCCGCTCCGTTTATGCTGGCTAGGCGCAAAACCGCGCGCGCGGACAAAGAGTACATATCGCGCGCCGCCGCCATCTCGTTTTGCATGTCCAGATCCGGCGTCGAACACAAGCCGTCCGTGCCCAGGCAGAGCAAAATGCCGCTTGCGGCGGCTTCCCGCGCCTTCGCCCGGCCCACTCCGATAGCCGCATTGCTGCGCGGACAAAGGCACACGGCGCTTTTGCGTTCGGCCAGGGTTCGCCTGTCACGGGGCGTGAGACGCACGCAATGCACGGCCAGGGTGAAAGCGTCCAGCAGGCCGAGGTGTTCGGCGCGGTCCACCGGGCCGCCTTTCCATTCCGGAAAGGGAGAGGGTTGGAAACCCCTGAGCAGATCGCGCAAAGCGCCGCTCCCGGACCGCAGGCACTCGTCTTCTTCAGGAGATTCCGCCAGATGCAGGCTGAAAACCCGGCCTCGCCTCCGGCACCAGGCATGGGCGGCCTGCAGGGCCTCGGGAGCGGTGCTGTAAAGGGCATGGCCGGAGAGGGCGCAATGTTCCGAAGCCGGCACGGGCAAAGAAGCGGCAGCGGGAGAAAACCAGTCCCCGGCCCTGAGCGCTTCCTCCACGTCTTCCCCCTCCGCCGCCGGCGGGGGTGAAAAGCCGATCAATTCAAGAAAATGCGTAAACGGATAGACAGCATTCCCCTGCCATTCCCGCAACGCCAGTTCGCAGATCAGTCCGGGAAGGCGGCTTTCCACGTCCGCGCAATGGCCGACTCCGGAGTCCTTCAGGCAACGCAAGGCCGCGCTGACAGCCTCTTCCTCGCCCGGCACGGTCCGGGCCAGGGGCATCAAACTGGCGAGCCAGGGGACAAAGCCTTCCCCAAGCCGCGTTTTCCCGGCCAGATGCGAAAGCTCAAGATGGCAATGGGCGTTGATCAAAGCGGGGGCAAGACAAACCGGCCCGAGATCGTGTAAGGAAAAAGCGCCGGATAGCCGCCGCCGGAAAACCGCATACTCTTCAACGCCCAAGATGACCCCGTCCTTTTCCAAAAGCACGGCGTTGTCCACGGAGCGCAACGAAGCGTCCAGTTCGCCGGGGGATACGGCCGCCCTTTCCCCGGCCAGGGTGATTATGCGCCTGGCGCGGAAAGCCGTCGGCATTCAGCCCTCATGTCAT
>JAISZH010000084.1 GCA_031269345.1 Desulfovibrio sp. | reverse complement strand
AGCGCACAGGAAAATAAAAGGGAGGACGCAATGAGGGGCATAGCCATTTTGTTCGCGGGGCTGGCAGCGATACTGGCAGGCTCGTCAGCGGCGTTTGCCGCCAATACCTCGGCCGGCCTGAACGTGAGCCGGGGCGAAAGCGACAGTATGTCATATAGTGTGAATATAGCGCAAAAATACGACCCTCTGTTGTCCAACTCGGTGATCGATATTGCCCCGGTTGCGGAAATCGGCGGACACGCCTGGGTTCCGAAACACGACACCCCGACGGTATGGGGGGGGTTTCTGGCGCCGGGCGTGCGTCTGACCCTGAACACGGATTCCTTCATCCAACCTTATGTCGAAGGTACTGTGGGTGGAGAGGTGAACAGCAAGGACAAGCTGGGCGACAGGGACTTGGGCAGCAACGTGCTCTTTCGCACACGCGGCGCGGTCGGCGTGAGCTTCGGCGAGGAGTTCCGCCACCGCATCCAGGGCGAATACACAAACCACTCCACTTGGGGCATCACCAAGCATAACGATGGAAACGCCACGTACGGCGTTTCCTACGGCTATTCTTTTTGAATTTCGCGCCTTGGCCCGCTACGGGCGGGGTCTTGGGCGGGTCCCCGTCAGGATGTGGTGTCGCAGTAAACAGAACGCCTGAGTTCCCGTTTCAGGCGGCGGTCGCCGTCAAAATAGACCGTCAGTCTGCGGCCGTCTTGGCGCTGGCGCAAAAGCACGCTACGCAAATTTTCGGCTTTCTCCAGAAGCTCTTTTTGCGCCGTCCGCATCAGGATCAGATCCTCGCGCAGTTCCGTTTCGCCTGTGGCTTCTTTCAGAATGCGCCCGAGGATCTCCTCCCTTTTGCGCGAAAGCTCCTCCGCCCGGCCCACGTCCTGCTCCGCCAGAGCTTCGCCTTCCGCGCGCGCGAGATCGAGGGCTTCCTCCACCAAAGGGCGTATGGCGCCCATGTTACGCCGCCGCCCTTGCAGCGCATACGTCCCGTTCTATGGCCGCTATAACGCCGCGCCAGCCTTCGCAGACAGGCAGATATTCGTACTCCAGCAGATCCGCCACCAACATCCAGTCTTCGTTGCCCATGATGTCGGCTATCTCGCCCAGCAAATCCCCGAGGCTGTCGGACATAGCCGCAAGCTCCGCGCAGGGGCCTGTCGAGTACTGGCTGCGCAGGACGTAAATGGTGTTTAAAAGTTCCCGGCTCACGGCGATGATGTCCTGAAGCACCTCCAACCCTTCCGCCAGGTCCGCCTCACGCAGCAACTCGGCCGCGCGGCGGCTGCCCCCGGCCATGATGTCTATCACCTTCGGCAGTTCCTGCACGATGTCGGAGGCCATCTGATCGGCGGATACCGTGCGGATCTCCACGCGCTTGAAGCTGTCGGCCTCAATATCTTCCGCCTGATGGGGATAAAGTTCGGAAAAAGCCTCGTCATCCACCAGCACGTCGGTGACTATGCGATCGCCAAGTCCCTCTTCCTCAATGACCTTGACCAGCAATTCCTCAAGGTTGGTATAATTGGAAAGCGTAAGCGCGCTTTCCCGCCCGTCTATGACAATCATGGCTGACTCCTTTCCCCCCCGCAAGGGGCAAAATTTACTGTTGCCGCATGTCATGCAAGTTGCGTTCCAATTTGTGAGGAAAGGGTTTTTCAGCGCGCAAGGGCCTTGGAGAAGTTTGCCAGGAGCCGGTGAAAGTTTTCCGAGGTTTCGGCAAGGCGCGGCAGATCCGGAATCTCCCCGTTCCCTCCCCGGCAGGTCTGCGCGAAAAGCAGGGCCAGGGCTCGCAGGTCCGGGTTCGCGCTCAAGGCGTCGTACACCATGCGCCATGTGCCGGCGAGCTTTTGCCGCATGGCCGCGCCTGTCGGCCGGGCCGCAAGGCGGGATTGCTGCTGCAGGAGTTCGGTGAGGGCCATGGCATGGTTTAAGGCGGCGGCCGTTTCCCGCCCGGCGCAAAGGGGCGGGTTGTCCGGGGTTTCTTCGGGCGCGGGAGGGGAGGGTCCGTTTCCGTCCAGAAAGTCGCGCAGCAGCCGTCGTTGCAAGGCGAGCCAGACCGTGCGCTCTGCCTTTCCGTGACCGGAAACGGATTGCAGGTCCATGAACCCGTGCGCGTCTGGCCGGGACAGCCAGACCCTGGCCTTTCCGCTGCCGTCCTCGGGCAAAATCCAGGAACCGCGGCGCAAACGGGAAAGGATCAGCGCGGCAAAAAATTCCGGCCTGATTGCCTGCGCGCAACGCAGGTCAAAGGCGCATTTTGAACCGAAGGCGCAGGGGTGGCATGGCAGGTCCGGCTCCAGGCAGCAGCTGCCGGCCAGATAGGGGCCGGTGTCGAAAGGTTGGGCGGTGGCCAGGAAAACGGCAAGGATGGGCACGTTGAGGCCGGCGGCCAGATGCATGGTGCCTGTGTCGTTGCTGACCAGAAGTTTTACCCGGCACAGGACGGCGGAAAGTTCCGCAAGGTCGGTTCGCCCGCAAAGATCAAGGTACGGGTGCGCGGCGAGGTCCGCGTAAGCCTCCGCGAGGCGTCGCTCGCTTGCGCTTCCGAGGAGGACCGGGCAAAGTTTCGCCTCTCGCCACAATATATCGCCAAGAGCGGCGAAAGACCCTGCCGGCCAGCGCCGCCTGTCCTCACTCGCCCCGAGTTGGAAGGCCACGTGGCCGTTTACGTCGTCTCCCGCCGCTTCGCCAAGCAGCCGTCGCGCGCCGAGGCGCGCCTTCTTGCCAGGCCGGAACAGGGAAACGTCGCCAGGAGTTGGGAAGGCGTCGCGCAGACCCGGCCCGCCGGGTATATCCGAGGCGATTTTGCGGAACATGTCCACCACGTTGAAGGGGCTGATCCCGCGCTCCAGGCTTGAACCCACGAAAAACGCCGCCCAGTTGTTGCCGTTTACGCCAAAGCCGTTCTCGTCCACGAAAAAGCCGGAGCAGTCCCCGCCATTGGCCAGGAAACGCGTCAAAACCTTGGCTGAGGTGTCGGGCGTCAAATTACAGACGAGGTCCGGAGGGAATTCGGAGTGGAGCCGGCGGCGAAAATCCGCGATCCCGGCCAGAGCGGCCGGCCAGTCTGTCCCATCCGCCTCGGAGCGGAATTCTTCGGCCGGCGCGCGGGCCGCGTCAAAACCTCCGCGCGCGCGCCGCTCTTTCAGACGGGCCAGAAGAAACGCCCCGGGCAGGGGCGCTATATGGTCAAGACACGGCAGCAGACGGGCGGCGGGGACGAAATTTTCCAGGCAGACCATGCCCACTCTGTGCCCGCGCCGGACAAGGTCGGAGACGGCGGCCCGACTCTGCAGGATATCCCCGAATCGGGCCAGATTCATAAGCAGTACGTTCACCAGAACTACCTTCAGAAATTCAATCCGTTCGCCGCTCCACGCTCTCATGCCCGCGCTGCGGCACCGGCGGAGTCCGCGCGCGATAACCCACTGGAGTGACGCCGACAAGCCCGTAGTCTTCTACCGTCTTTTCGCAAGGCTGCCGCGAAACGGCGTGAATCAGCTGTGCGGAGCGTCCCAGTACGGATCGACGTGGGCTATGGCGTCAAGCACCTCCCGGCCGATAAAAGCGGCCGCCTCCGGGGAACAGAGCGATCCCTCCACCCGGTGCGCCAGATCATGGGCCTGCTGAAAGCTCAAGGAGCCGTCCACGCTCACATGCATGTCCAGGATCAGTCCGTTGCCGACCTGGCGGGCGCGCAGGCTGTGCAGGTCTTTCACCCCCTCAAGCCCCTGGACGAACTCCGCGATCTTCCGGTCCACCTCCGCTCCGGCCCCTCCGTCCAGCAGGACGTGCGCGGAGGCGGTGCAGATGCTCCAGGCGGAATGGAATATGAACCCGGCAACCACCAGGGCGCCGATCAGGTCCAGAGCGGCCAGAGAAGAAACCCAGGTTGACAGGGCCACGGTGAGAAAGACCGGGATTGAGGAAAAAGCGTCGGAACGGTGTTCAAGGGCCACGGCTCGCAGAACTTCGGATTGCAGGGACCGCCCCCTGGCCGCCGTCCAGCGGTACAGGGCTTCCTTGCCGATTATGGAAACCAGGGCCACGCCCAGAGCGGGCAGTCTCCCCGCGCCCGCTTCCGCCGTCTCTCCGAGGCGCGCAATCGCGTCGTAGACAATGCCCGCGCCGGCCAGGGCGAGGACTTGTCCTATGCAGAAGGAGATGAGCGATTCCAGGCGCCGGTATCCGTACGGGTGGTCGGCGGTGGGCGGAGCGCTCCAGAAGCGCACTCCGACGAGCACCGCGATGTTCGTGACCATATCGGCGATGCTGTGTACCCCGTCGGCCACCAGCGCTCTGCTGTTGCCGAGGTATCCCGCCGCGAGCTTGGAGGCGACGAGAAGCATGTTCACCAGCAGTCCGGCCTGGGTGATGCGGACGATTTCTCTGCCGCGTCTGGAGTCGACCCGCGCCAGTCCCGGTGAATAGTCCATCAGCGTAAGGTAATTTGGTTGAGCGCGCCTTCGGCCTGTTTTATGTCAGCGGCATTGACCAGTGCCCGCATGTAAGATTCCACGGCTTCCGCCTCCTTGCTCTGCATGGACTGGCTTATGAAGATGCCCTTGAGTTGCTCCCAGTCTTCCGCCTTGACCGGCTCCACGCTTGAGGTCCTGGCGATTATCGGGCCCAGGTCCGTGTCATAGACCGTGGGCAGCCAGTTTCCTTTGGAGGAGAATATGCCGTTCACCAGGGCCGGCACTGAGCCCAGCGGTTCCACGGAGGGGAAAACGCGCAGGCAGACGTTGCTCTCTTCCACTTTTCCCTTGTATTCCTCCGGGGGTTCGTTGCCGGAAAACGACGGCAGGGCGCTTTCCGCGGCGGCGCGGGCCAGGGCTATGGAGGCGTTGGTGCGCAGGGTGTCGATTATGGGTGCGCGCATTTCCTCCGCGGAGGGGATGACGGAGGGTCTGGCCTCCGTTATCCGAATCAGGGCGATGCCGTCCGGAATACTGACCGGGGCCGCGAGGTTCGCGTCCGTTTCTCCGGCCGCCCTTGCCGCGGCGGCGTCGGCCAGGGCGCGGGTGTCGGTCAGCCCGGTCGCGGTTTCGATGTCAGCGAGGGTCGCAAGCCTGATGTTTTCCAGAGGGACCTTGCACTGTTCGGCTATGCGGGCCGGATCGCTTCCGGCAAGGAACTCGTCTTCGGCTTTTTTCTCAATTGCGGGGAAGTCTTTTGTCGCCCGCTCAAGACTCAATTCTTCCGCGATGCTGTCTCTTACCTCGGGCAGGGGCGAAATCGCGGCTTCAGTAAGATTTTCCAGGCGGATCAGGTGAAAACCGTAGATGGTGCGCACGGGTTCGCTTATCTCTCCTGGTTTTAAGGCTGTGGCGGCCTTGTCGAAATCCTCGGAAAAGCTCTGTCCGAATTCCAGGGTGGGGAACCGGCCTCCGCCGGGAGCGGTCTGCGTATCCTGGGAATATTCTCTGGCAAGCTCGGCGAAATCTCCGCCGGCCTTCAGTTTGGCCTGCACCTCCAAAATGGCGGCGCGGGCCGCGGCGATGCTTTTTTCCGCATCCGGCTCTGTCGAACCTTCAGGCGGAGCGGCCATGAAAATGTGGCTGCCGCTATAGGTAAGCGGTTTTTTGAAGCGTTCCGGGTCGGACTTGTACACTTCCTCTATCTCGGCCTCAGTGGGGGTATAGGCGTGGGCCAGGCGGGCCGGGGTCAGGCGCAGATAGTCCAGGCTCACAAGCAGGGGTTTACGGAAGCTTTCCTTGTTTTTTTCATAGTAATCGGCTATGTCCTTTTCGCTTACCTCCGTCTTGTCCCGGTAATCGGCGGGGCGGAAAAGAACGTAGGCGATCCGGCGTTTTTCCAGGCTGAAGTCGAACAGTCCCTTTATTTCAGCTTCGGAAAAACGGGAACTCAAGCCGACGTAGCGCATCAGCTTGGCTTCAAGAAGCAATTTTTTGCTGTCTTCCTCAAATTCTCCCGCTTTAATGCCGCTGGCCTCCAGAATGAGCTTGTAGCGTTCCGGGTCGAATTTGCCTTCCGCGTCCTGGAAAACGGGGAAAGAATCGATATAGGCCTTGAGTTCGTAGTCCGAGATGCCGATCCCGATGCGCTGCGCTTCCTGCCGGCGCAGGGTGGAGAGGATGATTTCGTCCAGGACCCTTTTTTTCAGGGCGTTGAATTTGGCCTCGTCGGTCGACCTTTCCTTGTCGTTCCGTCTTTCGGCTTCCATGGCCGCGCGCATTGACCTTTCGTATTCACGCAGGGAAAGGTTTTCCCCGTTTACCACGGCCAGTTCCCCGGAGCGCATTCCGGAAAAATTTCCCACTCCCCAGAACACGAAGACCACTATGATGATCAGGAAGATGATTTTGACTCCGAAAGACTGGGTCTTGTTTCTGATATTGTCCAGCATCTCACGCTCCGTATTTGATCGACGCCGAAAAAGGCGCGGACGGCTTTTCCGGCAGGGCGCGCCATAGCGCTTTATACCAAGTTGCATTCAGACGAGTTTGAATGCAGGACGCCAAAGTTTTCGAAAAACAGGCGAAGCCTGATTTTTCAAAACTTGCGGGTGGCGGCTCAGCCTTATTTTTCCGGCATATCCAGGCCAAGTCCGGCTTCGCGGTATTCGTTAAGCTTGTTGCGCAGGGTGCGCACGGAAATGCCGAGAAGCTCCGCGGCCTGGGTGCGGTTTCCGCCGGTCTGCTCCAGACCCTTGCGAATCATGATCCGCTCCATCTCGTAGAGGGGTATGACCCCGCCTGCGAAAACCCTGTCTCCTGCGCCGGAGTTCGCGATTTTGTCCTCTTCGGGCGGGCGGCACGCTTTATTATCGGATTGCGCGCCGTCTGTCCACCCGTTTGCCCCGGAAACGTCGCCGGCCTCATCCTGGTCAGGCTCAAAACCCGGGTCACCTTCGAAAATGGGCCATTCCTCGTCTCCAAGCAGAAAATGTCCGGGCCGGATATCCTGTCCCGCGGAAAGCAGCACCGCCCTTTCCATGAGATTTTGCAATTCCCGCACGTTGCCGGGCCAGGAATAATCCGCAATCCAGGCCGTGGCCTCGGGAGAAAGTCCCACCGCCGGCAAAGCGTATTCGCGCACGTACATGTCCACAAAAAAGCGCGCCAGAAGCAGAGCGTCCTCGCCCCTCTCGCGCAACGCCGGCAGGCGCAGAGGAATTACGTTCAGGCGGAAGAAGAGATCCTGGCGAAAGCGCCCCTCCCTGACCCAGGACTCAAGGTCCCGGTTGGTAGTGGCAATGACCCGCACGTCCACCTTCAGTGTCTCCGTTCCCCCGACGCGGTCGATCTCGCTTTCCTGCAGCACGCGCAGCAGCTTGGCTTGCAAGGCGGGGTCCATTTCGGAGATCTCGTCGAGCAGGATGGTCCCGCCGCTGGCCAACTCGAACTTGCCGAGTTTGCGGGCGATGGCTCCGGTAAAGGCGCCTTTTTCATGGCCGAAGAGTTCGCTTTCCAAAAGATGTTCGGGCAGGGCGGCGCAGTTGACGGCGACAAAGGCCCGTTCCGCGCGGTCGCTTTCGGTGTGCAGATAGCGGGCGAACATTTCCTTGCCCGTGCCGGATTCTCCGGAAATAAGCACGGTGGCCCGCGATTTGGCCACCTGTTTCGCCAGGGCCAGCACGCGCAGCACGGCGGGGTGCGTTCCGACTATGCGTTGCCGCCCCTTCTCCGGCTCGGCCTTGCGTCCGCCGAGCGTGGATGAAGGCAGGGGCTGGGTCTGAGAACGGGTGGGCAGTACGGCCCTGATTTTTTCGTAAACAAGAGGTTCGCTCCAGTAATCGGCGGCCCCGCATTCCATGAGGCGGGCCGCTTCCTCCGGGGAGGGGCGGTCGGAAAAAACCACTACCGGCGGAAAGTCCGGGTCGTCTTTGCCCACAGCCAGGAGATCTTCGATCCTGAAACCCGGCAGGAAGGGGCGGGAAAGGATAAGGGCCGGCAAACCCTTGCGCATGAATGAGGAAGCCCCTTTCAGATTCTCGGCGATTCCCACCTCCACACCGGATTCGCGCAGTTGCGGAAAGATGCGGGTCACGGTCTGCGCAGGGGCCAGAAAAAGTATACGTTGCATGGACATTGCCCGGAAATATATACTTTCACCACCCCATTATCAATCAGATATTTCCCGCGCGCGGCGCATGCGTCTTGTCGCGACCGCCCCGTTCCCCGCATCTCGTGCCTTAACCACATTCCCGCATCCCGTGCCCTGACCTCACTCCCGCATCTCGTGCCTTGACCTCACTCCCGCATCTCGAGCCTTGACCTCACTCCCGCATCTCGTGCCTTGACTTAACGCCCGCATCGACGCCTTGACATCATGGCGAAAATAAAGAAACTGAAGTCCGGTTCATCCGCCTTTCCGGCGGCGGACCGCTCACGGTGTGAAGTGAAAATTTCTACATTAAGGTAAAAAATGGTCGATGGACGGAAACGCCAAAGACTCGGGGCCGCGCCCTTACCGTGAATGCGTCTCTCTGCTTTGTCCTTTCCCGGTGAGTTCGCTCAAAGTGGTTTTGTTCGACTTTGACCACACG
>JAISZH010000059.1 GCA_031269345.1 Desulfovibrio sp. | reverse complement strand
ACTTTGAAATTGCCTTGGAGGCCGCGAGAGCGGACGCCCGCCGCGAAGGCGTAAGCGCAATTTATTTGCGCCGTTAAACGCCGGAGCGGGCGTAAACTGAGAGGGCCGGGCGCATCATCCCAAAGGTAACATACTATAATACATATCTTTAAAGGTTACAGCGTACTATGAAGGCGGCCCGGCATTACCTCCTTTTCAAAATTTAAACTTTTTCCAGACTTGACTTTAAACATCCGGCCGACTATGGTTGTTCCAGGCAAAGCGCTCCTCGGAGCTTAATAGGGAATCCCGTTTAAATCGGGAGCGGTCCCGCCGCCGTAAGCCGAATTGAGTCTCTTTTCCAAGAGCGCCACTGACCGCGAGGTCGGGAAGGCCGAAAAGAAGACCGGCAAGCCGGAAGACCTGCTTTGTTCTCGTCTGGAGGACGAACCATCGGCAACGGGGCTTTTGCTGATTGGTTCCAAGGGGATAAATACGCATCTCCTTCGCCTGCCCGCTACGGGCGCGAAGGAGTTTTTTTTTGTTCCCTCCCCGCCCCTGCGCATTGAGCGGCCAAATTGAAAAGCCGCTCCGGCCGGGTTTTGCGCACTTCGGCCGCAAAGACGCCGCTGGCGGGTGAAAACCCGCCCAGAGCATTTCACACTTGACAACGCTGCGCAGGGATTTGCGCGCAAACCCCTGCCGTAAGACGCATTCAGGCGGGTTCCACCCACCGTGGAAAAGTGCATCTCAAGCGTAATCTGCTCTAAATCCGGCCTATTGAGCGTGAAATTCCATCAGGGAGAAACCATGTCATTTACGTCCATCCGCAAACGCCACGGCGAAACCGTCCCTTTTGACGCCTCAAAAATCACCGCCGCCATTGCCAAGGCCGGCAAGGCCACAGGCGAGTTCGGCGAACGCGAGGCCCGCCGCCTCACCCTGCGCGTGCTGGGTTACGCCGAGCAGATGCGCCTGCCCGACCCGCCGGGGGTTGAGGACATCCAGGACATAGTGGAGGAGGCTCTGCTTGAATCTCCCTTCCGTAAAACCGCCAAGGCTTACATCCTCTACCGCGAGCAGCGCGCCAGCATGCGCTCACTGGCTGCCAAGGCAAACCTCGATCTCATGGACGGCTATCTCGGAAAGCTGGACTGGCGGGTACGGGAAAACAGCAACATGGGTTTTTCGCTGCAAGGACTTAACAATTTCATCTCTTCCGACCTGACCTCGGAATACTGGCTGCGCCGCATCTATACCCAGGATATCCGGCAGGCGCATGAAAAGGGGGATTTCCATCTGCACGACCTCAACCTGCTCTCGGTGTATTGCGTGGGCTGGGATCTGGCCGATCTCCTGCGCGAGGGCTTCAAGGGAGTGGCAGGTAACGTGGAAAGCGCCCCGCCCCGTCATTTCCGCTCAGCTCTGGGGCAACTGGTCAACTTTTTCTACACTCTGCAAGGCGAAGCGGCAGGGGCGCAGGCCGTGTCCAGCTTCGACACGCTGCTCGCCCCCTTCATCCGCGAAGACGGCCTCTCCCCCAAAGAAGTGAAGCAGGCCCTGCAGGAATTCGTCTTCAACATCAACATACCCACGCGGGTCGGTTTCCAGACCCCTTTCACCAACATCACCATGGACCTGGACGTGCCCGGCCCGTTGAAAAACAACCCCGTGATCATCGGCGGCCAGGCGCGGGACAGCGTCTACGGCGATTTTCAGGCGGAGATGGACGTCCTGAATCAGGCCTTCGCCGAGGTGATGATGGAAGGCGACAACAGGGGGAGGGTCTTTACCTTTCCCATCCCCACATACAACATCACCAAAGATTTTAACTGGGACAATCCGCGTCTGGAGGGCGTATGGAAAATGACCGGACGCTACGGCATCCCCTATTTTTCCAATTTCGTCAATTCCGGCATGTCCCCGGACGACGCCCGCTCCATGTGCTGCCGCCTGCGCCTGGACAACCGCGAACTCAGGAAACGGGGCGGAGGTCTGTTCGGGGCCAATCCTCTGACCGGCTCAATCGGGGTGGTGACCTTGAACCTTCCGCGTCTGGCCCTGCTTTCCGGCGGCGAGTCCGGCTTTTTCCGGAATCTGGAGAAAATGGCGCAACTGGCCGGGGAAAGCCTGCACATAAAACGCAAGGAACTGGAACGCTTCACCGAAGGCGGCCTCTATCCCTATACGACCTTCTACCTGCGGGACGTGAAAGCCCGCACCGGCCGTTACTGGACCAACCATTTCTCGACCATCGGGATTATCGGCATGAACGAGGCTTGCCTCAACCTTTTCGGCGTCAACCTGGGCGAGTCCGCAGGCAGGGAATTCGCTCTGCGCGTCATGGACCGCCTGCGCGCGGTTATAAGCCGCATGCAGGAAGAATCCGGGGAACTTTTCAATCTGGAGGCCTCCCCGGCTGAAGGCGCGACCTACCGGCTGGCCCGCCTGGACAAAGAAAAATTCGGCGCCAGAGCGCATTTCGCGAACACCGACGGGGTGCGCCGGGGCGCTGCCCCCTTCTACACCAATTCCACTCATCTGCCGGTCGACTATACCGACGATCTCTTCGAAGCCCTGGATTTGCAGGACGCCCTGCAAAGCCTCTATACCGGCGGCACCGTCCTGCACGCCTTTGTGGGCGAGGAGATTTCCGACACGCAAACCGTAAAATCCCTGGTCAGAAAAATAACCGCAAATTATACTCTGCCCTATTTTACTCTGACGCCAACCTTCAGCATCTGCGCCGCGCACGGCTATCTGCCGGGAGAACAGTCACTGTGCCCGAAATGCGGCGAAGACGCGGAAGTCTATTCCCGCGTGGTGGGCTACCTGCGCCCGGTCGGACGCTGGAACGACGGCAAGCAGCAGGAATACCTGCTGCGGAAAGAATACGCCCACATCCCGGAAAGTTCGCCGCGCGCGCAAAAGGCCGCATCGTGAGCATCCCGGAAATCGCCCTGGCCGGGATGCACAAGCTGACCGCCCTGGACTATCCCGGCCTGGTAAGCGCCATCGTCTTCACCCAGGGTTGCAACTTTGACTGCCCTTACTGCCATAATCCCCGGCTCAAGGGAAAGGCCCCGCTGCTGGAGACCCAAACCGTGCTCGGGTTTCTGAAAAAAAGGGCGGGGCTGCTCGACGGCCTTGTCGTTTCCGGAGGCGAGCCCACGCTCCAAAAAGGGCTTGAGCCCTTCTGCAGGGAGGCAAAAAGGCACGGCTACCGCATAAAGCTGGATACCAACGGGAGCAGGCCTGAGGTTTTGCGCCGCCTGCTCGAAGAATCCCTCGTGGACTACGTCGCAATGGACTGCAAGACCGCGCCTGGGGATTACGCGTCAGCTTTCTGCCCGGAACCGGACATAGAGGAAAAAATACGCGCAAGCGCTAGCTTGCTGCGCGCAAGCAAGACCGCGCATGAATTCCGCACAACCTGCGTAAGCCCCTTTGTGAGCCCCGCCCGGTTGAGCGCTATGGCGGAGATGACGGGAACGGCTTCCCCCTGGTTTTTCCAAGAGGCGCGCTTAGGCGGAAACTGGACCGGGGACTGCGCCCCCATGCCGCCGCAGGCGATACGTGAACTGCTTTTTCTGGCCGAAGGATTCGGAACGCGCCCGCAGACAAGGAATTAAGGAAACGTTGATTAATTAATTGGGGCTCCGCCCCAAACCCCGCCGGGGGAAATGATTTCCCCCGGACCCCCACAGTGGTAGCCATCTGAAATATCAACCGGTGGTACAGGGGAATCATTCCCCTGCCGGGGAGTGTGAGGAGGCTTTGCCCCCTCATTGGAATAGGTCGGTGTTTCCTCAAGGTTTTACATCATAAAGGAGTTTTTGATGAAAGGACTCGGAATTGTTCTGCTGGGCGCGGCCCTCATAGTCTTCTGCGCCGGGCGGTCCTGGGCGGAGAAGTCCCAGGAAAAAGCGATCCTGATCGTCGCCTTCGGCACCAGCGTGGAAAAGGCAAGGGTTTCCTATGCGGCTGTTGAGGAACAAGTAAGGAAAGCTTTCCCGGACCGCCGGATCGACTGGGCCTGGAGCGCGCGCTCCCTGCTGGGGACCACCCCGGCCCGGATGCTCTCCACCCAGCAAGCCCTGGCGAAACTGGGCGTCGACGGGACGGAAGAGGTATTGGTACTTTCCCTGCACATAATACCAGGCAGCGAGTACCACGATCTGATCCAAACCGTTAAGGCCTTTGAAGGATTACCGAAGGGCCTCAAAGAAATCCGCCTGGGCCCGCCCCTGCTCCACGACACCGACAGCCTGAAAGCCGCGGCGGCGGTTCTCATAAAAAACGCGCCCAAGGACCGCAAGCCGGGAGACGCGCTCCTCTTCGCCGGGCACGGCACGCACCACCCGGCCGGGGTTTACTACCCCGCCCTGCAGCACTACCTCTCCGCGCTCGACAAAAACGCCTTTGTCGCCACGATAGAGGGAGACCCGGATTTTGAAGAGGCAAGGGCGGCCATGAAAGGCGCGGGAGTAAAAAAGGTCTGGCTCTCACCGCTCATGACTGTCGCTGGAGACCATAGCCGCAACGATCTTTTCGGCCCCGAAGCGGAGAGTTGGAAACGGCGCCTGGAAGCGGACGGCTTTACGGTTGAATGCGTGGTTAAGGGGCTGGGCGAGGATCCAGATCTGATCTCCCTCTGGATAAAAGGACTGAAAGACGCAAGCGCGCCGGATAAAAGCCGGAAGGTTTCGCCCTGACCCGTCGGATACATTTTCCGGCCCTGATGCGGGCAGGGATATGGGCGGCGTGGAAAATTAATCAATCGGATGGTTGATTATGAAACGGGCTGTGGGGCACGATGAAGCGATGGACAGCCTTCCCCTTCGTTCAGGAGAGAGGCCGTTTCAATAAGGGCCAGATGCGAATAGGCCTGCGGAAAGTTGCCGAGTTGCCCTTTCGTCTCAAAATCCAGGTCTTCGCTGAAAAGGCCGACATGGTTGCAATGGGCGAGGACATCGTCGAAAACGGCCAGGGCCTCTTCTTTTCTTCCCGTCACGTAAAGCGCCCGGGCAAACCAGAAGGTGCAGATGGTGAAGGCCGATTCCGGCCGCCCGAAATCGTCGTCGTTGCGGTAGCGGTACATGAGGCCCTTATGGAAAAGCTTCTCTTTCACCCGATCCACGGTTTTCACATAACGCTCGTCGTTTGCGCTCACAAAGCCGTACTGCTCCATGAGCAGAAGCGAAGCGTCCACTTCCGCGCTCCCGTATGCCTGGGAGAAGCTTTGCAATTCCTCGCTCCAGCCTTTGGCGAACACCTCGTTGCGTATCGCTTCGGCCTCGGCGGCGAAAATTGCGCGCTCGTCCCCGCAACCGAGAAATTCAGCGATCTTCGCCCCCCGATCCAGGGCCACCCAGCACATGACCTTGGAAAATACGAAATGATCCTTCCTGGACCGGAATTCCCAGATGCTGTGGTCTGAATTGCGCCAGTCCTCAAGCACGGTGCTGATTATCTTTTTTACGATCTCCCACAACTCTTCGATGTCATCCGGGGAACCGCCGAAAAAGCGGTAATAATTGTACATGACGTCCAGCAGGTAGCCGAAGGAATCGTTTTGTTTCTGGGCGTAAGCCGCGTTACCTACGCGTACGGGCCGGGAGTTTTCGAAGCCTGCCAGATGTGAAAGACGCTCTTCCGTAAGCACGCGTTCGCCGCGAATTCCGTACATCACCTGGAAGCTGTCCTGTTTCGAGCGCAGAATGCGCCTGATGAAACGCAAAAAACGTCTGGCGTCGTTCGGGTGCCCCATTTCCAGCAGGGTGACCATGGACATGGATGCGTCCCTCAGCCAACAATATCTGTAGTCCCAGTTTCTCTCCCCTCCAATCGTCTCGGGGATGCTGGTGGTGAGGGCGGCGAGAATGGCTCCGGTCTGTTCGAAAGTCATGAGTTTCAGCACCAGGAGGCTGCGCGAAATCGGCTCCCGGTATTTTTTATGCCTTACGGAACGCTGTGACCAGTTGAGCCAGTAAACCTTTGTACGCTCAAGTTCCAGGTTGACGTACTCCAAGCTGATGTCGACCAGCTTCTGATGATAGGAAAGAAGCAGAAATTCGTCATTATCCAGGGTGAACTCGCGGCCTTCAAGGACAGCGTCGAGATCAAGGCTGGAATACAGGTATATGTTGTTGTTCGCGTTGCACAGGGAGTGACTCAGCACACAGCCGTCGCGTTTTTCGTGGCGAACCGCTTCTTTCGCGTAATTCAGCGCCGGCGCGTAGACGACGCCAAGGCGCGGCTTGCCGCTTAGGGGGCGCAACAGCCGGTATACCTCCGGGGGCATGTGGTAGTCCGAGTCCGAAACGCGATAGCGCGGCATGAAGTCCAGCACCTCGGCCACGCCGTTTTCCGAAAAAAGAAGCGTGCGCAGTATATTGGTCTGCGCTATGTACGACTGCGAGCAGGAATGCTTGCCGGACAGGCTGAAACCGAAATGACCGCCTTTTTCCGCGTCCAGGATGGACGCGAAAACCGCGGCGCTGTCGAAGTCCGGCAGGCAAAGCCAGCGGATGTCGCCGCTCTTTGAAACCAGCGCGGCCGTCCTGCAGTTGCCTATTACCCCGTAGTCCAGATCCGGCATAACAAATTCCGATGAGTTGGCGTGGTTGAAGTTGATGCGAACCAGTGTCGCGTGACGCGACACTGGTATCATGTATCGCTTAAAATCAGGCATCCGCTTCGTTTCAGAGCGGATTGCCATTGAAAATATCTAATCCGCGCCGCAAGGAATTGTCCGCAAATCCTTGCCGCGAGATGCTTACTTAAGGAAACGCTGGTTTATTCCAGTGAGGAGGCTTTGCCTCCTCACACTCCCCCAGCAGGGGAATGATTCCCCTGCGCCCCCAGTTGATATTTCAGATAGTTACAACTGAGGGGGCCGGGGGAAATCATTTCCCCCGGCAGGGTTTGGGGCGGAGTCCCAAATCAGTGTTTCCTTAACGGCGGGCTTTGCCCACCGTAGGCGAGCTGTTTCAAGCGTTAATTGCTCTATAGTCGACAAAAGCCGCCAGAAGGGCGAGCGTTTGCTCCTGATCCGGCAGGTAGAACATGGCCGCGTCGGAAAAGAATCCCACGTTTATGGTGACCGCTTCCGGGGGAAGGGCGGCGAACATGTCCTGATCCGTGGCGTCATCGCCCATGGCCAGATAGAAATCGTAAGCGTCCTTTGCCAGCAGCCGTTTTACCTCGGTGCCTTTGTTGAAGCCGGCCTGCTTCACCTCAACGATTTTATTGCCCTGCATGATTTGCAGACCGAGACGCGTGCAAGGGGTGATCAGGGCGTTAATAAGCTGGGTGACGCGCAAATCCGAAAGCCAGGGGTCCACCTCCCGGTAGTGCCAGACCAGGGCCGTCGTTTTCCGCTCGACCATGGATCTCGGCGTCTTGTCCGCAATCTTCCCCATTATGTTCAGGATTTCCTCATCCCAGGGGGAGGCTTCAAGCATCCGGCCCCAGACCCCGTTTTCCCTGAAAAAGGCGCCGTGCTCCGCGGAAATGTCGACATGCAGCGGGCCGAGCCACTTTTCCAGCGTTTCCCGATCGCGCCCGCTGCAAACCACGACCTTGTTGCCGGGGTCCGCGACCAGGGCGGCCAGGATTTCCGGCAGAGGCGGCCGGGGGTAGGCCATGGCCGGCCTTTTCGCCAGCGGGACAAGGGTCCCGTCATAGTCCAGGAGGAGAAGACGCTTTTCCGCCAAACGGTAAGCGTCCAACAGATGCAGAATTTTATCCTTCTCGAGGAGTTTTTCCCGCATGGCGTCGTTACGCGCCTTCGCTTCACGCAGTTCGGCAAAGAAATCGTCCGCCCATTTGTCCACGTTATGCCTGGAGACGGTGCGCTGCATGCCTCGCAGGGCGTATAGCTGCTCCTCCTCCGGCATGGTCAGAGCCTCAAGCAGGGCTTTTTCCATCCGCTTTGTGTCCATGGGATTGACGATCAGCGCATCGGAGAGCTCGACAGAGGCCCCGGCCATTTCACTCAGGATAATCACTCCGGGGCGGTTCCCCTTTGCGGCCAGATATTCTTTGGCCACCAGATTCATGCCGTCGCGCAGGGGAGTGACAAGGGCTATGTCCGCCATGTGATAAAGGGCGGTCAATTCGGGAAAGGGAAAGGAGCGGTAGAAATAATGCACGGGCGTCCAGTCCACGCGGGAGTGGGCGCCGTTGATCGCGCCAATCATCTGGTCGATCCCGTCTTTCAGGGCCGCGTATTTCTCCACGCCGTACCGCGAAGGAACGACAATCATGATAAGCGTTACCCGCCCCTTGTATTCCGGGTTGTTGTCCAGAAAAGCGGCATAGCTTTCCAGGCGGAACAAGATGCCCTTGCTGTAGTCCAAGCGGTCCACGGACAGAATTATTTTACACTCGCCCACCAGTTTGCGCACTTCCTCCGCAAAGGCCGCCGCTTCCGGGCCTGCCGGTCCTTCGTTGTACAAACTGTAATTGATGCCCATAGGAAAGGCCTCGACGCGGGTGACGCGGTTGTGCAATCGCACCTCGTCCAGGCGGCAGTCCAGGTTCAGCACCCTGTAGACCGAACTGATGAAATGGCGCATGTAGTCGTGGACGTGGAAACCCGCGACATCCGCCCCCAAAAGCCCGCGCAGGATTTCGCCCCGCTCCGGAAGACAACGGAAGAGTTCGTAGGAAGGAAAGGGAATATGGTGGAAATAGCCGATGCAGACCTCGGGCATCTGCTCCCGGATAAGGCCGGGCAGGAGCATAAGATGATAATCGTGGATCCACACCAAATCGCCCGGCTCTATGATTTTGAGCGCCTCCCGGCAGAAAAGCCCGTTGACTTCCCGGTAAGCCTCCCAATATGCCTCCTTGTATTCGATATAGCTGAAAAAATAGTGGGACAGAGGCCAGAGGATGCTGTTGCAATAACCTTCGTAGTAGTCCTGCATCTGTTCCGGGCTGAGCCAGACGGGGTAGAGGCGCTGTTTCTTCAGCTCGGCGCTTATGCGCGCCTGCGCCGGAGCCTCACGGACGCAGACCCCCGGCCAGCCGAGCCAGTGCTTTTCCGTTGCGGTTTCGAGGGAATCCAGCCCCGTGGCGACGCCGCCGCTGCTGCGCTCCAGAGTAAATTCATCGCCTTCGCCGACCAGCGAAACCGGCAACCTGTTGGAGATAATAACGTATTTCACGGCCTTGACCCTTGCGGCACGTCTGGTCCCATGCCCAACGCGGAATTGTGTCCTGCAATTGCGCATTGACGTTTGCGGCAAAAGCGCGTCGTGCCGCTCGAAATGCCTTGTGGTTTCAAGGCGGCATTCTGTCGTGCCCTTCCATTTACAAGTATGACAAATTTTAAGACGACTTCCATGCCACTCCGCGCCAATCTTGCGGTCGCCGGAGCAATTCCACTTTGAAATGCCCTGTGGCGTTTACGCTTAAGACGCATACCTAACGGCGGGCAAAGCCCGCCTGTAAGCAACTCGCGGCAAGGATTTGCGCTGCAAATCCTTGCAGAGCGGTTCATTCGTGAACTGCTCTAAAAACCAATTCTTCGCGGGAGTTGAGAAAATCCCCCGCGAAGAAGTTAATCTGGGCTTATCGCCC
>JAISZH010000033.1 GCA_031269345.1 Desulfovibrio sp. | reverse complement strand
ATTGTTTCTGACCCTCGCGGCCACCATGAGTGTGGCCACCCTCGGCAAAGCGCTCAGCGGCATGCATTGCCCGGATAAACTGGTTTTCCTGCTGCTTTTTACTTACCGGTATATTCATGTGGCTCTGGATGAATGGCAGAAGCTCCAGGTTGCCGCAAAACTGCGCGCCTTCAGGCCTGGATGCAGCCCGCGCGCTTACGGGGTTTTGGCCAATATGCTCGGAATGACTTTTGTGCGCAGCTTTGAAAGAAGTGAAAGGGTGTATGAGGCCATGCTCCTGCGGGGCTTTTCCGGGCGCTTCCTGTCCGCGGCGGGATTTAAGGCTGACGTTCGGGAGCGTGTTTTTATGGTCGCGCTGGTTATGGTCGCGGCAATATTTTTTGCGGCGGATTGTTACGCGTAATTCCGATTCCAGATCAACCATGTATTAATGTTTGATCTGGAATCGGAATCCGCGACAGGATGTCGCGGCGAAGCGGCAGCCGTTGGCGGCGAAAGCCGCCTTACGGATGGCGACAGCAGCGATATGCGAAGCATTTCGGAGGCAAGGCGAAATCACACTTTCGCCGCAGCCGACAATTCAAAACTGCATGGATGCAGTTTTGAATTGGAAATGGAATTATAGGCAAAATTGGTTTGCGCCTCTTTGCTCTCTTTTCCTCCGAAGGGCGGATTGGTCAGCACAATATCAAAACCGCCCGGAGCGTCGCTGAAAAGACCTCCGAACACTTCATTGCCTGTCAGGGTATTTCCGTGCCATATCGACGGCTGCTCAATGCCGTGCAATACCATATTGGCAAGCGTTATGGGATATATAAGATTTTCTTTTTCGCGCCCGAAAAAGGTATTGTGCTTCAAAAATTCTATCGCCGCCGCGCCGCTCTTCCGCGCCTTATCCAGCAGGTAAAGGTAAGACTGCACCAAAAAGCCGCCCGTGCCGCAGCAGGGATCGTATATCGTTTCGCCGGGCTTGGGGTCTATGACCTCCACCTTTATCTCGCAGCAAGGGGGAAGTTCCTTCTTTGAAACGCTTACAGAACCCGGGGTCCGGCGGCCTGGAGAAGCTTGTCCAGGGTGTCGACCGGGTTGTTCTTGCGGGCCAGCAGAATCATGGCCGCGATGATGTACGGCTTGTAGCTGGCCTCCTTGTAGAGCGGCGTGCGGTACCGGTCGAACACGGAAGCTTCCACTTCGCCTTCTTTGCAGGAAACGCCGGTGATGTCCGCGGGCAGGCAGTGCATGTACAGTGCCTTGCTCCGGTGAGTGGATTTCATGAGCTTTTCCGTGCATTCCCATTTCTTGAACTTAGCGTTCTGGGCAAGCAGCTCTTTTTCCAGCTTCTTGATGCCGTTCTGGTCGTTCTGCCCATACAGTTTGGAGCGTTTTTCCATGGCCGCGAAAGACGCCCAGCTCTTGGGGTACACGATATCCGCGCCTTCAAAGGCCTCTTCCATGGAGTTGGTGCGTTTGAACGTGCACCCGGCGGCCTTGGCGTTTTCAGCGGCAACGGCCTCCACTTCGGGCATGACTTCATACCCCTTGGGATGGGCCAGGGTCACGTCCATACCGAAGCGGGTCATCAGGCCGATGACGCCCTGGGGCACGGAAAGCGGCTTGCCGTACGATGGAGAATACGCCCAGGTCATGGCGATCTTTTTACCTTTGAGCTTTTCAACGCCGCCATAGTGGTTGATGATGTGCAGCATGTCGGCCATAGCCTGGGTCGGGTGATCGATGTCGCACTGCAGGTCGACGATGGTCGGCCGCTGCTCGAGCACGCCTTCGCGGTAGCTGTCTTCCAGGGCGGCAGACACTTCACGCATATACGCGTTGCCCTTGCCGATGAACATGTCGTCGCGGATGCCTATGGTTTCCGCCATAAAAGAAACCATGGTCGCGGTCTCGCGGACCGTTTCGCCATGCGCGATCTGGGATTTTCCTTCGTCCAGGTCCTGCAGGCCCAGCCCCAGCAAGTTGCAGGCAGAGGCAAAAGAGAACCGGGTACGGGTGGAGTTGTCGCGGAAAATGGAAATGCCCAGGCCCGAATCAAATACCCGGGTGGAAATGCCCGCTTCACGCAGGCCGCGCAAAATGTCGGCCACAGCGAACGTTGCGGCTATTTCGCCGTCGGTCTTGTACCAGGTTTCCAGAAAATCTTTCTGATACATGCCGGAATAGTTCAGCTCAGCCAAGCCCTTGATCATTTGGCAAATACGCGTGCGGTCCATTGTTGCTCCTACTGTTTGTTGTATGTGAGGCATTGTTTTATTCAGTAACGAACCTTCTCACGGCACGATATGCGTACCGGCACCGGTCAGCAACGCTTTTTTCAGGTTTTCGGGCGACGTTATGACGACTTCCTTGCCGCCGTTATCCAGAAAATCAAGGGCCGCGTGAACTTTTGGCCGCATACTTCCGGCGGGGAAATGCCCTTCCGCGTCATAGGCGCGCATCTCCGCGGCAGTCACGAGCCCCAGATCTTTCTGGTCCGGTTTGCCGTAATTGACGCTGACCGTTTTCACGGCCGTGGAGATGACAAAGAGGTCCGCGTTCAACTCCGTTGCCAGGAGACGCGAGGCCGGGTCTTTGTCCACCACGGCGGCCACGCCGTGCAGTTCCCCGTCATCGTCGGTGATCACGGTAATGCCCCCGCCGCCGACGGCCACCACGTTGAACCCGCCGTTCAGGAGAGCGCAGATGGCGTCAAACTCGACTATGGCCTTGGGTACCGGGCTCGGCACCACCCGGCGCCAGCCCCGGCCGGAATCCTGTTTGATGACCCAATGGGGGAACTCCTTTTTCAGGGTGGGCATATCCTCGTCCTGGAAAAACTCGCCGATGAACTTCGTGGGGTTGGCGAACGCGGGATCATCCTTGTCCACCAGAACCTGGGTCACCACGGAAACGGCTTTGTCCCGGTTGGCTCCGGTAACCTTACGGCGCATCAGCTCGTTGGCCAGCGCCTGCTGAATCTGCCAGCCGATGGCACCTTGGGTATCTGCCACACAGGAAGCCATGGGCACGGGGTGCATCCCCGCGACTTTACGGGCGATTTCCGAACGGCGCAGGATGAACCCTACCTGCGGCCCGTTGCCGTGGGTTACGACCACCTGCCTGCCGGACTCAATGACGTCCGCGATGTGGCGCACCGTTTTTTGGATGGCCTTATACTGGTTCTCCACGGAAACCCGCTTGCTGTCGGTGATGAGGGAGTTGCCGCCGACAGCAATGACCACCAGACCAGATGATTTCATGACAGTATCCTTATCAGAAACATTACAGATTTCCGCATGGAAATCTGAACAGCGGCCCGGCGGCCGCTGTCGCCGCAAAGCGGCGCAAGTCAGCCGAAAACCGCGTTTTCGGCTGACGATCCTCCGCGGGGAAAAGTTT
>JAISZH010000021.1 GCA_031269345.1 Desulfovibrio sp. | reverse complement strand
AGCTCATAAGCCGCAATTTTTGGGCGCGTCGTGTTAAGGCGTTCCGCAAATTCAGTTTGGGTCAATCCGTTTTCTTTTCTAATCGCAATAATACGTTTGGCTATCTCCATGCTCATCCTATCACCCCTCTGTTCATTATACATTCATGCGTTTGTAGCTGTCAATACAAAAAAATAAAATTATTGCAAAAAAGTATTGACAGCTACATTAATTCGAGCTATAATGTAGCCACGGACACAGAAAGGCGCACGTTCCGCATTACTAGGAATAAAAGAAAGAAGGGTATCCATGATTGACCCCACTGAAAAAAACATTCGTGAAGACGAATCCCGTGCCGCAAAAATTGCGCGGATAGCGGCAAGGCTTTCTGAAATAGAACAGGAAAAGGTTTATTACATACTCAAAGGAATTGAGTTTGCCGAAAGCCAAAAACGTTCTACCGCAAAACACTTTAGCGATATAGGCCACGCGTAACCGAAAGGAGCAACCATCCCTAATTTTGCAGAATTGACGTTATAATATCCCATTCAAACCAGCGCCGCCAGGCGCTTTTGCGATGTCAACATTTTGAAAAAAATAGTAGACAAATATAGATATCTATGATATAATAGCGCTGACTGACTTGCAAAGGATAAGAAGGGAGATGATATCATGTATCTGGCAAAAATGAAAAGGAAGAAGGGCACATATCTGGCAATCGTTAAAGCCTACCGAAAAGATGGAAGCCAGTCAAAAAAAATGATTGAATCACTTGGCTATCTTGAAGATCTCCGCGTCAAGTACCCGGACCCAATTGCTCATTTCGAGGGTGTGGTGCGGGAAATGAATGTCGTGAACGCGGCGGAAAACGCAACGGAAACCCTGACCTATTCCAAAAATGAGCGCTTTGAAGAAAAGACCAAGCCCAAAAACTTTGGTTATGCCGCACTGAGCGCAATGTACCACGACCTGGAACTCGACCGGTTTTTCTTCAATCACGGGCGTGAACTTAGGACACAGTTTGACATCAACAGTGTGATCAAAATGCTTGTCTATGCGCGGATTCTGTGGCCTGGATCAAAATTGGCGGCATATGAAGATCGTGAGAAATTCTTCGACAAAATGGATTTTAGTGTAGACGATATGTATCGGACGCTGACTTATGCTGAAAAGTACAAAGACAGCGTCCAAGTGTGGATTCACCAACACATTGCGGAACAGTACGGGCGCGACACCGAGTTTGTTTATTATGATGTCACAAACTATTACTTTGAAATTGATGCCGAGGATGAACTGCGCAAGAAGGGGTTATGCAAAGAACACCGTCCAAATCCGATCGTGCAGATGGGCCTTTTTATGGATAACGGAGGACTGCCGATTGCGTACCGACTGTTCGCGGGCAACAACAACGACTGCACGACACTGCTTCCGCTGATCAAATCTGTCCGCAACACGTTCGGGATCGGCAAGACGGTGGTTGTGGCGGACAAAGGCATGAACACGGCGAGGAACGCGTATTATCTTGCGAATAGCCGTGGAGGGTACATATTCAGTCAGAAAGTCCGCGGCGGCACAAAAGAGTTGCAGAATTACGTCCTCAACGCATCCGGGTACGAATGGAACAAAGATGGAGATTTTAAGAAGAAGTCCCGCCAATTTACAAGGTATGTTGAGTTCGTTGAAGAAGTGGAAGGGGAGAATGGTGAAAAGACAGAGAAAACAATCCGCGCGAATATCGCGGAGAAGCAGTTAGTATTCTGGAGCCGGGATTATGACCGTAAGGCGAAAGTAGACCGCGAAAAGGTCATACAGAAAGCGTTGGATATTGTCAAAGACACAAGCAAGTACAACAAGAACAACACATATGGCGCGGCAAAATACATTAAGAATTTGGAATTTGATGATGCGGGCGAGATTGTCACGCTCAAAAGCAAGCCCGTTTTTAATTACGAGAAGTTGGCGGACGACGAGCAGTACGACGGATACTATCTGATTGTATCGTCCAGATACAACGCGCCGGACCAGTGGATGCTCGATCATTACAGAGGGCTTTGGAAAATAGAGGAAACATTCAAAGTGACAAAGAGTGACCTGCAAGCGCGACCGGTGTATGTTTCCCGTCAAAACCATATTCAGGCGCATTTCATGATCTGTTTCATCTCATTGGTTCTCATCCGGCTATTGCAGAAAAAACTCGGTGATCAATACAGCACCACACAGATCATTGAGAGTTTGCGCCAGATTGAGTGTGTGCGTATGGACATGAATCGCTATATATTCGGCTATTTTGACGAGGTCGCGCGTGCTATTGGCGCACAAACAGGGATTGATTTCACTTACAAATACCGGACACTCCTTGATATCCGCAAGGCGTTGGGCAAAACCAAACGGAAGGGGGTTTGAACTACACGTGCTTTGCTGTTTGTTTTTACGGTAATGAGTTTTGCCTGCGCCTTGCGGCACTTAGCGCTCATGGCGCCGCAGCAGGTCAAAACAACCTTTGCGCAATGACACCTACCGCCATGCCATCCGCGCCTGTCGCTGCCGCAAATTGTCTGCGTCGGCGGACAGCGATATGGAAACAAAAAAGCGAAGGATTTATATGATATGCGCAAAAAATAAATCTTCTTTTATTCATATCGCAGAATGTAAATGCACTGTTGTGTGAGCGGTCAGGTGTCTACATCTTTTTTCACTGTAAAACGTACTACAACACACCTGTATCAAGGGATTGCGGATTTTGTAACTGCAAAAGTCAGGATATTAACACAGTCTGCCCCGTTTGAAAACGGTAAAAACAACATTTATCTGGTTGAAGACACAGAATTGGAAGACCAGTATAAAAGTGACGGCTACCGCCGATATGAACGGGTCTATAAAGTGAAATATGCACATAAAGAGTATACGGTAACATGTCCAGAATACCGGAATGATGCGAAGGAGCCTAAAACTATCGTAATCATTCCGGCATTTCTTTTGCCCGGCCGGCCATACCCGGTGGAGATATATCTACACGCCATTGATTTATATAGCCGCGCGCCGGAACGCGGGCAAAGGTGGGCGGCGGAAGAAACACGCAAACGATTCGGGCTGGAGACTTTTGCCCACACGACACTTGGACGGGCCATGAGAGCCTTTGTCCGCAAAATGGAAGAACCCGGGATGCCGCGGGAGGAATGCGGCGACGGCAAGGAAGCGAGTGGCGAAGGCAAACCGCCAAGCTTCCCCACAAAGCAATCGACCAGGGCATTACGGGAACGGGCAGCCAGTTTATTGCAGGGGCTACCGCCCTGGGTGGACCGGCGGGAAGCTGCGGAATTCTGTCACAGGCTCGCTATAGCGCGATTTAAGGAATACCGGCGATTTTTGCTATAGATCTGCACCAGTTCGTGGCGTTAGACTCTCCTTAAAGAGAGGAGGCGAGGCAAAATGGCCTCAACCAGGAAATGGGATGCCAATTCCCACTCAAAAAGCCAGGAAAGGAATATCGCAAAAGTTCAGACGGCCTGCGTACAGGACAACAAAGCGCTTGCACTGTCGGTAAGCCGGAAAGATGTTGACCGGTGCGCCAAAGTGATCCGTCAGTATGGGTTGCTGACGCCGCCGGTGATCGGGAAGCTGAACAGCGGCGAGCAGGTTCTGCTGTCGGGGGAATGCGAATTCCAGGCGCTGCGGGAGATCGGCGTAAAAAACGTGGACGCCGTTACTATCCCCATTAGCGAGCGGGACGAAGGAGATCGGCTTTCCCTGTTGCTGTCGTCGTTTAAGAAGAACCCAGGCGCGCTTAGCGAAGGCATCTTGATCACACAATTGTTCCAGAGGGGAAGCTATACACAGTCCCAACTGGGCGAATTGCTTGGCAAATCCGTTAGTTGGGTCAACAAGCGGATCGGCCTGGCAACCCGCCTTGACCCGGCTGTTAAAGAGTTGATGGCGCAGGGGCTGCTCTGCCCGCGCAGCGCTCAGGAAATTGCCCGGCTGCCTGCAGAAGCGCAGCATGGCTTTTCCGTGGAAGCGGTACGGCGTGGGTTGCCCAAGTCTGCCATAGAGGCGATGGTGGCGGCATTCAACGCCCCCTCATGCCCCGATGAAATTAAAAAGCAGATCGTATCGGATCCTGGCCGGACGATGGAAAGGCTGCGGGACACCCGCCGCGCGAGGGCGATCCGCCAAAGGCCGGCAGACGTTGCCGCATCCACAGCAAAGGGTCGGCTGGACGCATTCCGGCAGCACATGGCCAACATCATAAAGGATGTATGCGCCATGTCGTTGGAAGAAATGGACAGGCGCTTGCTGGCCGGCCTACGTAGCGATATAGCGGAGTTCTTGCTCCTGATCGACCGGAAATTATCGTTTTCCCTGGGGAAAACCGGAGAGGGGGATTCCATCTGTGGCAATTGATTGGAACCTTTACCGGAAAATCCGGCAGTTGTACCTGGTAGATAAGCTGAGCCAGCGGGCCATTGCCCGGACCATGCATGTCAGCCGCAAAACCATCCGCAAATATTGCGAAGGCGCCGTGCTGCCGGACATGCGAAGCCATGCGCAGCGGGAAGCGCCGTTGCGTGACGCCGTCAAAGAAAACATCCTGCTCCTGCTGGAAAAGAATAAAAAACTCCCGCGAAAAGAACGGTTGAGCGCTACGGATATCTGGAAATGCCTTGTACAGGAGAAAGGGTTCCGAATCGGAGAATCTACCGTCCGCCTGTTTGTCCGGGAACTCCGGGACAGCCGCCCGGAGGTCTATCTGCCGCTGGAGCATGAGCCGGGCGGTGAAATACAGTTCGACTGGGGCGACATGAACGCCTACATCGGCGAAAACAGGACGCCCGTGTCTGTCTTTTGCGCCGTGCTGCCTTTTAGCGGCGCCTTCTGCGCCTTTGTCTACCCCGACAAAACGGAACTGTCATTCCTCGACGGGCATATCCAGGCATTCGAGTATTTTGGCGGGGTTCCGCGCCGCTGCTGCGTCTATGACAACCTCCGGACCGCCGTAAAAAGCGGCAGCGGCAGCCATGCGATCAAGCAGGACGCCTTCAAGCGGATTGAGGCGCACTATGGATTCGAGTCAGTGTTCTGCAACGCTTACAGCGGTTGGGAAAAAGGCTCCATAGAGAACGTGGTCGCTATCGTTCGAACCGTTGCCTTTACGCCGGCGCCCCATGCCGCCTCCTATGAGGAACTGCAGGCCCATGTCACCAACCAATGCCTGGCTTATGCCAGGAGCCATGTGATACGAGGGCGCGAAAACAGCGTGTGGCAGGATTATGAAACGGAAAAAACAGCGTTGCTCCCCCTGCCCCGGATACCTTTTGACCCTGGGTTCACCGCCATCGCCAAAGTCCATTCAGACCTGAGCGTCGCCTATGGCGGCGCCCGCTATTCTGTGCCTTATGAATATGCCGGAAAAGAGGTCACCATACGCCTGACCCCTTTCAACCTTTGCATTTATTACAAAGGCGCCGAAGTATGGCGGCATCGCCGCATCGGGAAGAAGCAGGAAGACCAGTACGTTCTTGAGCATTATCTTGAAATCCTGGCGCGCAAGCCCCGCGCCATTGGCCAGGCCGTCCCCCTTGCCCGGGGCGTCATGCCGCAGCCGTGCAAGGAGTTCCTTCGCCTGTGCAAAGAAAAAGATGCCAAAAGGCAGCTGGTGGACATCCTGCTCCTCGGCAAGGCCGTCCAAACTGACCGCCTGCTATGGGCCCTCGGCCAAGCCAACAATACGCTGAACCCCAGCTTGCCGCTGGTTCGCTTCTTTCTCGAAGCTGACATGCCAAGCCAGCCGGAAGACAGCTTTGCTGTGCGGCACAAAGATTTATCTGACTATGACAAATTGATTGGAGGGGATGAGACTGGAAAGTGAAATCGGTAAACTGGCCCGCAAAATGAATTGGCCGGTTGTGGAGCAGTACAAGAAGCATGTGAAAAAAGATGGTTCCTTTGAAGATAACCTTTTGACGCTGCTGCGGCTGGAGAATGACCGGCGGAATGGGGAATTGTTAAAGAGGCGCATCAAGCTGGCCGGGTTCCCCATCCTCAAGACATTGGACACCTTTGAGTTCGACTCCGCCAAACTGCCTTATCTCAAGCAGGAGCAGGTTCTGGAAATTGCCGTGTGCGATTTCATCAAGGACAGGACGAATGTCTGCGCAATCGGCAACTCCGGAACCGGCAAGACGCATCTGATGACGGCCATTGGCATGGAGGCGATACGCAAAGGCTATTCCGTCCGGTTTTGCCGGGCCTGTGACCTGGCGGTCAGGCTGTCCGAGGCACAATCGGAGAAAAAACTCGCCGGAATGCTCAACGCCCTGCACAAATGCGCCCTGCTATGCGTGGATGAGCTGGGCTACATGACACTGGACCAAAGGAGCGCCCAGTTGCTGTTCCAAGTCCTGGCCGGCAGATATGAAGTCCGCAGCACCATGATCACCAGCAATTTGGAATTTAGCAAGTGGCCGAATTTTATTGGCGACCCGATCATGGCCACGGCTCTGATTGACCGCCTTATACACCGCTCGGCGATCCTCAACATGAACGGCGAAGGATACCGGCTCAGGGGCGCGCCGGCTAAAAAATGATAAAAGGGGGATCTCGTTGAAAAAACATAAACGCCCATACGACAGGGTTTTGTGCGTTTTCCTGGCAATCAGATGATTCGGCCGACTCAATTTGGGTCGGCTTTCTTTTCGCCGTGCAAGAGAATTTGTTGTGTCTGCCCATTGGTTTTGACAGCCTTCATGTCGGGCAATATTCAGTCATTCCCACACTTTTTCCAACAAAAAACCAACACTGCGCTTGCCGGTTTGATCTTTTGATTTGTCCAATGCTTCAGTCCATTGATGCCTTTGACTTTGCACTGGCTCCATTATCTGTATCGCTTAATGAT
>JAISZH010000201.1 GCA_031269345.1 Desulfovibrio sp. | reverse complement strand
CTTAACCCGGCTTCCCTGGCGGCGGCAAAACCGCTCTGCCTGCCTTGACGGAAAGCCTGCACAAAGGCAGGTCGCGGAAATAAAGGCCTATTTCCTTCGTCCCGGTCTTGACGCCGAGGCCGCGGCCTTCAAGCAGATCAAGCAGAGGCGCGGCTTCGTCCACCGAAATGAAAGGCGTGCCGGAGGCCGCAAGCGCTGCGCGCGTCGGCATGAGCGCACGCAGCCTGGGGTCCGTGCGAATCCCCCCGTCCGCACCCACGCTGCCCAGGAGAAAACCCCGCCTGCGTAGAGATCGAACGGCAAACTCAGGGACCGAACGCAGGGTCTTGGGAAGGAAATATATCCGGCTCCCAAAGGCCGTAACATCGCCACCCGGGAGCAGTGAAGGATCAAGGTACGGCCCGGCAAGGCTTTCACGTCCGATAACTAACTCCAGAACATTGTCTCCGCCGTTTCCCCTTCCTAGACGTTCTTCAGTTCCGGACGCGCCGCCGCTCGCGCCCTCCTTGCCGGAGATCCGGCAATCACCAGGTTTTCGCAGCAAAGCCACAAAAAAACCCTGCCCGCCGAAATCGCCCGCGCAAGGCCCTTCACTACCCGTTCTTACCCGCCATACCCCGCTGTATTGAGGCAGGCGGGCTTCTTCCAAAGCAAAAAAGGAAGGGGTGAAGGACATGGGGAGAAATACCAGGCCGAGCTCTTCACAGGCATAGCGTATTTGCTCTTCGTTCTCCGCGCTGTTGCCGGTACAGGTGGAATAGACCAGCCGTCCGCCGGGTCTCAAAAGGTGCGCCGCCCGCGTGAGGAGCCTGCGTTGCAGACCGGTAAGGGTTTTTATCTTGTCACCACGCCAGAGCTTTAGCACCCTGGGATTTTTTTCCACCGTCCCCCAGCCGCTGCACGGAGGGTCCAGCAAGACAGCGTCCCAACCTGAAAAAAAACCTCCCGGCAGGGGAAACTCTTCGCCGGGACAGGAAACTGTGGCACAGTTAAACAGATTCTGCGCGTGCAGATTGGCGCGCAATACAGTCAGCCGTTTCGGCGCCGGCTCGTTGCCGAGCACAAAACAGTCCTCGTCCATACGGGCAAGCATGGAAGTCTTTCCACCCGGGCTGGCGCAAAGATCCAGTATATTCTCGCCCGTCGCCGGCGCCAATGCCAGAGGGGGGAGCATAGATGAACGGTCCTGGATATAAATGCAGCCGAAAAAAGCGGCAAAGCTCGCCCCAAGAGGAAGAGGAGAGCGCAGCAGACGGCGGGCGGAAGAGTAAAACGGATCCGCATCAAAAACAAAACCTTGGGCGCGCAGCAGATCCTCCGCCTGGGGAATTTCTTCCGCAATACAGGTCATGCGGAAGGTTCTGGAGGATGGCATACTCATGGTCCCGGTTTCCCGACCGCCTGGACGAACCATTGCCGCACAGGCGCCGAGGCATATTTTATTTGCAAATTCCGGCATTGGGAACTACAAGTCATCCCAAGCAGTGTCAACAAGATTCCCATGCGGAAGCCCGGTAAGATATCGCGCCCGCACTAATGAAACGAGTGAACTGATACTGTCGCTTGACGCGACACTGTAAGCTAACCATCAGAAAATTGAACAGGGAATTTCCCATGAAAAGCACACGCAGTCTGCGCATGACGCAGGGACTGGAAAAAGCCCCGCACCGTTCCCTTCTCTATGCCCTGGGTCTGACCAGGGAAGAAATCGGGCGTCCTCTTGTCGGCATAGTGAACGGATTCAACGAAATAGTCCCCGGGCACATCCACCTGCGCGCCTTGTCCGAGGCGGTAAAAGCCGGGGTACGCAGCGCCGGGGGTACGCCCCTGGAATTTCCGGCCATAGCCGTCTGCGACGGACTGGCCATGAACCACGAGGGGATGAAATTTTCCCTGCCCAGCCGGGAAATTATCGCCGATTCCGTTGAACTCATGGCCAATGCCCATCCCTTTGACGCCCTTGTCCTAATCCCCAACTGCGACAAAACGGTCCCCGGAATGCTCATGGCCATGTTGCGCCTGAATATTCCAGCCATCCTGGTCAGCGGAGGTCCCATGCTGGCGGGTGCGGAAATGCCGGATCGGAACGGGGCCGCGTCGGATCTGATTGCGGTGTTTGAAGGCGTGGGCCGGGTGCGGGCCGGGACATTGGACGAAGATGAACTGGAGCGGCTTGCGGAAAACGCCTGTCCGGGATGCGGTTCCTGCGCCGGAATGTACACGGCCAACACCATGAACTGTATAGCCGAAACCATAGGCCTGGCCCTTCCCGGGAACGGCACCGTCCCTGCCGTGTCGGCGGACCGCGTCCGTCTGGCCAAGCAGGCCGGGGCCGGGGTCATGGCCCTCCTTGAGAAAAACATCCTCCCTAGGGACATAGTCACGGAAAAATCCGTGGCCAATGCCACCGCTGTGGACATGGCCCTAGGTGGTTCCTCGAACACGGTTCTGCATTTGCCGGCTATTTTTCGCGAGGCCGGTTTGCCGCTTACTCTGGAGATATTCGACGAGATCAGCCGCCGGACGCCGAATCTGTGTAAGCTCTCCCCGGCCGGCCGGCCGCATATCCAGGATTTGCACGCCGCCGGAGGCATCCCGGCCGTGATGGCCACGCTTCTTGAGGGAAACCTCCTGCAGGCGGACGCGCTCACCGTAACCGGGCGCAGCGTTGCCGAAAACCTGAAAGAGTTGAAGGCCGTGAATCGGAACCCGGAAGTCATCCGTCCTCTGGACAATCCGCATTACCCGGAGGGAGGGATTGCCATACTCAGAGGCAATCTTGCCCCAGACGGGGCCGTTGTCAAACAGTTCGCCGTTCTCCCCTCCATGCTGCGGCGCACAGTCACGGCCAGGGTTTTCAATTCTGAGGAAGAGGCAGTTGCGGCCATACTGGGCGGAAAGATCAAGGCGGGGGACTGTGTGGTGGTTCGCTATGAAGGCCCGCGCGGCGGACCCGGGATGAGGGAGATGCTCACCCCGACTTCCGCCATAGCCGGCATGGGTCTGGACGGGGACGTGGCACTGATCACGGACGGGCGTTTTTCCGGAGGATCGCGGGGCGCGGCCATAGGGCACGTTTCCCCGGAAGCCGCGGACGGCGGGCCGATTGGCGTTGTGGAAGACGGAGATGCCATCTTCATCGACATTCCGGGGCGCAAACTGGAACTTATGCTGGACGGGGACAGCCTGACAAAACGTCTTGCCGCCTTTAAGCCTGTGGAAAAAAAGATCTCTTCGCCCTTCCTGCGCCGTTACGCGCGCCAGGTCGGCTCCGCGGCCGGCGGTGCCATGTTCAGAGACTGATCCGCGAATATGCCTACCTACGGAGAACTGTTCATACTTGTCGCTCCATCAGGCAAGCGCAGCCTGCGCCGCCTGACGCAGGGCGAAGACATTCACGGCAATGACGGGGTGCTGCCCGCAACGTGTCTGGCCGCCGCCGACTACGGCACGGAAGTGAAAACGCTTCAGGGCGTCCCGTACCGGATTCAGCGGCCCACCCTTTATGATTTGGTGCGCGGCGTAAAACGCCGTACGCAAATCATGTATCCTAAGGATATCGGGTATATATGCATGCGTCTCGGGGTCGGGCGGGACCGGAACATCATCGAGGCCGGGTCCGGATCGGGCGGACTAACCTTGGCCCTGTCCTGGTTTTGCGGTGGATCGGGTCATATTTACAGCTATGAGGTCAGCCGGGATTTTTTCGACCTCTGCCGGCGCAATCTGAACTGGGCGGGGCTTGGAGAAAACGTGACCCAGTACCTGCGCGACATAAAAGACGGTTTTGAGCAAAAGGACGCGGACGCCCTTTTTCTGGATCTGCGTGAACCCTGGAATTATCTGGAACAGGCCCAAAAAGCGGTGAAACCAGGCGGCGTCTTCGCCTTTCTGCTGCCCACCGCGGATCAGGTTTCCCGGTTGCTCAAAGGTATGGAGAGGCTGGCCTTTGACGAGATCGAGGTGGAGGAAATTCTTGTGCGCCCATGGAAAGCCGTGGCGGATCGCCTGCGCCCGGCGGATCGCATGACGGCACATACCGGCTTTCTCATCTTTGCCCGCAAACAGGAAAAATCAGGGGAATTTGAAAATCTGAAGCCGCTCGGAACGCGGGAACGCAAGCAACGCGCCGCTCTTGAGCAACGTCTGCATGACTTTGCCGGTTCCGATGAACAGATCTGACACCATCGTCGCCATCGCCACTCCACCGGGTTTGGGGGCGATAGCCGTCCTGCGTCTCAGCGGCCCGAAAGTTCAGGAAATTCTGCGCCGCATCTTCCTGCCCGCAAAAACCGCCTCCAGAAAATCCCCTGCGGGGGGCGATCCGGATGCCTTTGCATTTTTCCCCCGCCTCCTGCATCACGGCTATGCCCTGGACGAGACAGGCCGCCGTCTGGACGAGGTGCTGGCGGTATACATGCCCGGCCCTGCTTCCGCCACGGGCGAAGATGCGGGCGAAATCCACTGCCACGGCGGACCCGGCGTGACCGGCGCTTTGCTGGAAGCGGTCGTGAACGCCGGGGCGAGACCGGCAAAACCAGGAGAATTCACCTTGCGCGCCTTTCTGAACGGGCGCATGGACCTGACTCAGGCGGAAGCGGTGGCCGAACTTGTTGACGCGAAAACCCCGTCCGGAGCAAGACTTGCCGCCGCCAAACTCGGCGGGTCGCTCGGACGGGAAATCCAAAAGATACGCGAAACTCTTGATGCCATGCGCGTCCAATGTATTCTGGCCCTGGATTTTCCAGAAGAGGAAGCGGAACTTTTATCTCCGGCGGTCTTTGCTCAGACCTTGGATATTTGCCGCCACAGCCTGCAAAGGCTTCTGAACGCTTACACCCGCGCCCGCTTCTGGCGCGAAGGGGCGTCTGTAGTGCTCTGCGGGAGGGTCAACGCCGGAAAATCCAGCCTGCTCAACGCCCTGCTCTGCCGGGAACGGGCCATCGTTTCTGAAGAAGCGGGAACAACCCGTGATTATATTGAGGAAAATATCAATACAGGAGGTTTGGCGCTACGCCTTGCCGACACCGCCGGGCTGCGGAACTTGGAGGATGGAGAGATCGAAAGGCCGGGGACGGAAGGGCAAAACGGGGGGGATGACAAAATCGCGCGCGTGGAGAGCGAGGGTATACGGCGGACGCACGAACTGGCGCGCGCCGCCGACCTGATAATCTATCTCAAAGACGCAAGGGACGGGCTTATGCCCGAAGAAGCCGACTTTTTCCTCCGGCACGGAGACAAACTGAAGCAGGGGAAAATCATTGCGACCCTGAACAAATCCGACCTTATCCGCGCGGACGCCGCGTATGAACCGGCATCCGGCCCGAACGTGTCCTGGCGCGAAGGCATGGCCGCGCATTGCGCCGCCTTCCGCGCGCAGGTCATAACCGCGATTGGCCGCGCGCAGTCGGTGGATTACCCTGATGCCGGCCCTGACGGACACGATTTTTTTCACGCGCCGGAGGTGCCCGGGCTTGATGCGGCGGAGCCGATGGAAAGGGACGGAGAATTGGAAAATATTTGTACCTGTCTTGCCATATCCGCAAAAACCGGCGCCGGCCTTGAGGAACTGCTCGGCGCGGTGCGCGCCGCCTTGCTTGTCGGGCGCGAAGCGGAGGGGGATCTGGCCCCCAATCTGCGCCAGTCAGGGCTGATCCGCAACGCCAAAGATGAACTGGACGCCTTGGAGGATGCGCTTAAAGCGGGATTTGCGCTGGACGCGATCG
>JAISZH010000064.1 GCA_031269345.1 Desulfovibrio sp. | reverse complement strand
GAAGATTATCCATGTCGAAATTCAGCGCGACGACACGGGAGAAATGTGCGAACGCATGGCGGTGTACGGCGCGAAACTGCTTGGAGAACAGATCAAAACCAGAGAACCGTATAAAAAAGTCAACTGGGTAATTTCCGTGCTGATCACGGATTTTCCCTTGTTTGAGGAGACGACGGATTACCACACCCGTTTCAAGCTGCGTAGCGAAGACGGGCGCATTGTCTTGACGGACGCGCTGGAGTTTCATATTTTGGAATTGTGCAAGATACCTGTGACGGAGGATGGCCGGAAAGTTTGGCCTTGGCTGAAATTTTTGGCTTCCGGCACAAAGGAGGAGTTTGCCATGCTGGAGCAGACATATCCCGAACTGCGAAAGCCCGTGGCCCGGTTGATGGAAATGAGCGCGGACGAAATTATTCGCCGCCAGAAAGAATCCTGGGATAAGGCCCGTTGGGATGAAGAAGCCCGCTATCGTTTGAACAGAGCTGAAGGCGAGGCCATAGGCGAGGCCAGAGGCAGGGCTGAAGGTAAGGCTGAAGGCAAGGCTGAAGGCATGGCTGAAGTTGCCGTAAATTTGCGGAAAGCAGGGCTTTCCGTCAGCGTCATTGCCGAAGCAACCGGCCTTACCATTGCGGAAATTGAGTCCCTGCCCGTAGAATAGCCGTTCCGGTCAAAGTTTTTGTCAAAAGCCCGCATGCCACTCTCCTATTGTTGCGCCCCGACCATGCGGGTATAGAGATCTGACATGGCCTTGCCGTCCGTGCCTTCCATGCGCGTCAGGAAATCCATGGAAGCGGTGACGGCCAGGCGATCCAGCAATTCGTTGTTTTTCCGGGTGAGTTCGAGTTGCAGGGCCTGCATCATGACCAGTTCACGCAAAAGCCCGGCTTCCGTCGCGCTCGTCACCGTCCTAGCCGATCCAGACCGCGAAACGTTTCAGAAACAGGGCGAGAAAGTCGCGGTTTTTGGGGTCGGCCACCTTACCGGAGGCGTCAAAGTAGGCGGGGCCTCCCTGGATGTAGACTTCCGGCTGGCCCATGAGGCGCATACCCAGCATAACCAGGATGGGTTTGAGCTGGGACTGGGCGAGGGCAGTGCCGATCGCGCCGGGGCTTATCCCGGCTATGGCTCCCGCCTTGCCGGTAAAGGCACCCTTGCCTGTCGGTCTTGAGCACCAGTCCACGGCGTTTTTCATAACCGCCGGGAGACCCCGGTTATATTCGGGAGTTATGAAAAGCGTCGCGTCCGCCGCCCGGACCCGTTCTTTCATGTCGAGCACGGCGGCTGGCGGCGTCGCTTCCAGGTCTTCATTGAACAAGGGCACGGCGTCTAAAGGAATTATGTCGAAATTCAGGAGCCCGGAGCCAATGTCTTCCAGAGCCAGGGCCAGTTTGCGGTTCAAGGATTCCCTGCGCAGGCTTCCTACCAGTACGGCGGCTTTTTTTTCCATGATGTCCTCCAATATTTTTTGCGGATGCCGGGCGCGTTACGCGCTGTTTGCCAGATGCGGGCATCCTCTTCAAACGTTGTTCCCCGGCTGACGATCCCGCAGTAAAAAGTTCCGTTTTTAGAGCAAGTAACGCTTGAAACAGCTCGCTTGCGGCGGGCAAAGTCCGCCTGCCGCTGCGGGCGTCCGCTCCCGCGACCGCCGGAGCAATTCCAAAGTGAACTTGCTCTAACGTGTATGTCGGGAAAATGTTTTTCTACCTTTTGATGCGGATACCGGTAGTAAACCATTATGCCAGTTTTTGTCCGGTGCGGCAAACGGAAAATTGGCGAAATTTCCCGCAACCGCCTGTTGTAGGACTGCCGGGCGAAGTGAATATTTTCCCTGCATTTTATTCATTTTCGTAGGTTAATTTTTGCCTCTTCCGTCCTCCCGTCAGGAGAAATGCATGATAAAGACAATTTCGTTGAAAAAAATTAACATAAACGTAGTTTATATCGCCCAAGGACTACACTTATTTTATATTATCCTTTAATTATTAGATATTATTTTTTGGACCATTCTTTGCTTAGGGGAAGCGGCTAATGCGTGAATTTATCCCGAACAGGTGGATAATTTGACAGTGAGGAGTGTTCCAATGCGTCAAGTGGCAATTTACGGCAAGGGCGGCATAGGCAAATCTACAACTACGCAGAATTTGAACGCCGGTCTCGGGGAGATGGGCAAGAAGATTATGATCGTCGGATGCGACCCCAAGGCGGATTCCACGCGCCTGATTCTGGGCGGCCTGGCGCAGGCCACTGTCTTGGACACCCTGCGCGAGGAAGGTGAAGACATTGAACTGGACCTGGTGCTCAAGTCGGGGTTTTCCGGGATACGCTGCGTGGAGTCCGGGGGTCCGGAACCCGGAGTGGGTTGTGCCGGGCGCGGCATAATCACTTCCATAAATCTGCTGGAGCGCCTTGGCGCTTACACTGAAGACCTTGATTACGTCTTTTATGACGTGCTGGGCGACGTGGTCTGCGGAGGTTTCGCCATGCCCATTCGCGAGGGCAAGGCCAGGGAGATTTATATCGTCTGCAGCGGCGAGATGATGGCCCTGTATGCGGCCAACAACATTTCCAAGGGCATCCGCAAGTATGCCAATACCGGCGGAGTGCGCCTGGGAGGGCTTATCTGCAACAGCCGCAAAGTAGACGGCGAAGCCGATCTGGTCGGGGCCGTGGCCAGGGAAATGGGGACGCAGATGATTCATTTCGTGCCGCGCGACAACATGGTGCAGCGGGCGGAAATAAACAAAAAGACGGTCATCGAGTATGACCCCGGCTGCGCCCAGGCCGACGAATACCGCGCTCTGGCGAAAAAAATCGAAGGTAACGACATGTTCGTGATTCCAAGCCCCCTCACTCAGGACCGGCTTGAGGAACTGCTCATGGAACACGGGCTGATGGACGCCTGATCACCTTTTCAGAATTACGGGTTTACGCATGGAGACCCGCGGCAGGCCGGCAAAAACCGCGCTTCGCGGCTGACGATCCTGGGGTAGCAGGCCGGCAAAAACCGCGCTTCGCGGCTGACGATCCTGTGTTGGAAAAGTTTAATTTGATGCGCATACAATAAAAGCCCAATGCGCGGGGAGAAAAAATGCTGATGATTCGGGCTATTATCCGGCCGGAAAAAACCAATGTCGTACTCACTGAACTGATGGGAGCGGGGTTCCCGGCCGTCACCAGGCTGGACGTGTTCGGGCGCGGCAAACAGATGGGGATCACCCTGGGCGACATCCATTACGACGAACTGCCCAAGCAGATGTTGCTCATAGTGGTGCGCAACGAAGACAAAGACGACGTGATCAGCATAATCATGCGCACGGCCAGAACCGGCGAAGGCCATTTCGGAGACGGGCGCATTTTTGTCACACCGGTGGAAGAGGCTTACACGGTCAGCTCCGGCAAGGTCGAATTATAGAGCGTGTCAACTTTAGAGCGGTTCACGGACGAAACGAGTGAACTGCTCTGCGGGGATTTGCGTGCAAATCTCTGCCGCGGGATGCTTACAGGCGGGATCTGCCCGCCGTCAAGCAAGCTTCTCAAGCGTAAATGCCATGGAGGTGGACCATGAAGGAAATACTCGCCGTTTTGCGCAGCACCAAAGTCAACCATACCAAAAACGCTCTGGCCGCAGCCGGATTCGCCGGGTTCACCTGCGCCGCCTGCCTCGGACGGGGGAAAAAGCTCGTCGATCCTGCCCTGTTCAAGTTGATTATGGAAAGCGGCAATCTGCCCATGACCGCTGTCGGCGAGTCCATGACCGAGGCGACCCGGCTGATCCCCAAGAGGATTTTTTCCCTTGTCGTGCCGGACGTCAGGGTCAAGGACGCGGTGGATGTGCTTATCGCCGTGAATTCCACCGGAAAGCCGGGAGACGGCAAGATCTTCGTCCTGCCGGTGGCGGAATCCTACAGCGTGCGCCTGGGGGAATTGAATGAAGTGTAACACCGGTTTGCTTTCGATAGAAAGCGAATCGGAATGGCGGAGGCGAAGCCTCCACACGCAAGGAGCCGGCAATGGATGTAAAAGCGGAAATACTTGGCAGTTATAACGCCAAAGTCTTCAAGAACCGCAAGGATCATATCCTGCGCATCAACAAGGCGGAAGCGGAGAATCCGGAGATAGCGGCCAACACCCGCGCCATTCCCGGAATTATGACCAACAGGGGCTGTTGCTACGCCGGCTGCAAGGGGGTGGTGGTGGGTCCGCTCAAGGACGCGGTAACCATAACCCACGGCCCCATAGGCTGCGGCTTCTATTCCTGGGGAACGCGCCGCAACAAGGCCCGGCCGGATGAAGACGGCAGAAATTTCATCCAGTATTGCTTTTCCACGGATATGCAGGAACCGGATATCGTTTTCGGCGGAGACAAGAAGCTGCGCGCCGCCATCAGAGAGGCTATGGAGATTTTCAAGCCCAGAAGCATTCTCATCTGTTCCACCTGCCCGGTGGGCCTGATCGGCGACGACATCCACTCGGTGGCGGCCGAGGCGGAGCGGGAATACGGCATAACCTGCGTTGCGTTTTCCTGCGAGGGCTACAAGGGAGTAAGCCAGAGCGGGGGACATCACATTGCCAACAACGGGTTGATGAAGCGCATCATAGGCAGCAACGATCTGGCTCCGACGGGCAAATACCCCGTCAATCTGCTCGGCGAATACAACATAGGCGGCGACGGCTGGGAAGTGGAGCGCATTCTGCGGCGCATCGGCTACGACGTGGTCTCGGTTTTCACCGGCGACGGCAGCGTGCAGGCCATTTCCCGCGCCCATACGGCCACTCTCAACCTGGTGCAGTGCCACCGCTCCATCAACTATGTGGCCGAGATGATGAAAACCGCTTACGGCACGGACTGGCTCAAGGTCAACTTCATCGGCCTGAAATCCATCAGCGGGAGCCTGCGTAATCTGGCCCAATACTTTGGGGCGGAGGAGCTCATGGAGCGCACGGAAGAGGTCATAGCCGGGGAAACCGCGGCCATTGCCGACGACATGGCCTTTTTCCGGGAAAAATTGCAGGGAAAAACCGCCGCTCTTTTTGTCGGGGGGAGCCGATCACACCATTATCAGGAACTTTTGAGCGAATACGGCGTGTCCACGGTGCTTGCCGGTTACGAGTTCGCCCATCGCGACGACTACGAAGGCCGTGAGATCATCCCCGCGATCAGGGAGGACGCCGACAGCAAGAATATTGAGCAGGCGGAGATAATGAAGGACGAAAAGCGCTACCGGGTGTTTTTAAGCCCGCAGCGCTACGAGGAGCTCAAAAACACCATCGGCCTTGAGGACTACAAGGGCATGATCCGCGATATGCCGGACGGCACATACGTAGTGGACGACCTCAACCATTTTGAAACCGGGGTTTTCGCCGATCTGCTCAAACCGGACATTTTCTTCTCCGGCATAAAGGACAAGTATGTGCTGCAAAAAGGCGGCACCCTCTCGCGCCAGCTCCACAGTTACGATTACAGCGGCCCTTATGCCGGATACAAGGGGGCGGTGGTCTTCGGGCGGGATCTGGTTATGGGGCTTCAGGCCCCGGCCTGGGGGATGGTGTCCCCGCCCTGGAAAATAAACGCGGAGAAATCGGCGGCCGAAGGCCAGAGGGACAGCCATGCTTGATTTGACCCCGAAAGAAATAAGTCCGCGCAACGCCTTGCGTATCAATCCCTGCAAGACATGCCAGCCGGTGGGAGCGCTCTACGCCGCCCTCGGGGTACGCAGGTGCATGCCGCACAGCCACGGCAGCCAGGGCTGCGTGTCCTACCACAGGAGTTTACTCACCCGGCATTTCAAGGAACCGGCCATCGCCGCATCCAGTTCCTTCACCGAGGGGGCTTCGGTCTTCGGCGGCGGCGCCAATCTGCGCACGGCGGTCAAGAACATTTTCGACATCTATGATCCGGACGTCATAGCCGTGCACACCACCTGCCTTTCTGAAACGATCGGAGACGACCTGAGTACGATCATTCTGGACATGCAGGTTCCGGAAGGCAAAGTTGTCGTGCACGCCAACACCCCGAGTTACGTGGGCTCGCATGTCACCGGATACGCCAACATGCTGGCCGGGTTCATCCGCTATCTGGCGCGGGGGGAGTCCTCTTCCGGGGGCGCTGCGGCCGTGTTGCCGGGCTTCCTCAATCCCGGCGACCTGCGCGAATTGAAGCGCCTGCTGAAGCTTGTGGGGCTGCCTTTCGTCATGTTTCCGGATCAGAGCGGGGTCATGGACGCGCCCATGACCAACACTTATGAGATGTACCCGCAAGGCGGCGCGGCCATAGAGGACATCCGCGCCCTTGGCTCCTGCGCAAAGGCGCTGGCTCTGGGCTTTTTCGCCTGCGCCGAGCCTGCGGACGTTCTGGAAAAGAAATGCAAGGTGCCCAATCTCGTCCTGCCCCTGCCCATCGGCATCATGGCTACGGATGAACTGGTCATGGCAGCGGCGGAGGCGGCGGGCACACAGGTTCCGGCGGAACTGGAGGAGGAGCGGGGCCGGCTTTTGGACCTCATGCTGGACGCCAATCCTTACTTCTATGACAAGAAGGTGGCCGTATACGGGGATCCGGACACCGTCGCCGGGCTGACCGGCTTTGTTCTGGAACTGGGCATGCGCCCGGCCTATGTACTCACCGGCACCCCGGGCGAGGCCTTTACGCGCGGGATCGACGCCCAGTTGGAGCGTTTCGGCGTCAAGGGATGCAAGGTCAAGGCCGGTGCGGACCTCTTTGAACTGCATCAGTGGATCAAAAACGAACCCGTGGATTTGCTGCTCGGAACCTCCTACGGCAAGCAGATTTCCAAGGCCGAGGACATCCCCCTGGTACGCGCCGGTTTCCCCATCCTTGACCGTTACGGGCACAGCTATATGCCTATTGTCGGCTACCGGGGCGGGATGCTCCTGGCGGAAAAAATCGCCGGCGCCCTGATGGACCGTCAGGACCGGGACGCGGCCGACGAAGACCTGGACGTGGTAATGTAGAGCGGTTCACGAAGGAAACGAGCGAACTGGTTCAAGCGTTAACTGCTCAAAAGGCGGAAAAAGATGCGGGATCATATTCTGGAAGAACGTCAGCGCTCCATCGTGCGCGCGCGGACGGACGCCGCAAAGGACATCCGTTGCGACGCGGCCAGCGTCTCCGGGGCGGTCAGTCAGCGGGCCTGCGTTTATTGCGGGGCGCGCGTGGTGCTGAACCCCATAACGGACGCCTTTCATATCATACACGGCCCCATAGGCTGCGCGAGCTATACCTGGGATATCCGGGGCAGCCTGAGCAGCGGATCGGAGCTTTTCCGGAACAGTTTTTCCACGGATTTGCAGGAAAAAGACATAGTCTTCGGCGGGGCGGCAAAACTTTCCGCCGCCATTGACGAGGTCATGGCCGCATACGCGCCGAAGCTCATTTTTGTTTACGCCACCTGCATCGCGGGGGTGATAGGCGATGATGTGGAGGCGGTCTGCCGCAAGGCGGAGGAACGCTGGGGCAGCCGGGTTATTCCCGTCAAAAGTCCGGGATTTTCCGGCAACAAGTCCACGGGATACCGCCTGGCCTGCGAAGCCCTGATGCAGCTTTTGCCCCGTGGCGGGGAACATCCGGAAAGCGCAGGGATCAACATACTCGGCGATTACAATCTGGCCGGAGAGATGTGGATCATCAAAAACTACATGAAGGAAATCGGCATTCCCGTGCTGGCCGGGTTCACCGGGGACTCTTCTTATGAGAGTCTGATCCGCGCGCCCGCCGCGCGCCTGAATGTCGTGCAGTGCGCCGGCTCCATGCAGTATCTCGCGCGGCGCATGGAGGAGACCTTCAATATACCTTGGATCAAGGCCAGTTTCTTCGGCATTGAGGACACCTGCGCGGCCCTGCGGCAGGTGGCGGATCTCGTCGGAGGACCCGGGGCGCGGCGCAAAGCTGAAGCGCTGATCCGGCGGGAGACCAAGCGTGTGGAGCGTTGGACGCGACCCTGCTACGAACGTCTGGAGGGCAGAAAAGCGGCCATTTTTGTGGGCGGCGGCTTCAAGGCCATTTCTCTGGTGCGCCAGTTCCGGGAAATGGGCATGCAAACCGTGCTCGTCGGCACCCAGACCGGCAGCGCCGAGGAATATGAAGTGCTCAAGGCCCTGGTGGACGCGGACACAGTGATTCTCGACGACGCCAATCCGGCCGAGCTTGAGGCCTTTATGCGGGAAAAAGGCGCGGACATCCTGGTTGGCGGGGTCAAGGAACGTCCCCTTGCCTACAAGCTGGGCATAGGCTTTTGCGATCACAACCACGAGCGCAAGCGTCCTCTGGCCGGCTTCGAGGGGCTGAAAAATTTCGCCGCCGAGGTGAACATGACCGTGAACAGTCCCGTATGGCGGCATGCACGGGTTTGAAGGCGGATACGGGAATATGAAAAGCGTCCTCGTCAACCTGAACGTCAATCCCTGCAAAATGTGCATGCCCCTGGGGTCTGTGAGCGCCTTCTGCGGCATAGCCGGATGCATGAATATCCTGCACGGCTCCCAGGGTTGCAGCACCTACATCCGCCGCCATATGTCCACCCATTACAACGAGCCTGTGGACATAGCCTCATCTTCCCTCACGGAGGAAGGCACGGTGTTCGGGGGCGAAAAAAATCTGGTCAAGGGGCTGGACAACCTGATCAAACTCTATGAGCCGCTGGTGATCGGCGTGTCCACCACCTGTCTGGCCGAGACCATAGGCGAAGATATACCGGCCATGATCCGGCGTTATTACGAGACCCGCCCGGACTGCAAGGTCAAAATCGTCTCCGTCTCCTCGGCGGGTTACGCGGGCACGCAGTACGAAGGCTGGTTCAAGGCGTTGCGCGCCCTGGTCAGCCAGACGAGCGTTCCCTGCGCCCGGCACGAAGGCGTGAACGTGATCACCGGCCCTGTAAGTCCGGCGGACGCGCGGGGTCTGAAAGGGATGCTTTACGCGACCGGCCTTGATTTTACTCTTTTGCCGGACATTTCCGAGAATCTGGACCGGGGGTACGGGGGCGTCTATGATCGCCTGCCTTCCAAAGGCACGCCTCTGGCCCGGGTCGAGCGCATGGGCGGGGCGCGCGTCACTTTGGAACTCGCGGCATTTTGTCCGGAGGCGGATTCTCCGGGGCGCTGGCTGGAGGAAGAATGCGGAGTTCCCTTGCTGCGCTTAAACCCGCCTGTGGGTTTGCGGGATACGGATGCTTTCGTCGAAGCCCTGCGCGGTTTGGGGGCGGAGATCCCGCAAAGCGTGGAGGAGGAACGCGCCCGTTGCCTGGATGCCATGATTGACGCGCACAAATATAACGCTCAGGGGCGGGCCGCGGTCTTCGGCGAGCCGGATATGGTCTACGGGCTGGTCCGCTTGTGCTGCGAAAACGGCATAGTGCCGGTGACGGCGGCTTGCGGGGGCGACTGCCGGGAAATAAGGTCCGTTTTGGAAGAGGAGATCCGCCCGGTCGCGGACAACGCTTTTGTGGAACGTTGTTCCGTTCTGGAAGCGGCGGATTTTGCCGCCATAGAGCGCGAAGCTTCGGCCAACGGGGTGAATTTGCTCCTCGGCAGCTCGGACGGACGGCGCATGTCGGAGCGGCTCAATATCCCCCTGGTGCGTTGCGCCTTCCCTGTGCATGACCATGTAGGCGGGCAGCGCATCCGTCTTTGGGGTTATTCCGGGGCCACAGAGCTTCTGGAGCGTTGCGCCAACAGCCTGATCAGCGCGGTGGACGGCGTGTATCGCCGAGAACTTCAGGAGCGGACGCAGACTGCAATTTCTGAAGAGGCGTCTGTGCCGCGCGGGAACTTGCGGGACCAGGCCGGGGAACTTTGCGGCGGATGGAGCACAATTACGCCTTTGGCGGAAGCGGATGCGCAAGGCGCGCTACTGGCGTTGCGCGCGCAAGATTCCTCACGCGGGTCCGCTGCTCTTGCCGCCGGGCGAAAAATACGCGTCAACAGAGGCAACACCGCGACTCATCCCTGTTTTTCCCACCAAGCCGGCGCTCATTTTGCGCGCATACATCTTCCCGTGGCCCCGGCCTGCAACGTGAGCTGCAATTACTGCCGCAGGGATTTCGACTGCCCCAACGAAAGCCGGCCGGGCGTCGCGACCCGGGTGATTACACCGCAAGAAGCCCTGGACCGTTTTTTGCGCATGAAAAAGCAAATGCCCAATATTTCCGTGGCCGGCATCGCCGGGCCGGGCGACGCTTTGGCGAACTTCGCGCAAAGCGCGGAAACCTTGCGCCTTTTGCGTGCCGCGGATCCGGACGTCACCTTCTGTCTGTCCACCAACGGCCTTCTGCTTCCCCAGTACGCCGACGAACTGCTCGAACTGGGCGTCGGCCACATCACCATCACCATCAACGCTGTCGATCCGGCCGTGGGGTCCTGCATATACAAGCATGTCGATTTCCTGGGCAGGCGTATGGAGGGGGAAAGCGGGGCGGCGGTGCTGATGGCCAGCCAGTTGTCCGGGTTGAAATATCTGGCGGACAGGGGGGTGGTCTGCAAGGTGAACATTGTCCTGATCAAGGGAGTAAATGACGGGCATATTGAGGAAGTCGTGCAGCGGGTGAAAGAACTCGGCGCTTTTGTCACCAACATCATGCAGGTCATTCCGGTTGCCGGCAGCGTTTTCGCGGACATGCCCATGGTCAGCAACAGGGAAATTTCAGCCCTGCGCAAGCGCTGTGAGCGGCATATGCCCCAGATGCGCCACTGCCGCCAGTGCAGAGCCGACGCAGTCGGCCTGCTTAACGACGACCGTTCCGCAATGTTCGGCGGGCAACGACCGCAGGCGAACAGACGGAAACTTGAACGGACGATGCGTATTGCCGTGGCCTCGCGCAGCGGGGTGGTTGTTGACCAGCATTTCGGCCATGCCGAGCGCTTCTATATTTACGAGAGCGACGGGGATTTGAGCCGTCTTGTGGAAACGCGCAGCGTAGGGGTCAGCGCTTCCTGCGGCATGTGCGGCAAACGCGCTGACGAGACCCCGGACCCCGGCAGAATCGGCAAGGCCATCAGCGCCGTTTCCGACTGCCAGGGAGTGCTGGCCATGCGCATCGGGGATTCTCCTTCCCGCAGGCTCGCGGAACGCGGGATATCGGTCTTCGCCACTTATGAGAACATAGACAAGGCAGTGCGTGAGGCGGCGATCAGCTTGTGCGCCGGTTAGAGCGTGTCAACTTTAAATGTGCTGGCGGACATGCTGATTATTGACGTCAGTCTTGTTTTCCTGGCCGGGGTGAGTCCCCTGGCGCGGCGTGACGCGGTCGAATGGACAAAGCTGATGCGCGCGCTGGGCGTGAATCGGATCGAAGAGGCTGTGCCGGGTGAAGAGGGGCGTCTTGGCGCCCGGGGTTCGGCTGTGCCGGGTGAAGAGGGGCGTCTTGGCGTCCGGGGTTCGGCTGTGCCGGGTGAAGATGGGCGTCTTGGCGCCCGGGGTTCGGGCGTATATGCGGCATATTCCGCGTCTGCGGCGTCTTTGGATGAGCTTTTCCGCGCCCGCGCCGCCGGTGAATTGCCGGGCGACATACGCCTGCACGGGCTGGATGACGCCCTGCTGCATTGGGATATGCCGATTTTTTTCTCCAGGCTGCGTTCGGCGTTTCCGGATATTGAGCCGGCTTTCGGCAACAGTTGGGGTTGCGCTACGGCCCTGGGCGTGGAGTGGCTCAGGCAGGGCGGAAGAAACCTGGTCTGCTCTTTTGCCGGGATCGGCGGCCTCGCCCCGCTGGAAGAGGTGGTCATGGCCCTGTGCCTGTCCGGCTTTCGCCCGCGCGGCGAGACAAGCGTTCTGGCCGGGTTGCGCGGGCTTTTTGAGCGTTTGGGCGGGGAAACGACGGCAAACAACAAGGCGGTCATCGGTCCCGGCGTCTTTGCCGTGGAATCCGGCATCCATGTGGATGGTCTGGCAAAAGAACCGACGCTTTATGAACCTTTTCCTCCGGAGAGCGTTGGCGCGCGCCGCGTCATAGTGATGGGGCCGCATTCCGGGCGCGGCTCGGTGCGTCTTAAATGCGCGCAGCTTGGCCTGCGCTGCGATCATGAGACGCTTTCGGAACTGCTGGATGAAACGCGCTCTTTGGGCCGTTTTCTGGAGAGAAGTTTGGCGGACGATGAATTTGTCTCTCTGCACAGGCGAATTTATGAAAAAAGAGGCCGGGCTTCGGCTGGTTGACACGACTCTTCGCGATGGCGGACAAATGCCGGGGCTGGTCCTCTCCAAAAGGACGCGCCTTCTCCTGGCCAGGATCCTTGCGGCCTGCGGCGTGAGTCAGATTGAGGCCGGGGTTCCCGCCATGGGTGCGGAGGAAGTTGCGACCATCCGGGAGATGAAGGAAAATTGCCCGTCAACTCTGATCTCCGTCTGGAACCGTTCGCGGCGTGAGGACATCATGGCCTCTTTCGCCTGCGAGCCGGATCTTATCCATATCTGCCTGCCGGTTTCCGAACTGCACATCCGGAAGAAGCTCGGTTTGGAGCCGCAGGCGGCTTTGGACGCGTTTTTCGCTTGCGCTGAGCTTGCCATGAACAGGGGCTATGCGGTCAGCGCGGGCCTTGAGGACTCCTCCAGAGCGGACAGGGCGTTTTTGCGGCACGTGGCGCGCGAACTGAAAGAAAAAGGCATAAGCCGGGCGCGGCTTTGCGATACCCTGGGCGTGCTTCTGCCCGGCGGAGTTGGGGAGTTGACGCGTCTTTGCCTGGATGAGGGACTGGAGGTTGGTTTCCATGCCCACAACGATCTGGGCATGGCCGAGGCGAATTCTCTGTATGCCGCCCTGTCCGGGGCCGCTTCGGTTGACGTGACCGTTTTCGGTATAGGGGAGCGGGCTGGGAATTGTAATATGCGTAAGCTGGCGCGTCTGGCCGAAGGGAGCGGACGCCTGTCGCCTGACGTGGGTGAGAGGGCGGCCGCGGAAATTGAGCGTCAGGCGGCGCCGTTGCTGGGCGGCGCGATAGAACGGATTACGCTTACGACAGTACAGGCGTGACATCTCAATAGAGCGTGTTAACTTTAAGTGCCAACACGCTCCGCAAGAATTTGCGGGCAAATCCTTGCCGTGAGATGCATACAGGCGGGCTTTGCCCGCCGTTAAGCAAGCATCTCAAGCGTAAATGCCATAGAGATTTTTTGGGCAAGGAGGGGAAAATGAAAAGTGCGGGAGCGGCGGTGATTTGCAAGGAGGGGAAGATGAAAAGCGCGGGAGTGGCGGTGATTTGCGATGACCTTGGGAATCCGGCGCCTTTTTCCGGGGAGTGCGGTCTTGATGTCTACCGCAGGGGACGCGGCGCAAATCGCGCCTGGAAATGCGTCACGCACTTACGCTT
>JAISZH010000143.1 GCA_031269345.1 Desulfovibrio sp. | reverse complement strand
AGAGCGCTGGCGGCCATAGCGGCTCTGCCCTATCTTGAAATTCTGGCTCTTTCCCCGCAATACCTGAGCGAGCCGCAAAATTTCAAGGAACAGCCCTTTTTCGTCAATCAGGCCGCCGCTTTGCTCTGCGCCCCCGCCGCCACCGCCTTCGACCTCCTTGAAGACCTGCTGCGTATAGAAGACGGCCTGGGCCGGGAGCGGGGCGGACGGCGTTTCGGCCCGCGCCGCATTGATTTGGATTTGCTGTTGTTCGGCAAAGAGGTTATGAATGATCCGCGGCTTATTCTGCCTCACCCGCGCATGCTAAAGCGCGCCTTTGTCCTCGCGCCGCTTGCGCGGATTGCTCCGGGACTTGCGCTGCCTTGCGGAGACAGCGTGGAAGACGCCCTCAGCCGCCTGAATTTTCGCATTGAGGCCGGAGTAATCTACCAGCAAGGAGAATGACGATGATAAAATGGCTGCTTCTGGTGGTGGCCGCCTTCGTGCTCTACAAACTTCTCACCAACGACAACCGGCGCAAGGGCAAAACCGAACATAAGAACAGGGAAAAGAGGATAGCCTCCGGGGAACTGGTGCAGGACCCGGTGTGCAAGGCCTATGTGGAAGCGGAGTCCTCCATAAAGGTGCGCGACGGCGCCGCGGTCCACCATTTTTGCAGTTACGAATGCCGGGCGAAGTTTATGAAGAGACTTGAAGAGGAGGGGCGGGTGCTGCCGGACTTCGAGGGACGGGAAAAGGACGATGAATGAATGCGCGCCTTGAGACTTCTGGAATCCGGGCTTGAAAGCCGTCTGATCCCCGAGGCTGCCCATGCCGCGGCCTATGCTGAAACCGGGGGCAGGGGCAGGGCTTTGCTCAAAAAATGCATAGCCCGTCTGTACCGGGTTTTCGGCGAAAGCGTCCTGAATGAGGAACATAGTTCGCGCTTTCGCGAGGGTTTCACCCTGCGTGCCGAAGAATTCCCTGCCGCCTTCGCCCTTTTTGCCTGCGAAGCCGCCCACGGCAGCGCGCCTCTGTGTCTTGCGGCCCTGCTCCCGGCCCTGCTGGCCGGAGCGCCGGTTCTGTTCTGCTTTGTTCCGGGCCGGAAACCCTTTCCCTCTCCCCGCCTGCTCGCTGCCCTGGAACTGGCCGGGGTGGAAAAAAGCTATCTCGTCCCGGAAGCGGAAATTTTGCGGGTCCTGCGTAAAACCGGCCCAGGCTGCCGCAGGGGCAGGGCGGTTCTGCTGGGACGGCCCGAAGTCAGCGCGGGCATAGCCGCTTTCGCCCACGCAAACGCCATGCCCTGCCTGTCCCTGACCCATGCCCCGACTCTGCGCGTCATCCAAAGGGATCTTACGGTTTCCCCCGGCAAAGAACCCGGCGCGCCCACATTCACTGTGGATGCGGACCACGCGGATTTCCGCCTCTGGCCCGACCTGGACCCCGGCTGGTTCCGGGGACGCAGTCTCTCTTTGACATCAGACGGAAACGGAGCGGCCTGTCATGAGCGGCAGCCCTGATCCAGCCACGCGCATATCCAGTCTGCGCAACATCGGCATCATCGCCCACATTGACGCCGGGAAAACCACCTTTTCCGAACGTATCCTCTATTATTCTGACGTGATACACCGCATGGGGGAAGTCCACGAAGGGGCGGCGACCATGGACTTCATGCCCGAAGAGCAGGAGCGCGGCATCACCATAACCTCGGCCTGCATCACCTGCCCTTGGAACGACTGCTTCATAAATCTGGTGGACACACCGGGACATGTGGATTTTACCGTGGAAGTGGAACGCTGCCTGCGCGTTCTGGACGCCGCCGTAGGCGTTTTCTGCGCCGTCTCCGGGGTGGAGCCGCAATCGGAAACCGTCTGGCGGCAGGCGGACGGTTTCGGCATTCCCCGCTTGGCCGTTGTAAACAAAATGGATCGGCCCGGGGCCTCTTTTGCCTCGGTGCTGCGCTCCATGCGCGAGCGCCTGGGCGCCAACCCCCTGGCCCTGACCATCCCCCTGGGCGAGGGGGAGGATTTCCGGGCGGTTGTGGACTTGGTGCGCATGGAAAAGCTCGTCTTTGACGCGCGGACGCAGGGGAAGACCATCGCCCGCCAGCCTTTGGACGCCGCTGAAGCGGATCTGGCCGCGCCTTGGCGCGAAGCTCTGCTCGACGCTTTGACCTTGGAAGACGACCATCTGCTGGATCTCTGCCTGGGGGGCGGAGACCCTGCGCCCGAGTTGCTGGACGCAGCCCTGCGCGGGGCGGTTCTGTCCGGGCGCATCGTCCCCGCCTTCGCGGCCTCAGCCCTGCGCAACATAGGCGTGCAGCCGGTGCTGGACGCGGTATGCCGCTATCTCCCCAGTCCCCTGGAGCGCCCTCCCGCCAAGGCCTCGCTCGTGGACACCGGGGAGGAGACGCTCGTGCGGGCGGACCCGTCCGCCCGGACCTGCGCCCTGGTTTTTAAAGTGATTTTCAACAGCGGGAGGAAATTGCATTTTTTGCGCCTCTATTCCGGCACCCTGCGCGAAGGCGACGTGCTTGTCAATTCGGCCGGAGGCAGGGCGGATGTCGCGGCCCGCATCTTTCGCCTGCGCGCCGACCGGCGTGAAAACCTGCAGACCGCCTTTGCCGGCGACATCGTGGCCGTTCAGGGCATGAAAGAAGCCAGGACCGGCGACACCCTCGCCGCCCCCGGCCCTCCCCTGCTGCTTGAGAAACTGCGCTCCTGGCGCCCGGTCATCTCCCTGGCCTTCGAGCCGAAAAACAGCGCCGAGGGCGAAAAGCTGGATCTGGCCCTGCAGACCTTCTGCGCAGAGGACCCCACACTGCTTGTGGAAATGAACGAAGCGACGGGTCAGCGCCTGGTTTCCGGCATGGGGGAACTGCATCTGGAGATTCTGGCGGACAGGATGCGCCGGGAATGGAACATCTCGCCGCGCATCGGAAACCCTCAGGTGCTCCGCCGCGAGACGATCGCCGGCTCCGCTTCCGGCTTCGGCGAATTCGACCGTTGTCTTGGAGAGACGCCGCATTACGGTTATGTGGAGTTGCGGGTGAAGCCGCGCGAGCGATCCCTGGGCACGGTTTCGGCCTTCGCCCCGGACGCGGCCCCGGAGTTGTCGCGCGCTCTGGCCGAAGCCGCCCTGCAGGGCGTGCGCGACGCCTGTTGCTCCGGACCTTCGGGGTTTGAGGTGGATGACGTGGATATTCTCATCACCCGCATGGGGCGCAAGGCGAACGGCCTGTGCACCTCTCCGGGTCTGCACATGGCCGCCCAACAGGCCCTGCGTCAGGCTCTGGAAAAGGCCGGCCCGCTCATCCTGGAGCCGGTGATGCGCGTGGATATCTCCGTGCCGGAACTCTTTCTCGGTGCGGTCATATCTCTGCTCGGAGCGCGTTTTGCCAAGGTGGAGGAAATCGGTGAGCAGGCGGGATGCAAGCAGATCCGGGCGCTTGCGCCAATGCGCGGGCTTTTCGGCTTCGCCACGGCCCTGCGCTCCGTAAGCCAGGGCCGGGCCGGGCTGGTCATGCAATTTTTACGCTTTGACAGCGTCTGATTCGAATTTCAAACCAAAACCGCATCCATGCAGTTTTGATCTGGCGGCCGAGGCGAAAGCGCTGTTTCGCCTTGCCGCGCGAAATGCGAAGCATTTCGGCGTGACATCCTGTCACGCTTTCCATTTCCGGATCAAAAATGGCGACATTTTTGATCCGGAAATGGGATGTTTCGAATTTCAAATCAGGTTCTCCCGCGCATGACCTCAGAGATGTTCCGCATTGCCGCTTCATAGCCTTCGCGGTTTACGGCGAGATATTTGCCGGCCAGGGCGATCTGCTCGGAGCGCGTCGTCACCTCTCCGTCCAGTTTCGCGGCCAGCACATGGTTTAAAGCCGCGCCGATCTGCGGACCGGGGGGTTCGCCCAGGGCCAGGAGATCCTCGCCGCGGATGTCGGCTTTGGCGTCGCGCAGGTCGCTCAGGAAAAAGGAAATGTTCCTGCTGATGCGGTGTGCCGGGCCATATTTGACCATCATGTAGAGCAGTCCCTCTGTCTCCAGAGGGGCAAGCAGTTCGTGGAGCTGACTGTTGCGAAGCAGGGAGGGCGTCTCCTCTTCCTGCGCCCCGGCGTCCTTTGTCAGGGAGGAGAACTTGCTGAAAGCCCGGCGGCAGTTTTCGCGCAAAAGGAGAAAAGCGGCCTTGCTTTTTTCGATAAATCCAAGGCGTTCCAGCAGTTCCGCCACCTGCACGTATTTGGCCCCGTCCGCGAGGCCGAGCAGGTAGAGGACCCAAGGTCTTGGGGCGGGCGACTTGTAGAGGCGCTGGTACCAGCGTCTGATCTCCTCGATGGCCGAGAGCGCCGCGTTTTTTGGCGGGGTCAGGCGAAGCAGGGGGTGGATCATGTGCAGCAGGTTCCAGTTGTCCAGACGCGTCAGGCAGGCGAGGGGGTCTTTTTCGGAAAAGACGTGTTTGAGTTCGTTGAAGAGGCGCGCGCCCGAGAGCTTGTCGAGCATTCCCAGGGACAGCGCGTTTTTGATCAGGCGCTCGGCCTGGGGGGAGATGCGGAAATTGAAGCGCTTTTCAAAGCGCACGGCGCGCAGTATGCGCGTCGGGTCCTCCACAAAGCTTAACGAATGCAGGATGGCTATGGTGCGTTCCTTCATGTCCCGTTGCGCGCCGAAGGGGTCCACCAGGATGCCGAAACGATCGCTGTTGAGCTGTATGGCCAGGGCGTTGATGGTGAAATCGCGGCGGTAAAGGTCCATTTTTATGGACGAAAGCTCCACGGTCGGCAGGGCGCCGGGGTATTCGTAGTATTCGAGGCGCGCCGTGGCCACGTCCAGGTGGGCGTCGCGTCCGCTTTCGTCCTTGTAGGAAACCACGGCCGTCTTGAATTTCTGGTGCGCCCTGACCCTGCCGTCCAGGAGCTCCGCCAGTTTTTCCGCAAAGAGGATGCCGTCTCCTTCCACGCTTATGTCTATGTCCAGGTTCGGGCGGTTGAGCAGCAAATCCCGCACGAACCCGCCCACCGCGAAAACCGGTACCCCCATCCGGTCTCCGAGTTCCCCGGCCCGCTGCAGAATGGAGACCAGGGCGGCCGGCAGGCGTTCCTTTAAAATTTCGCCCACTTCGTTTTCCCGGTGTTCGCTTGAGAGCGGTTTGCCTTCTGGGATGCGCAAGCTGTCGTCCACGAGCAGGCGGATGATGTCCGTGCGCGTGAGCACGCCCGCAACCTCGTCGCCGCGCAAAACGGGTATAAGACGCTGGCGTTGTTTCAGGATGATCTCCACGGCTTCAAAAAGGCTGGAGTCCGGGGTCAGGGTGGAGACATTGCGCTGCATGTATTCGGTGACCGGCAGGTGCCCCAGTTTATGCGCGCAAACCCTGGCGGCCGTCTGCTGTTCGATAAGGCCGATGCCCGCGCCCTGCTCCGAGGGCAGCACCGGCGCCGCCTTCAAGCCGAAGCGGTTCATTATCTCCTCCGCCTGACTTGCGCTCATACCGTCGTTTAGCGTGACGGCGGGGGCCGTCATGTGGCGGCCTACCGACATTTGCGGGGCTATTGCCGAGGCCAGAAGGGCCAGGAGTTCGCCGCGCACCTCGACCAGGGGCTGGGTCCTGACTGTCGCCGAGGCCGCGTAACTGTGTCCGCCGCCTCCGAAAGAGGCGCAGATCGAAGCCACGTCCACTTCCGGCAGCTTGCTTCTGGCGATCAGGTATATTTTGTCGCCCATGGCCGCGAGAACAAAGAGGCATTTGAGCCCTTCCATGTCCATGAGCTTGTGCACGAGACTCGCCAGATCGCCCATGAAGCCGTCCAGCATGATTTCCGTTATGCAAACGGGTATGCCGCAGATGGTGTGGGTGACGGTGCCGGCGATCATGTCCCCCAGCACCTGCACCTGCTCGCGCGTGAGGTCTGAGCCGAGCGTTTCCGCTATGTCGTCCAGGTCCATGCCGCATTCGCGCAGAAAGGCGGCGGCCGTGAAATCGTGTTCCGTGGTCGAACTGAAACAGAAGGAGCCGGTGTCCTCATACAGGCCGACGCCGAGAAGGGTGGCTTCGTCCGGGAGGAGCGCTATGCCCCGGTCCCTTATGAGGTGGATCAGGATGGAGGTGGCGGCCCCCCAGGGCCGGACCACGCACACGGAGGCGGGGAGGTCGTTGTCGGAGTCCGGGTGATGGTCATAGACGTGGATTTCCAGTCCCGGATTTTCCAGGGCTTCGCCGATGTGCGGCAGGCGGGATATCTGCCTGGTGTCCACGGCGATCAGCAGTTTGAGGGCGGATAGATCGCATTCCTTGCTCCGGCGGATGGGGCGCAGGGCGGCCATCTTTTCCAGAAAAATCTGCTCGCCCTGACGTTTTAAGATGGTGGGCACGAGCAGTTCCGCGTCCGGATACAGTTTTCCGGCCGCGATCATGGCGGCGAGGGCGTCGTAGTCGGCATGGGCGTGACAGGTTATGACGCTTTCCGGGCGCAGGAGTTTGGACATGGCCTGAGGGGTTGACGTGCGCCGCCCGAAGCCTTCGCGGCCGGGCGAAAAGGTCTTCGCGGTAAAGTTTGCTTTTTACCGCATCTATCAGCATGAGACAGCTTCCTGTCCTTTTTATCAGAAGAGGATGCGGCCGTAAACCGTATTTGCCGCCGGGACGGCAGATCGCGGTATCGTGGATTATGGTTGACGTACAATCCCAAAATAGTACTATGCCCTTATGATTAAGCGCCAACGCCGGACACCCTGGCGATTTTCGCCGATCCGGCCAGATCGGCGTTTAACACTGCAAATAGATTGCTTAACACTGCAAATAGATTGCGCTTACACCCCTCCGCTATGGGCGTCCGTTGTCACGGCTGCCGGAGCACTTTCATTTTGAAATTGTTCTAGAGCATTTTACACTTAAAATGCTTGA